>DASYYE010000065.1:0-29202 GCA_035946955.1 Streptosporangiaceae bacterium | reverse complement strand
CCGTTCCAGGATGACTGGGACGGTGTGGGTGTGGCCCTGTCCCAGACCGACTGGGGCGGCGTGGGTGTGGCCCTGTCCCAGACCGACTGGGGCGGCGTGGGCGTGGCCCTGTCCCAGACCGACTGGGGCGGCGTGGGCGTGGCCCTGTCCCAGACCGACTGGGACGGTGTGGGCATGGACTCGCCCCAGAATGACGGGGGCGGGTTGCTCTGTCTGGCCTTCAGGCCGTAGTTGTCAGGTGTTTCGAACACAGCGGCACTCCACTCTCCCATCCCCTGGACCGCACCGTGTGTTGCGTAAGTCGCCTCGTGAGACCCCAGAGCCCTGGTGAGAGCCCGTACCTGCGGGGGCCCGCGGCGCGTGAACGACTGGACAGCGTGGCACTGCATTTGCCGCGCCGGTACCTCCATATGGAGGTATCCACCAAGAGGTGGCCATACGGCCAAGAAATACGTCCGGCCAGGGACAGGGGGCGGCCAGGGACAGGGGGCGCCAGGCTCCCCAGCCCGCTATGACCCTCGGTCAGTCCATCTCGTCGCGGACGGCGGCGAACGCGTCAGCGGCGGTCTCGAGGTCCTCTTGGCTGTGCGCGGCAGAGATCTGTGTCCTGATCCTCGCCTTGCCCACGGGGACCACGGGATAGCTGAACCCGATCACGTAGACGCCCTTGGCGAGCAGCAGGTCGGCCATGCGGCTGGCACGCGCGGCGTCACCGATCATCACCGGCACGATCGGGTGGTCACCCGGCAGGATGTCGAAGCCCAGTTCTGTCATGCGCTCGCGGAACCATGCGGTGTTCTCATGCAGGCGGTCCCGCAGGTCGCCGCCGGTCTCGAGCAGGTCGAGGACTTTCAGGGAGGCCCCCACCACGGCGGGGGCCACGGAGTTGGAGAACAGGTACGGACGTGACCGCTGGCGGAGCAGGTCGATGATCTCCTGCCGGCCGCTGGTGTAGCCGCCGCTGGCCCCGCCCAGTGCCTTGCCCAGGGTGCCGGTGACGATGTCCACGCGGTCGGTGACCCCGTGCAGTTCCGGCGTGCCGCGACCGCGGGGGCCGACGAAGCCGACCGCGTGCGAGTCGTCGACCATGACCATGGCCTCGTAGCGCTCGGCCAGGTCACAGATTTCAGCCAGCGGCGCGAGGTAGCCGTCCATGGAGAACACGCCGTCGGTGGCGATGAGCCGGCGCCTCGCGTCCGCGCTGGCATTGAGCTGGGCTTCGAGGTCGGCCATGTCACGGTTGCGGTAGCGCAGCCGCCTCGCCTTGCACAGCCTGATCCCGTCGATGATCGAGGCATGGTTGAGTTCGTCGCTGATGACGGCGTCGGACTCACCGAGCAGTGTCTCGAACAGCCCGGCATTGGCGTCGAAACAGGACGAGTACAGGATCGTGTCGTCGGTGCCGAGGAACTGCGAGATCCGCCGCTCGAGTTGCTTGTGCACGCCCTGGGTGCCGCAGATGAACCTGACGCTGGACAGGCCATAGCCCCAGCGGTTCATCGCCTCCTTGGCCGCGGCCACGACGCGTGTGTCGTCGGCCAGGCCGAGGTAGTTGTTCGCGCAGAAGTTGAGCACCTGCACGTTGTCGCCGACCCGGATGACCGAGCCCTGCGGGCTGACGATGACACGCTCGGCCTTGAACAGGCCAGCGTTACGTATCTCGTCGAGCTCACCGCTGATCTCCTGCGCGATGCTGCCAATCACCTGCTGTCCCCCCTCCTGGTTCAGCGGTGTGCCCAGTTCAGGACGACCTTGCCGCACGTGCCCTCGCGTACCGTGGCGAAAGCCTGCTCGAAGTCCTTGGCGTCGAACCGGTGTGTGATGACCTGGGAGATGTCCACCCCCGAGTTGACGAGCACCGACATCTCGTACCAAGTCTCGAACATCTGGCGGCCATAGATGCCCTTGACCGTGATCATGTTGGTGACCAGGTGAGCCCAGTCGACCGCGAACTCCTTGGCCGGCAGCCCAAGCATGGCGACCTTGCCACCGTGGGTCATGCTAGCGAGCATCTCCCGCATGGCGGCTGGCTGACCGGACATTTCGAGCCCGACGTCAAAACCCTCCCGCATGCCAAGCTCGGCCATGGCGTCAGCGAGCGACGTGGCGGTCACGTTCACGGCCATCGTGACGCCGATCTTCCTGGCGAGGTCGAGCCGGTACTCCGACACGTCGGTGATGGCCACATAACGGGCGCCGGCGTGGCGGGCCACGATCGCCGCCATCAGCCCGATCGGCCCCGCGCCCGTGATCAGGACGTCCTCGCCCAGCACAGGGAATGTGAGGGCCGCGTGCACGGCATTGCCAAACGGGTCGAAGATGGCCGCGACGTCGAGGCTGATGTCCGGGGGGTGGCGCCACACGTTCGTCGCGGGCAGCGCGATGTACTCGGCGAACGCGCCCGGGTAGTTGACACCGACGCCCTGGGTGCGCGCGCACTGCACGCGCCGCCCCGCCATGCAGTTGCGGCAGCGCCCGCACACGAGGTGCCCCTCGCCGCTCACGAGATCGCCCTGGGCGAGTTCGGCCACGTCGGCACCGACCTCCACCACCTCGCCGACGAACTCGTGGCCGATGACGAGCGGCACCGGCACATTGGCCTGTGCCCAGCCATCCCACCCATAGATGTGCAGGTCCGTGCCGCAGACACCGGTCCGCAACACCCGGATCAAGACGTCGTCACGGCCCACGGTGGGGGCCGGCACATCCGTCCATTCGAGGCCGGGCTCCGCCCGTGCCTTGACCAGCGCCTTCATTGACCGCCTGTCAGGGTCTCTGTGCATGGGCCGCCGGACCTGGGAACCAAGCGCCCCGTTCGCCTGGCCGGGTCACGGCCGGTCGCCTATCCGACCGCCCAAGCTTATCGCTGCGGGCCTGAAGCCCCATCGAACCTGCTGCCCCCATGGACGCTGTCTCCCCCCGGTTGAGCCGCGTGAGTCCGCCCTGCCACTTGCTGTTATCAATAGGGTGGCCTGGGCGGGTTACGCCTGGTCTGGTAGCGATACACAGGTCTGGATCGTTACGCCCGGCTTGCCAGCGATACACCGGTCTGGGCGGACTCAAGGCTGCGGTGGCCGGTCCTTCCTGGGCAACTTGGCCACGACGGCCTCATACGAAGCGTCGATGGCGTCGAGCAGTTCGTCGTCGGGGATCGCGCCACTGACCCGCAGCGCGTTCCACCCAGAACGGCCGATGTAGGCCATGACCGACGCGTCAGCGGGGTAGCGCGTCAGCCACTCGTTGGCAGCCTCCCGGTCAGCGCCACACTTGAGGCCAACCGATGCCCCTGATCCCAGGAACGCGAAGATCTTCGGGCCGACCTTGACGACGACGTCGCCTTCCCACGGCTCGTCCTGCCACGCCCCGGGTTTGGCCAGGCAGTGGGCCAGTACTTCATCTCCCGTCACGCCACCCCCCTAAGGCATGTCACTGGGATGAAAGACTCATACTATGACCTATGTCGCCGCCGCTGACCGTTATGACGGGAAAATGCCTTACCGCCGGAGCGGGCGCAGCGGCCTCAAGCTGCCCGAGGTGTCGCTGGGCCTGTGGCACAACTTCGGTGACGACCGGCCGGCCGATGTCCAGCGCGCGATCCTGCGCCGCGCCTTCGACCTGGGCATCACGCACTTCGACCTCGCCAACAACTATGGCCCGCCCTATGGTTCCGCCGAGGTCAACTTCGGCCGGCTGCTGGCCGAGGACCTGCGGCCCTACCGGGACGAGCTTGTCATCTCGACCAAGGCCGGCTACGACATGTGGCCGGGCCCCTATGGCGAATGGGGTTCACGCAAGTACCTGCTGGCCAGCCTGGACCAGTCGCTGCGCCGGATGGGCCTGGACTACGTGGACATCTTCTACAGCCACCGGTTCGACCCCGACACGCCACTGGAAGAGACCATGATGGCGCTCGACACCGCGGTGAAGTCGGGCCGGGCACTGTACGCGGGGATCTCCTCCTACTCGGCGGAACGCACCGCACAGGCGTGCGCGCTCCTGCGCGACCTGGGCACTCCGCTGCTGATCCACCAGCCGTCGTACTCCATGCTCAACCGCTGGGTCGAGGGCGGCCTGCTCGACGTGCTCGAGCAGGAGGGCGTCGGTTGCATCGCGTTCTCCCCGCTGGCCCAGGGCCTGCTGTCCGGCAAGTACTCCGACGGCATCCCGGAAGGCTCCCGCGCCAGCCGCGACAGCTCACTCGGCCGCGACCAGCTCAGCGACGAGAACCTGGCCAGGGTCCGGGCACTGGCGACGGTGGCCCGCGACCGGGGCCAGTCCATGGCACAGATGGCCCTGGCCTGGGCGCTGCGCGACAAGCGGGTGACCTCGGTGCTGATCGGCGCGAGCAGCGTCGCCCAGCTCGAGGAGAACGTGGCAGCGACCAGGAACACCTCGTTCACCGAGGACGAACTGGCCGCGGTCGACCGCTACGCCGTGGAAGGCGACATCGACCTCTGGGCCCGTTCCAGCGCGGGCTGACCCAACAAGCTGACGCCCCGGACGCCACGTGAGTGGGCCATGGCGGCCGGGGCGGATCAGAGGGGGTCAGCCTGCGTACTTCGTCACCAGGTCACCCAGGCGCGGCAGGGCGGCCTCGATGTGCTTGTGGGCGCCGCCGCGGACAGAGTTGTAGGCCTTGACGATTATGGGCCGACGGGACGCTGCGGCGCGGGCGTCGGTCACCGTGAGGAGCGCGTCGGCCACCTCCGGGCCACGCTTGGTCAGGTAGTCGCCGAAGTCGGAGCCACCGGAGGAGTGGAAGTCCGCCCAGAACGGCTGGAGGTTGTCCGCCATCTTCGGCAGCAGGGTCTCCACCATGTGCCGCACGTGGCCGGGCGCAAAGGTGGTTGCTGTCTTGTAGGCCAGCTTGAGTCCGGTCCCAGAGATCCCCGACTTGCTGGCGACTTCCTGCTCGATCAGTGTGTTCGCGTCATCGACCACTTTGGGCTTGATGCCGGGCATGAGCAGGATGTCATGGAGGGTGGCTGGCATGAGTGTGTTCTTCTCCTCAGTAAATGTCTGGGGCGTCACCGGTGGACCCCGCACGCATACCCACACGAGTCGCGTTTGACGGCACGGCCCGGCTCCCCGGCTCCGCCTGAAGTCAGGCCCCGCCATAAGTTATCGCGCCCGGATGCCGTCTGTTATAGGAACTTCGTGACGGTTACGGTGATAAGTTCCCGCGGCTGCCCAAGGCCTGACTAAGTGGCGACCAGCCCCCAGCCAGCCGACTGTAAACGGGACCGTATCAGTCACTCGCGGCGGGTCACGTGCCAGGGTCATGCGTCGGGCGGGCCGTGCCCGCGTACCGGCCCGCCTGCCCCGGCCCAACTGCGAAGCCCAACTGCGAAGCCCAACTGCCCAGTCAGCCTGCCCAGCCAGCCTGAGGTCAGGGCTGGTAGGAGCCTGGTTCCCAGGCCCGGGTGGTCACCCCGATGGCGTTCCACGCGTTGATCGTCACGACCAGGCTCAGCAGCGCCGCGACCTCGGCGGGGCTGAACTCGGCTGCCGCACGCTGGTAGGACTCGGCCGGGACGTGGGTGTCGGCCAGCAACGTGACTGTTTCGGTGAAGTCCAGCGCCGCCCGTTCCCTGGCTGAGAAGTAGGGGGTTTCCCGCCAGGCTGGGAGCGCGTAGAGGCGCTGCTCGGTCTCGCCGACCGCGCGGGCGTCCTTGGTGTGCATGTCGATGCAGTAGGCGCAGCCATTGAGCTGGGAGGCCCGGACCCGTACCAGCTCACGCAACCGGGGGTCGATCCCGGCCTTGTCGAGTTGCCTGGTGGCGGCCTGGTCGAGTTGGGCCAGTGCCCGCGCGAAGTGGGTCGCGTGCGCGTCGAAGTCGAGTCGGACCTCGGTCTGTGGGGTTGTCGTCGTTGTCATGACACCCACGCTACGAGGCCAGCGACCCACGAGTAAGGTCCAATTCTATGGTCGATTCATGGGCCAATTCCTTGGACCTGCACCTCGATGCGGGAAGCCACGGCACCAGGGCCGCGGTCGAAGCAGGGTTGCGGGACGCGGTGCGTGCCGGGCGGCTGCCTGCTGGCACGCGCCTGCCGCCCTCGCGGGCACTGGCCGCCGACCTGGGAGTCGCCCGTAACACGGTCGCCGACGCGTACGCGCAGCTCGTCGCGGAGGGCTGGCTGGCCGCGCGAGCCGGCTCCGGGACATGGGTCGCCGACCGGCCGTTCCCCGTGCCCGCTCCCGGAACCCCGGCCGGACCTGCGCCGGCGGCTGCCCGCTACGACCTGCGCCCTGGCCTGCCCAGCCTGGCGGCGTTCCCCCGTGGGCCATGGGCCGCGGCCCTGCGGAAGGCCCTTGGCGAAGCCCCGGACCACGTCCTCGGTTACGCCGACCCACGCGGCCTGCTGCCACTGCGTACCGCACTGGCGGGCTACCTCGCCCGTGCCCGGGGAGTGGCGGCCCACCCTGACCGCGTGGTGGTCTGTGGCGGGTTCGCGAACGGGCTGGCATTGCTGTGCGAGGTGCTGCGCGGCCGTGGCATGGCCGCCGTCGCGGTCGAGGCATACGGGCACCTCAGCCACTGCCAGATCGTCCAGGCGCACGGGCTGCGGCCGGTCCCGCTGACCGTGGACGCGGCTGGTGCCCGGCCCGATGCGCTCGGCCGGGCCCGCGCCGCCGTGCTGACCCCCGCCCACCAGTTCCCGCTGGGAGTCACCCTGCACCCGTCCCGGCGCCGCGCCTTCTGCGTCTGGGCCGAAGGCAGCGGCGGCCTGGTGGTCGAGGACGACTACGACGGGGAGTTCCGTTACGACCGCCAGCCAGTCGGTGCCCTCCAGGCGCTCAGTCCTGGGCACGTCGTCTACGCCGGCACGGCGAGCAAGAGCCTCGCGCCGGGGGTGCGGCTCGGCTGGCTGGTCGTCCCCCCGTCACTGCTCGACGAGGTCGTGGCGGCCAAGGAGGCCGCGGGTGAGCTAGCAGGCAGCCTGGACCAGCTGGCGCTGGCACAGCTCATCACCTCGGGCGCCTACGACCGGCAGGTCCGCTCCGCCCGGCTCACCTACCGGCGGCGCCGCGACCTGCTCATCGCGGCCCTGACGCGCAGCCCTGTCCCGGTGCGGGTCAGCGGCATCGCCGCGGGCATGCACGTACTGGCCGAGCTACCCGCCACCATGGATGAGGCCGGCCTCGTCGCCCGTGCCGCGGCGCACGGGCTGGCGGTCACAGGATTGGGCAGCTACTGCGATGCGGCAACCGGGCACGCCCCTGCGCTGGTCATCGGCTACGGGACGCCCCCGGACCATGCGTTCACGAGCGCACTGGCACGCCTGCACGCCGTGCTCGCCGAATCAGCGGCCTGACCCCCCTGCGGGGGCGCGGCCCATCCCCGGACCACGCCCCCAGCTCGGCCCCCAGCCACGCCCCTGCACCCCCGCCTCTTGCTGTTATCAGTCCCGCCGCGGACGGCGGCCTCATCAGTCGCGCGCGGCGGGGTCACGCGGCGGCCGGCCGGGCTTGCGGATCGGCCCGGCCTTGCTGGGCAGCCGGCCGGCATCAGCCAGGGCGCGGCGCAGGACGAACTCGATCTGGGCGTTCGTGCTGCGCAGTTCGTCAGCGGCCCACTTGGCCAAGGCGTCGTGCACGGCTGGGTCCAGCCGCAGCAGCACGCCCTTGCGTTCACTCATGACAGTTCCGCGCGGACCGTCACTGGTACAGCGAGCCGGTGTTCACGACCTGCTGGGTCGCCTGCTCGCTGCACAGGACCACGAGGAGGTTCGAGACCATGGCTGCCTTGCGCTCCTCGTCGAGTTCGACCACGCCCTCTTCCTGGAGGCGGTTCAGGGCCAGCCCGACCATGCCGACCGCGCCTTCGACGATCCGCTGCCTGGCCCCGACCACCGCGTTCGCCTGCTGCGTGCGCAGCATGGCCTGGGCGATCTCCGGCGCGTAGGAGAGCCTGGTCAGCCGCGTCTCGATGATCTGCACGCCGGCGGGACGGACTCGTGTGGTGAGTTCGGCCGAGAGGCGTTCGGTGACCTCGTCGGCGTTGTCCCGCAGGGACAGCGCGCCACTGCCGCGGCTGTCGTAGGGGTAGCTGGACGCGGTGTGCCGCACAGCGGTCTCCGTCTGGATGGTGACGAACTTGGTGACGTTGTCCACGGAGTAGATGGCGCTCGCGGTGTCGCGGACCTGCCAGACCACGACGGCCGCGATCTCGATGGGGTTGCCGTCCGCGTCATTGACTTTGAGCTGTGCCGACTCCTGGTTACGGATCCTGGTTGAAATCACGATACGTTCCGTGAACGGGTTCACCCACTGCAGGCCGGAGTCGCGGATCGTGCCACGGTACTTGCCAAACAACTGGATGACGCGCGCCTTGCCTGGCACGACCGCGATCAGCCCGCGCAGGATGAGAGCACTGGCGAGGAACACGAGGACGCAGACCACGCCCACGGCGATCGCCGCGGCACCTGTGAGCAAGGACGCGATCACGACCAGCCCGATGCCGAGCAGCAGCCCGACGATACCGGTCACCAGCATCTGCAGACCTGACCTGAACCACGCAGCCCGCTCGGTAACCGGCAGACCGACCGCTGCGCTGACCACTGCCTCGGGTTCCTGCAGTGCCATCTGACCCACCTCTTTCGCCGTGCTTGATACCGCATGCTTTATCACATTGATATCAGTTTTTCAAACACCTGGGAGCAGGCCACCATTGGACTGGGCACGAGGAGGATAGCCAGATGACACAAGCCGGGCAGATGAGCAAGCCAACAGACAGCGGGGACGATGGAGCGAACAGCGCGATCGGCGATGGACAGCGCCGCCTGGTGGTGGGCCTGCTGGCTGTCGCCGCGCTGATCGTCGCCGCCTACTGGGTGGTCTGGTTCCTGGTTGACCGCTCGGCGCTGGCCAGTTCGGCCCGGCCCGCCTACTACGAGTTCGAGAACGCGTTCCCGCTGGCCGACGGCTGGCTCGCGCTCTGCATCGTGGCAAGCATCATCACCCTCGCGCGGCGCCGCCCGAGCGCGTTGCTGTGGCTGCTGGCCGGTGGCGGTGCCGGCTTCTACCTCGCCACGATGGACGTGCTGTACGACATCGAGCACCGGATCTGGTTCGCCGGAGGCGGCGGCGGCCTGGTCGAGCTGGCGATCAACATCATCACGGTCGCGGCGAGTGTGGGTGCACTCACCTGGGCCTGGTCCAAGCGCAACCCGCTACTTGCCGGGCAGTAGCGCGGACCACGCCCCCGCGGGCGAGCGGACTAGCACGAGCGAGCCGGAGGGGGCGCGGTGCCGCCTGGACTGAGGAGCGGGGAGCGAGCGCAGCGAGCGCGGGAGCGACGAGGGAAGACGGCACCGCAAAGCGCCCCCGCGGGCGAGCGGGACTAGCAGGACTCAGAAGCCGAGCGTCTCCGGGATGAGGATGACCTGGATCCGGCCTGACATCTCGTATTCGATGATCAGGGTCTTGGCCAGCAAGCTCCCGGGGCGGCCGATTCCCTGCATGCGTGCGTACTCCCGCGGCAGGCTGTACTCGCGCAGGCGCCGCAGTCCCTCGTCGAGGTCGCGGACCAGCTTCTGGTGGCCTATCGCGAGGATGACGTGGTCGGCTGAGTAGGCGTATGCGCCTAGCTGGCTGCCAGACCCGGAGCCAACGATGATCTCCCCCGCGTCGGTGACGGCGTGCGCACTGCCCACGATGTAGTCGGGTGCCGCGCCCAGCTTGCGCCGTTCCCGGGCCTGGGTCTGCCGGTCCAGCTTGTTGAGCTCGGCCCGGATCGACTCATAACGCCCTGACTCGTCGACCTCGGTGGTGATCCCCAGCTCCTGCATGGTCTCGGAGAGGGCCACGTGGACCTGTGCGCCCTCCGGGAGGGCGTCGAGGATGAGCCGCCTGGCGTCCTTGGCGCTGTCAGTGATCTCGGCCTGGAAGCCGCGGCTGGCGAGCGCGGCCGCGGTCCGCTCCAGCCGCGCGCGGTCGGCCGGGCGCTCGAACTCGCTGTTGGGCTGACCAGGGTCGGGGAGGGTGAAGGCCACCTGTCCGCTCCTATCATTTGCGATCAACAAGTCATTAGTAGAATACTAATCATTAGCATATAATCAGTGAATTGCGCTGTACACTGGATTCGTGAGCGAAACGGGATCCAGCTCTCCGGCACCCGCCGCGTCGAGCCTGCTGATCGCACAGCTCGCACGCGGGACCCGGCGCCGCATCGACCAGGCGATCGCGCCTATCGGCCTGCGCCCGAACGAACTGCTCGCCCTCCAGCACCTGCGGGAGCGTGGGCCATCAGCCCAGCAGGTGCTGGTCGAGCTGATCGGCGTGGACGCCACCAACCTCGTCACGGTCCTCAACAGCCTCGAAGACGCGGGCCTCATCGAACGGCGCCGCGACCGCGCCGACCGCCGCCGGGCGATCATCGCCCTCTCCACACAGGGCGAGCAGCTCCTCGCAGACCTCGACCGCGCACTGCACCTGGTCGACGACGCGGTCCTGGCGGCACTGACACCCGCCGAGCGAGAGACCCTCAACTGCCTGCTCCTCAAGGCCGTCGCCCACATCGCCGCCGATTGCGCCACCGGCGGTGGCGGCTGCTAGCCGCATAGCACCCAAGCCACCCTCCGCGCACAGGCACCCTCTTGCTGTTATCAGCTCGAGGCGCTCAGCGACCCCCGACCGTAGCGTGAGGTGACGCAGAGTGGCAGGCTAGGCCACATGGGAATCGTGTCTCCGGGGTTCACCGGCCGCAGGCGCACCAGTGAGAAGCTCCCCCCTGGCCAGTACCTGGTCACTGACTTCCCGGTGCTGTCAGCCGGGCCGACCCCGCGGGTGGGCACCGGCAAGTGGGAACTGCGGGTCACCACCGAGACCGGGCAGGTGCGTACCTGGGACTGGGTGGCGTTCCAGGCACTGCCAGCCGAAGACGTCACAGTTGACCTGCACTGCGTGACCAAGTGGTCCAAGCTCGCCACGCCCTGGCGGGGGGTGTCGCTGGACACGCTGCTGGCGGACATCCGCACTGATGCCGGGTTCGTACTCGCGCGCTCCTACGGCGGGTACACCACCAACCTGCCACTGGCGGACCTGGTCGACGGACAGGCCTGGGTCGCCTACGCCTACGACGGGGCACCGCTGGCGCCCGAGCACGGCGGGCCTGCCCGGCTGCTCGTCCCGCACCTGTACCTGTGGAAGTCAGCGAAATGGCTGACCCGCATCGACCTGCTGACCGAGGACGAGCCAGGGTTCTGGGAGTCACTCGGCTATCACAACTATGGGGACCCTTGGCGCGAGCAGCGGTACTGGGGCGACTGACGTGGCGGGTGGCGACGGTCACCGCTGAGCACGACGAGACCGCCACCGCACGCAGCATCACGCTGGATGTTCCTGACTGGCTCGGTCACCAGGCGGGCCAGCATGTGGATGTACGGCTTACCGCGGCGGACGGGTACTCGGCACAGCGGTCGTACTCGATCGCCTCGGCCCCGGACGGCACCCGGGTCGAACTGACCGTGCAGCGGCTGGTGGATGGGGAGGTATCCCCGTATCTGGCCGAGACGCTGGCAACCGGTGACCCGCTGGAACTGCGCGGCCCGATAGGCGGGTGGTTCGTCTGGAACCCCGCGAACCCAGCGCCCGTGCTGCTGGTCGCGGGCGGCAGCGGTGTGGTGCCGCTGATGGCCATGGTCCGCACCCGGGCGGAGCAGGCAAACGGGCCGCCGTTTCGGCTGATCTACTCGGTGCGCAGTCCGGACACCGCGCTCTATGCGGCCGAGCTGGCACAACTCCAGGCCGGTGGCTCCCTCGGGGTGACCTACGTCTACACCCGTACCGCCCCGCCGGGCGCGGCCAGGCCCGCCGGGCGGATCACCGCCGAGGTGCTCGCCACGAGCGGCTGGCCAGCGGCGGTGAACCCGTCGGTATTCGTGTGTGGCCCCACCGGTTTCGTGGAGCTCGCCGCGGGCCTGCTGGTGGACGCGGGCCACGACCCCCACCTGGTCAAGACCGAACGTTTCGGGCCGACAGGAGGTTAGGCATGACCGCACACGTGGACGGGAACGCGATCGGCGGCGCGCTAGGTGAAGTGTTCGGGGTGGACATCACCACCTCGGTCGGCCGGTGTGCATCGTGCGGGACCTCCGGCGCCATCGCCGAAACCCGCGTGTACACCAACGCCCCCGGCCTGGTGGCCCGCTGCCCCGTTTGTGACGAGGTGGTACTGCGGCTGGTCCGCGGCTCCGGCCGGGCGTGGCTGGACCTGCGCGGCCTCACCTGCCTCCAGTTCGCTATCCAGGAGCCCTGACCTAACCCCGTGTCCCGGACATGAGCCAGTCCGGCGCGCTGAGAAGATACGTCAATGAGTTCAGACACCGACTCCCTAGCGCTGCTTGAGAGCGCCCTCGACCAGACCGGTGCGGTCATCGCGGCCATCGACCCCAGCCAGGCTGAGCTCGCCACGCCCTGCCGTGACTGGGACGTCCGTGCGCTCGTCCGTCACGTGACCGGGCAGAGTCTGCGCAACTTCGCGGTCACCGCGCGCGGCCAGGAGCCGGACTGGCAGACGCCAGCAGATGAACTCGGCGAGGACTGGGCAGGGGAGTTCCGCACCCGCGCGGCGGAGTTGCTGGCTGCGTGGAAGGCAGCGGACCCGGAGAAGCTCATCGAAGTACCAGGCGGCAGGCGGGCACCGCTGCGCAGCCGCGCTGACCAGCAGATCGCTGAGCTGGCGGTGCACGCCTGGGATCTGGCCCAGGCCACCGGCCAGCACGCCGACCTCGACCCCGCCGTTGCCGAGCATGCGCTCGACTGGTCACACCAGACGATGCGGCCTGAGTTCCGTGGGCCGGACCGCTGGGTCGACTACGAAGTGGTCGTGCCAATGAGCGCACCCGCCTACGAGCGCCTGGCCGGATGGTTCGGGCGTGACCCCGACTGGGCCTCCGCCGACGGCGCGCCGGGCAACTAACCCCAGCTGGTCCGCCGGGGAAGGTCGCGAATTCCATACCTCGGCTGCGAGTGACCTCGCGAAGTCCTGGCGACCTTGCGGGATTGGAGAATGTGTCCCGCTGCCGTTGTCAGGGATTGGCGTGACCTGACAGGCCAGGTCTGGCCGGCCGTGGCCGCCGCGCTCTAGCCTGGAATGGCTCGCGTGGAATCTACGGACGGCGGGATGAGCGGATGAGAGCACTGCGCGCGATCTCCCTGGCAGCAGCAGTCCTGTTCAGCGGCACGGTGCTGGATGTGGCTTCGGCTGCGTCACCGGCCCTGGCGGCAACCGCCGGCGTGGCGGGCGTTGCTGTCGGCACCGGCTCGGCCGCTGGCGAACTGGTGGTGAAGGGCACTCAGCAGCGTTTCCTGCCGCACGGCATCAACTCGGTTGGGGTGATGTATCCGGCCGCCCTGGCATACACCAATGCGGTGGAAAAGAACTACATGCTGGCTCATTGCCCCACCAAAATTCCGGTCCAGGGGCTGACCGGCGCGCAGACCGCAATGACCACGGACACCGATACGGAACTGCTGGCCATGGCCGAACACTGGCAGGCGGACACGGTGCGCTTCCACATCAGCCAGGGCGCCCTTGCGTACGAGTACGCCCACCACAGTTTCGCCAGCGGCAACAACCAGTACACCGACATGGCGGTGAACGTGATCAGGCAGGCCAGGGCAATGGGCCTGGTCGTAGACATCGACGTGGACACCGAGCCGTACACCTGCACCACCTCCACCGGGATGCAGAAGCTCCCCACGACGGACACCGAGCACGCCTGGACACAGCTGTTGCAGCAACTGGCGGCCGTGAACCTCGGGAACGACCCGGGGATCATCCTCGAGCCCTTCAACGAGCCGGACAGTGGGGCCGCCTGCGGCACGCAAACGTGGCAGAACTGGGAGCACGCCTGCTCCGGTTACCTGGGGATGGAGAATGTTGGGCAGTGGCTGGCCCAGCAGGCACCGAACCAGGTGCTGCTGTTCGACGCCGACAACGGCGGCAGCACGTTCGCAGGGTTCAGCCCTCCGGCGGCAATGCCAGCGAACTCGGCTTACGCAATCCACCCGTTCTACTTCACCGACGGGCCTACCGGGTGGAATACCCGGTTCGGTGACCTGGAGGCAAGCGGGCACGCGGTGTTCGCCAACGCCTGGAACCAGTCGGCCAACCCCAGTTGCAGCACCGACGGGGCACTCGCGAGCCAGCTCGTCCAGTCCTACCTGCCCCGGCACAACATCGGGCTCTCGATGCAGTCCTGGGACGCTCCTGCCGCGGGCCTGGTGAACCAGCCGCTCGGCTCGGGTAACCCGGCGGCAGGCGACCCGGTGGACATGATCACGGTTGGGAGCACCACCTGTCCCACCGCCGCCGACGTGGTCTATGACCAGTACTGGTCGGACGCCGGAGTCAGCGTGGCCGCACCGGCGGTGGCGGTCTCGCCCCCGCTGACGTGGCTCCACGGGGTCGTGGACGGCGCCACCGTGGCCCTGGCGGACAACGGGTCGCCGTTCGGGACCTCTCCCGTCGTGCCACCATCTGACGTGGCGTCGTCGGTGGACGTCCTGGTGCAGCCAGCAGGTTCACAGACATCCACCTGGGTCGCCAAGATGAACCTCACCGGCCCGGCCGCCTGGTGGGACAACGGCACCTACACGCGAGGCACGGTTTCCGGGCTGTCCGGCAAATCCGTCACCGCAGGCTCCGGCGCCACGCTCATCTTCCGGGTCCGTTACCAGGGTGTCAGCGGTTTCCAGGACACCGACTACAAGGTGCCCTAGCTTCCGGGCACATCAGCGGAAGTCCTCGACCCCTCCGCCGTCCTCGCGTTCCCAGCCGTAGGCGGCCAGGTAGCCCCAGCAGTCCGGCCTGCTGCCGTCGGTGTCGGTGAAGCCATAGGCGTCCGCGAGCTGGCGGACGGAGACGATCGTTCCTGCCCATCGGCCGGTGTCGGTTGCCCGCCCGAGGGCCGCAACGCCACGGCCGATATACGTCGGCGACTCCGAGATCGCGAAACCGGGAACGTCGCGCAGGGCGTCACGCCAGGTGTCTTCGGTGACGCCGAAGTTCTCGAGCATCTTCTCCGAACGCAGCCAGCCGGGCGTCACACCGACCGCCGTCACGGGGAGGTCGGCCAGTTCGGCGTGCAGGCCCTTCACGATGCGCTCGACAGTGGCCTTGACCAGGTCGTAATAGAACCCGACGTTGCGCCGGAAGTCCGCGTTGGCCTGCGACGTGCCGTCGGTGACCTCGACGACCAGGCCCTGGCCACCGCCCGTGGCGGCCGTACGCAGTATGAGCGGGATGGCCTCCCGGCAGGTGATCAGATGGGTGTGCACTCCCATCTGGAGCATCCGCAGCCCGGCATCCCAGTCGTGCTCCCACAGCGGTTTCTCCCACTGCGAATAGCGGTCACCGCCGAAGATGTCATTGACGAGCACGTCGAGACGGCCATGCTGTTCTTCGATGGCCGCAACCAGTCCCGCCACCGCCGCGGGATCCTCGTGGTCCACGACGAGAGCAGAGCCCGCGCCGCCCGCGTCACGGATCAGGTCGCCGGTCTCCTCGATGGTCTCGGGCCGGTCGATCTCTGACCGCCCCGACTCACGGCTGCTGCGGCCGGTGGCGTAGACGAAGAAGCCAGCCCGGCCCAGCTCCACGGCAATAGCCCGGCCCGCGCCACGTGTGGCGCCCGCCACCAGGGCAACACGTCCACTGTTGTCCGAGGTCATAGTCACCCAGCCAGTCAAGCACCTATCCCCTGACACCGCCTGCCTGCGGTGCCGGGGGACTGGGCTCGGCTAGGCGCCGCTGTCCTCGTCAGCGGCTGGCACATGCCAGGGTACGCTCTTGACTTGCGCTTGGTCTGTGCATTGCCTGACGCTATCTGGGGCATTACGGTATAGGCCGGACATTACCTACTATCCCGTTTGAAACAGTGCTGCACCTGTTTCCTTTTGGGACTATTGGGTGAAACATGAGGGGTGTGGACTCGATTCTCGCGAGCAGACCGTCTTTCGCTGACCGAGCCCTCGGGCAGTTGAGTGAGTGGCCCGCCCTGAAGGTGTGCCAGGCCGACTGTGGGGCGGGCATGGGGCTGGCGGTCAGCACCCACCAGATCATCCACCTGCACCGATCTGACGAAGCAGAACTCCATTTGACCTGGCCGGTAATCGAGCGGCTGAGCACGGCACTGGCTGACAGCGACCAGGTGCACTTTAGCCCGGGCAGCAACTGGATCCGGTTGCGGCTCGAATGCGACAGCGATGTGCGGTTGCTGGTGCTGCTGGTCAGCGTCGCAATTCAGGCGAACACCCGACCCTCGCATGGGCCGCGTTACCGCCCGCATGCGCGGTGTCCCCACTGGCACTGGTCCCAGTCGGCGCACTGCTGACGCAGACCGAACAGGTCGCATTGATGCCGGGCCGGGGCTCGGTTGCGCTGACCGCTGACCTGCGGCAGTCGACGATGTAGCCAGGCTGGGCGCCCGGGCTCGTCATGCGGCCTGGGTGGGTGCTGTGACTGTGGATGGTGCGTCCTTGGGGGCTGATGGCAGTGGTGGTGCCGTCGGGGTGCAGGGTGAGTTGCCAGCCCCAGTCGTGGACGGCGACCAAGTGGTGGAACCGGCAGAGCGGTACCAGGTTGGGCAGGTGCGATGACTAGGGCCGTGCATGTTTCTTGCACAGTCGAGCAGGACGAAGACGGCGTATGGTGCGCTCACGCTCAGCTACGCCCCGGGGTGGGAGCCAGCGGAGAGGGTGACAGCCCGGCGACTGCCGTCGCCGGCCTGCGGGAAGCCCTCACCGGACTTATCGCTGAGTTTGGCGTGCCAGACGAACTGACTCTGATGGTGGACGTTGCCCGGCTCCGCCATCCCGGCTGCGATAACCCTCGTACACGCGTCCTCCAGCGTGTCATGGTGGCGCTGCGCGACCGCGCGCAGGCCTTCTGGGCCCCCCTGCGCGGAGAAGGCCCTCAGCACCTGAGAATGGGCCCCGTATGCCGTGACTCGGCCTGTTCCAGCCCCTTGAGCAACTCCGCCTGGGTGGCGGTCGGCAGCGAGGCTGCATCGACGCAGGCCAGGTAGCCCAGTGCGGTGGTGAGCATGTCCAGCGCCTGCGACGCGCTGGCCACCTGCTTCGCACCACCCACCAGCACCCCACCTCCTCACCGGCTCGGCCCCGCACCCCGCCGCGCCTGGGCTGGGTGAGCCCGCCACGCAGGTTGTTTGGTATCGAAATCTAGTTTGAAAGATATCGCGAGCCAGCGACAAAACCGACACTGCAGGTCAGGGGCACCAGGCACGGGCCAGGGAGCCGGCAGGCACGGGCCAGGGAGCCGGCGGGCAGATGATTGGGGGTAGTGGCCGGCACTTGGCGCCAGCTAGGGTTCGGGGGTGGAATTGGCGGCTGGTGTGCGTTCGTGGGTAAGGATCGTGGTGGCCGACGCTGACACCGCGATGGCGGTGGGAAGCGGTGATGTGCCCGTACTGGCCACGCCGCGGTTGCTTGCGCTGGCCGAAGCGGCGGCGGTCGCGGCAGTCACGCCTGGGCTGGCGCCGGGGATGACCTCGGTAGGCACGTCAGCCGTGCTGGAGCACACCCGGGCCAGCCCGGTCGGGGCCGAGGTCGTCGTGGAGGCCGAACTGACCGAGGTGGACGAACGGCGGCTGGCGTTCCGGTTCATCGCGAGGCAGCAGCAGCCCGCCGGGGCCGCAGACGACGAGGTGGTCGTCGGCGCCGGGACGATGGAGCGCGTGCTGGTGGACAGGGAACGCTTCGTGCGCCGAGCCGCAGAGCCGGCCGGCTGACGAGGCCTTGGGACGAAAGTTACCGGCAGCAGGGCCACGGCCCGGGAGGCTGCTGATACGTTCCGCCTGTGTACCTCGACCCCGGTGAGGAGAACGCCCGGCTGCTCATCGAACGTGGCATCGAGGGCCCGGTCACGATGCTGAACATGCTGCGGTTCCGCGAGGTCGCGGACTACTCGGCATTCCCCCATCTCGCCCCGCCGGAACCTGTGCCCGGCCGCGTCGCGTACGAGAGCTACCTCCGCCACACGATGCCGTTCCTTACGGCGAGCGGCGGCTCGGTCCAGTTCCTCGGGACGGGCGGGCACTTCTTTGTGGGGCCGGCTGACGAGTAGTGGGACCTGGTCATGCTCGTCAGGCAGGCCAGCGTCAGCGCCTTCTTCGAGTTCGCATCGAACACGGAGTACCTGGCCGGGGCTGGCCACCGCACCGCGGCACTGTCAGACGCACGGCTACTCCCAGTGACGGAGTAGCCGTTTCCCTCCCCTGCGGGCTTTGCAACAGCCACCAGACTGCGGCAATGCCAAATTAGATCCCGGCCCGCCGCCGAAGCGGCGGGCCGTCCCCTCCCTCGGACCTGACCCGTAAAGTATCTGGTAGATGTCGCAGTTATTTCGCAGCGTGTAAGGACTGTTTACATGCCTGGGTCCCCGCCCATGGCCGGCCGTCGCGCGGCCGCCAGGTACCTACATGAGTTACTGGCTCAGCCGGGCCCCTACCGACGGCTCTGGGAACAGCATGTAGTGCGCGCCCGGTCAGGTGAGATCACGCAACTCGCCGTGGCCGAGGTGCTCGCCCGCCGCCTGTGGAGCTACCCGCGAGTGGCCTCCGACGAAGACGTCCTGCCACGTCAGCTCAAGGACACGGTGGCGCGAGCCCTGTCTGGCATGCTGCTCAGCCGCCAGACCCTCAACTTGTTCATCAGCGCCTTCGGGATCACCGATTCGGAGGCGGACAGGCTGTGGCGTCTCTGGGAGGGCTCGGGGAGGGTCAGCGTCCTGTCCGGCCCACGGGCCATGGAAGAAACGACCCAGGAAGAAGTCCGTTCAGCCTTTGGCCCGCGCCGCCACCAGACCCTGTCCCTGCACGACCACGTCAACCTCGCGCCCGACGGCCGGGTAGCCCGGACCCGGACGATCCAGGTCGTCGAGGCGATCGTCGATGGCCTCGACGCCATCCCCTACATCTACGACACGAACGCGCTGACGCTGGAGGTCGGTCAGGGGTGCGGCGACGTCTCGGGTGAGCTCATCCCGGTGAGCGAGGGCATGTGGGCCATATCGATCCCACTCGCCAAGGAACTCTCCGCCGGGGAGACGGCCAGCCTCGAGTACGTCACCACCTACCGTTACCCAGGGAACCTGGACCCGCATGAGCGGGAGTTCCGCCGCGCGGTCATGCGCAGGCTGGAGAACGTCGACATACGCGTGGAGTTCCATCCGGACACGCTGCCCGCACGGGTCTGGTGGGCCGTCTGGGACGGCGTGGACGGGGACATCATCGAGTATGAGCCGGCCCCACTGGGCGCCCAGCACGAGGTGCACCGCTACCTCAGGTCGGTGGAGAAGACCGTCGTCGGGTTCCGCTGGTCATGGGACGAAAAGGACTCAGCGCCCTAGCGTCGCGGCGGGCCGGGCGGTCTACGGGGCGTCCTCGCCAGTGAGTTTCTCCGGGGATACTGAGAGGGCTACGAAGAGCAGCCCGATGAGCGCACCAGCGACGGATGCGCAGCCGCCGAAGAAGTCATGGAAGCTGACCGGGACCATCTGCTCAAGTTACCTATGGCAGGGACGGGTCTCAGGGGTTCCGGCAGGACTACGATTGGCCTGATCTGGCACCTAGAGTCCGCAAGGTCGGCCCAACCGGCATTGCCTGCGCAGCCAGGTATGCGGCGGGGAGCGTAGCCGCCATGCCCTGATCTAGTCGGCACGAATGGAGAGGCGGGGCGTGCTGGACGATGGTGGTGGCCGGTCCTCGGCAGACCGGGAACGACTAATCCACTCTGTGATCGGCAGCTTGCGGATCAGTCTCGTCGACTTCACAACGGCCAACCCGCTCTTGAACTACGCGCCCGGCATGGCGGACCTGGTCGAGGTGTCCCGCCCAGCTCCGGCCGATGTCCTCGCCCGCCTGGCACGAGGGGGCAGCTTCGCGTTCCGGTCGCTGAAGCCCTGGCCAGCCGAGGCTGAGCCAGGCGCCGGGCCTCAGGCCCAGCTAGCGGACGGAGCCGGTGACGGCGAAGCGGACGGCAGCGAACGGCCAGCCACGCCGGGCGCGATCCCGCCACCCGCTCCCTACATCCTCGACACGAACATGGACCCGGACGACCTCGATACCGCGCTCCGGGCGCTCATGTCGCACTCGAACCAGCAGTACCTGGAGCGGGGCCTGCCCGTCCTGTACCTGACGTTCGGCACGTTGACGTGGACCGACGGGGACCAGACCCGCTACCGCAGCCCGCTGCTGCTGGTGCCCGTACGCCTGGTGGCCACCGAGCCACGGCAACCGCCCATGCTGGAGCCGGCCGACGGCGACCCCATCATGAACCCGGCCCTCACCCTCAGCCTGGCCCACCACCGGATCACGCTCCCCCAGGTGGAAGACCCGGCGGAGATCAAGCTGAACGGCTTGCTGGACGCGGTCCGTGCCGCGGTCGCCACCAGGGATGACTGGCCGGTCAGCGAAAGCCTCGCCCTCTCGTGCTTCCCGGCCATGAAGGAAGCGATGTACCGTGACCTGCTCGACCACGAGGACCAGGTCGCGGCGCACCCAGCGGTGCGGGCACTGACCGCCGGCCTGCTCAGGCGGGCTGGGCACCCCGACGCCGACATCGCCGGGAACGGGGCCGGGGCCAGCCCGGCCCGTGAGGCCCCCGCGCTGGTCCTGGCGGCGGACTCCACGCAGCGGGCCTGCATCACCGCCGCGCTCGCAGGCCGCTCGTTCACGATCGACGGCCCGCCCGGTACGGGGAAGAGCCAGACGATCGCGAACATGATCGGCGCCCTGCTCCGCGCGGGCAAGACCACGCTGTTCGTCTCGGAGAAGGCCGCCGCGCTCGACGTGGTCGCCAGCAGGCTGGCCGACGCCGGGCTCGATGACTGCCTGCTGGAGCTGCACTCGCACAAGGCGACCCGCGCCGCCGTGGCCGCGTCGCTCGACAAGGCACTGGACAGGGCGCGCACCGCGGCCGGCGAAGTACCGCCAGCGGAGAACAGCGGGCCGCAGATGCGGCGGGCCCACCTCGACGCGTACGCACAGGCCATGAACCGGGTACGGAACCCACTCGGGTACTCGCTGCATGACGTGCTGATGATGACCGCCAGCAAGCACGAGGTCCCGGCCGCTCCCGCGACCGGCCTGGCCCCCGCCAACCTGACAGTGGGGGTGCTCCACGAGGCCCGCCGCGCCGCGGCCGACCTGGCGGCCTGCTGGCGGCCAGCCACCCAGGGACAGGCGTTCGGCTGGCGTGGCGTGACCGAACGCGGGCCGCTGGACGACCGGCTCTACCAGGCGGCATCCGCCCTGGAATCGCTCGCCCGAGTGGCCCGCCCCAACCAGCTGCTGGCCGATGCCACCGGGCTGACCCGCCCGTCGGACGCGCCCGCCCTGACCCGGCTGCTCGACCACCTGCTGAGCTGGCCCGAAGGGCTGCCGGACGAGTGGCTGACATCGGAGACATTCGATGTGCTGGATGTGGCGGTCGCCCAGCTCGTCGTCACCCTTACCGCGATCACCGAGCGGGAGAGCCAGGCGTCGGAGGCAGCCGGGGTCGACTGGCCGGCGATACCCCGGCCAGACACGTTGCCCGTGGTCGACATGGGTGCCCTGACCACGCTGGACCCGGCCTGCCCGGACCTGAGCCACATGACGGAGAGCCAGATCAACGGGCTGGCACAGCAGTTCTCCGCCGCGGCTGACCGGCTGGACGATTGGCACAACGCACTGGCCCGGCTGGCCGGCAGCCTCGGCCTGCACTCGCCAGAGACCTTCACCGACGCCAACGACCTGCTGTCCCTTGCCCGGCTGGCCGCGGAGTCTGACCGCCCGGAACGGGCCTGGCTGTCGGTCGCGGGTTACCGGGCGGCCAGCAATGCCGCGCAGATCATCTACGATGCCCACCGCACACTGGCACAAGCGGAAGCTGAGGCCAGCGCGTACTTCACGCCGGACGCGCTGCGCCTCAACGTGGGCGGGCTGGCACAGCGGTTCGCGAACGACTACCGCGGTCTCGGCAAACTGTCCGGGGAGTACCGGGCCGACCGGAAGACCGTCGCGGCCTTCACCAGACCTGGGGTGGGCGAGGAGCGGGCGCTGCAGCATCTCGGGCTGGCGGCCGCCTGGCAGTACGCCGCGCAAGCGCTCGACGTCGCCGAGGTCAGTCACGCCGCCCTGCTCGGCCCGCACTACGCTGGCCGCGCCACGGACTTCGCCCGGCTCGGCCGGGCACTCTCGACCGCCGCCACCGCGCTGCGCTGCGCCCGCGGGCAGGGCCTCTCCCGGGCCGCGGACTACATCTGTGTGGACACCGCACCGAACCCGGGGATGGCCAGCGTAGCGGAGGAGTTCCGGCGTGAGCTGTCGGCCTGGCAGTCGGGCCATGCGCCGTCACCCACCGCTCTGCCCCCGGAACTGCTGAACGGCGCGGTCACCGCCGCGATCCGGTGGCTGCGCGCCCACCTGGATCCCCTGCACACCGCGAGCGAGGTCACCCGCACGGTCAGCCGGGCGGTTGGCAGGCAGCTCACCGTTGGCCAGGCACACCACCTCATGAGCTTGCGGGAGGCGGCCGAGGAGGCGAACGCGCAGCTGGCCGCGCGGGACGCGGTCTTCCGAGAGCATTTCGGGAGGCAGTACGCGGGGGCTGCCACCAACTTCAGGGCGCTGCGGGACGGCGTGGAGTGGGCACGGCAGCTCCGCGTGATGATCACCGGCGGGCTGGCGCCGCTCACACCGGACTACCTCAATGCGGCCGAAAGCGCTGTTCCCACCGAGCGGCTGCCGGAAGCCGCGCGTGCGTGGCGCGAGGCGTGCGCGGCTCTGCTGTCAGCCTTCAGCCCCGACCGCCGCACCGAGCTGGCCGCCGAGCTCGACGACTACGAGGGTGGCAACCGCCTGCTGGAAGCACTGTTCAACGACACCAGCGGACGTGACGAGTGGCATGCGTACCAGGCGGCGCGGGGCCAGCTGGCTGCCCTCGGCCTGGACCCGGTGGTCGATTTCTGCGTCGGGGAACAGATGGCAGCGGCACTGGTGCCCGACGTGGTCGAACGGGCGCTGCTGCAGGAGTGGGCCGACCACCAGATACGGACCGACCCCTTCCTCACCCCGCTGCGGATGGTGGGCCCTGACGAGCTAGCCGCTGAATGGCAGCGGCTGGACAGCCTGCTGATGTCGGCGGCTGCCGAAGACGTCAGGGACGCCTGCCAGGCCCGCCACCCAAGCGGTGACGCTGGCGAGGCCGCCGTCAGCCAGCTGCAGGCGGCCCTGCGCAAACGTATGCCGGTGCGGGAACTGCTCGCGCACTTCCGCGGCGTCGCCCAGGCGGCCAAGCCGTGCGTCCTGGCGAACCCGCTGGGCGTCAGCCAGCACCTGCCCGCCAGCATGGCGTTCGATGTCGTGATCGTCGACGAGGCGAGCCTGCTCAGCCCGGCTGACGCGCTCAGCTGCATGTACCGCGGGGACGCTCTGGTCCTGGCGGGTGACCAGAAACAGTTGCCACCGGCCAGGCTGGGCTGCCGTGGCGGCAGCGTTGACAGCCGGGTCCCTGCGGCGAGGGCCGGCGGAACCAGCGACGTGGCATCGGTCTTCGACCTCGTCAAGGAGTCGGGCGTATTCGGTGACCTCGGCCTGCGCTGGCACTACCGCTCCCGGCACGAGTCGCTCATCGCGTTCTCCAATGCCATGTACTACCAGGACCGCCTGGTGCCGTTGCCCACTGGCGGCCCTGAGGCCGGCCTGGCGCTGCTGTACGGCAAGGGTGTCTGCAGACGGGGAACCCGCAGAGACAACCCGGACGAGGCGGCACGGGTGGCGCAGCGGGTCATCCACCACTTCGACACGCGCCCGGACCTCAGCCTGGGCGTGGTGGCCTTTGGCCAGGCCCAGGTGGACGCCATCGAGGCGGCGCTCGGCAAGGCCCGCGAGCAGCGCCCGGAGCTGGACAGGTTCTTCACCACCGACCGGCTGCGCGGCTTTTTCGTCAAGGACGTCGAGTCCGTGCAGGGCGATGAGCGTGACGTGGTGGTCGTGTCCATCGGCTACGGCCCTGACGAGAGGGGCGAGGTAGACCTGGACTTCGGGCCGCTCAGCCAGGAGGGCGGCTGGTGCAGGCTCAACGTCGCGGTCACCCGCGCCCGCTACCGCACGGAAGTCCTCAGCAGCATCTGCGCCGAGGACATCCCCGAGCAGGTCACCGCTGATGGGCTGAGACACCTGCGGCGCTACCTCAGCTACGCAGCCCAGCCCCGCTGAAGCGGCGGGTCAGCGCCGCTCGATCGCGAGCCGCACGCCAAAACCGACCATCACGAGCCCGGTCAGCCTCTCCACTCGGCGCCGTACCCTGGGGCGGGTCATGACCGTGTTGAGCCTGTTGCCGAGCAGGGCGAGCGCGGTCAGCCACGTCGTGCCCTCTGCCAGGTAGACCCCGCCCAGCAGGAGGGCCAGCGGCGCTGCTGGGATCCCCTTGGGTATGAAGGCCGGCAGGAAGCTGACGAAAAAGACCCCGACCTTGGGGTTGAAGAGGTTCGTGCCAACCCCGCTCAGGTAGTCGGCCCACTTCCCGCGGTGGGCCGCCGGGCCGGCCGCCTCGGCACTGGCCTGGCCTTTGCCGCCGCCCAACAGCAACCGTGAACCCACGAACAGCAGATACGCCGCCCCGGCCCACCGCAGGACCGTGTACCCGATCTCGCTGGCGCGCAGCAGCGCCGCCAGGCCGAGCGCGGCCACCCCAGCCCAGACCAGCAGTCCGGTGACCGTCCCCGCGGCGGTGGCCAGGCCAGCACGGTGGCCGCCCCGGGCGGAGTTGCGCAGCACCAGCAGGCTGTCCGGTCCCGGTGCGACCACCAGGAGCGCGGCGGCGGGCACAAATGTCAGGATGGCGCTCAGCACGGCCCGGGTCACTTCTTGACGCGGACGGTCTTGGTGGACCTGGTGTCGAGCGCCATCTCGTCCGCATCGGCCACTGTGGGCTTGAGGCGGACGGTCCCGGTGGCCGCGTCGACAACGTCGACCACCTTGGCCAGCAGCCTGGCTGTGTCCTCGTTGCCGGAGGAGTGGGCGAGCAGGACCGCGCGGCCCAGCTTGGCGGCGGCGGTGCCATCGTCGCCTGTCTTGCAGGCCGCGAGCCCGTCCTGGATGACCTGGGCGAGTTCGGCCTGTCCCGTGTAGTGGGCGACCTGGCGGTCGATCCGGGTCGTCAGCGCCTCATCCTCGGTCCAGAGGGCCCGGACAAGGCCCTGGCCGAGGGTCTGCGGGCCGGATGCCGTGTTGTGGACCAGGCTGACCCGGGCTGCGAGCATCTCCTGGCCCGGTGCGCCCGGTTCGACGTCCACGCACAGGTGGTAGTCGCGGGTCTCGGTGCCCCATGCGCCGGTCGGGTGGTCGCCTGCCTGTGGTGCCGCCGCTGCGCGCCTGGCGGTGAGGTCCTCGACGGTGGGCGCGACCTGCTTGATGAACCGCAGCGTGGCATGCTGCGGCGTCCAGACCCGCAGCGCGACATTGGCGACCTCCTTGGACATCGACGCCTGCATCATCGCCTGGAAGTCAGCGGTCAGCCCGGCCGGGTCCGGCACGATGTCGACGGTGCCCATCAGCGCGGTGGAGATCTTGCGCAGCTCATTCACGTTCCAGTCGGTCCCCACGCCCCGGCAGTCGCACCTGAACACCCCTTCGCACTGGCTGATCGCGGCCGCGAGCCTGCCGGGGAACTGGCCGTTCAGGCCATCGGTGAGCAAGATCGCGTGCCGCAGCGGGTCTTCCCGCGTCTGGAAGACGTCACGGGCGAGGAGCAGCCACTTCCCGATGGCGGTCCCGCCGCCTGCGTCCAGCCGGGCCACCGAGCCCTTGGCGGCCTGCCTGGTCCGCGCGTCAGCGATCGCCATGGTGCCGTCTTTCGGGTAGACCGGCCGGGCCCCAGAGGCGCCCGCCAGCACAGCGAATGCGACGCCATCGCGGATGACGTCAACGGCGGCAGCGGTCGCGTCCCGTGCCTGGCCGATCTTCGCCCCCCTGGCCATCGACCCGGAGCGGTCGATGATGATGACCTCCGCGGCGGGTGGCGCGTCAGCCACCGAGCCGGCCGCCGACGTCACCGTCACAATGGCATGGACCTGGCGGGCGCCGACTGGGAGGTATTCGTTCTGGGAGACCTCGACGGCAAAGCTGGGGGCACTCATCGCGGCACGCTCCTGTGGCTTGCGCGGGGCAACTGGGATGAGCGTCTCTGATCAGTTAAGCGGTCCCATGTCGGACGTAGTGTCTGGCGTGGGGTTTCCCACCGTGGAGGGGTGGCGTGGGCGTGCAGGTGGAAGCCCGCGCCCAGCGTTGCTCCTCGCGGCTGGTGGCCGGTGGTGGGTGTGCTGATTGCCGTCGCGCCCTGGTGCCGGTTGGCTGCGCGGGGCAGCCGGGTCCGGTCCGTGTGGGCGTGTCCCTCCGGACGCTGGCCCGCCGGGCCCGATGGGCCGGTGGGGGAGGGTGCCCGGTGTCGCCTGGGCGCCGGGCGTGCTGTCTTGCGCCTGGTGGGCCCGGTCTTGGACCGGTCCCGGCTGGTCTTGGCGGCCGGGGTGATGATGGCCTTGGCTTCGAGGCTGTCCACGGTCGAGCGGATGGCCGTGGCTTTGCTGGTGGGGTCCGTCACGGTCTTGGCTTGGTGGGTGAGGCCGCGTGCGGCGATGCGTTTCCACGCGCCCATGTCGCGGTCGCCCTGGTAGCTGCAGGAGCCGCAGACCGCCCACTTCCAGCCCGGTGTGGCCGGCCGGTCGGGGGCTTTGCAATGCCGCAGCGGGACCAGGCACTGTGGGCAGTGCTTGGAGGTGTTCCGCGCGGGGACCGTCACGACGGCGATGCCTGTTTCGGCGGCCAGGTGCCGCATCCGGTCCACGATCTGCCCGCGGACCTGCTGGGACAGGCGTGTGTTGGTGGTGCGGCCCATGCCCCGCGCTTCCATGGAGCGGAGGTCTTCGACATAGATCACGGTGGCTGTGGCAGCGATGGCCTGGTCCACAGCCCAGCGCGCGGCAGACCACGCGAGGGCGCCGTTGAGGTTCGAGCGCCGGTCGCAGACATGCTGGATCTCGCGGGTGAGGGTCTGGTGTTTGGCGGCGAGTGGGTGCCCGGTGGCGCCGCCGGACAGCCGCTGGTACCGGCTGGCCTTGGCATGCAGCCGCTCGCTGTGGCGGCGGAGCCGGTGCTGCTTCGCGAGGACACCCGCGGCGCGGAACATGGCGCCGGCGCCGAGCGCGGTGATGCGCCCGCTGCGGTGGAGACGGGCCGCGCCTGCGGACAGCAGGGTGTTGAGGCCCCAGTCCACGCCCAGCGCGACCGTGTGCCCGGTGCGGGCCGGCTTGGGGACGGGGTGGCTGAAGGCGAAGCCGGCGCGGACGCGGCCCTGGTGGATGCGCAGGGTCGGCAGGTGCAGCACCGCGTTGGGGGGGACCGTCGGCGGCAGGGCGATGGGGCAGGTGACCCACCTCCAGTCCCGGTAGGACCGCGGGTCGGGGCGGGTGGGCAACTGCAGCCGCAGCAGCGCCCGGCCAGGGTCACCCTCGTGCCGGGCAATGGTGGCCTGCTGCCTGTCACAGGCCGACAGCACGAGTATCGGCGTGGTCCGGGGTGCGGCCTCCACCTCGAACACATCACCAGGCATCCGGCCGTGCCTGGCGTTAAATGCGGCGACCTGCCGGGTGCGGGACTTGATGACGCTAGACGGCAGGTACTGCCCGCCCGGCACTGCCTTACGCACCGCCTCCCACTCCCCAGCCGTGCGCCCGGCAGGATCCACAGGCCACGTGGCCAGGATTCCGGCGGTCAGGTCGGCGCGCCACTTCACCGACCGCAAAGCACGCCCGGCCGCCTCCTGGGCCATGCGGACGATGCGGTCATTGACGCGAATGCCTTCCGGCACAGCAGCAGTCCACCCCAGACGGCGAAGCGCCATCCACGCCTGCGGGGGCAGCCTGCGGCCCGCCGTGTCTTCGCCCGAGGCGAGTAAATCCACATCAGCGGCATTCCAGTGCCCGGTCACCAGCCCGGCGGCCAAACCGGACACCAGGTCAGCGGCCCATCTGGCGCGCTGTGCCAGCACAGCGGTGGGCAGGAGCTCGCCGGTCTCCTCGTCCACCCCGGCGCGCAGCATGACAGGGGCACACGCGGTGCGGGCGGTCTCACCTTCAGCGAGCTGGAGTCTTCGGCTCACGCGGCACCATCCCCCGCGCACTGGCCGGTCTCGGAGAGCAGCCGCTTACGCGCCTCCGCCGACCGCATCCCGTACAAACGCCCAGCGAAGGTGGTGACCAGGGACACGAAGTCTTCGAGGAGCTCATCCCGGCCACCGGACTGCTTCGGGTGCAGTACCTCCAGCGTGACGCCGTACACGGCAAACAGGCGCCTGAGCCAGCCCACACCGAACCGGGCGAGCCGGTCCTCATGCGTCACCCGGACCACAGTCACGCTGCCGCCGGAGACCATCGCCAGCACACGGTTGAGACCGGGCCGGTTCTCCTGCAGGCCAGACCCGTGGTCCCTGACAACCTTCACAACCTCGCCGGTCGCGGTGGCCCGCAGCTCCTCCTCCTGCGCGGCAAGAGAGGACTCGTGCCCAGACGAGCCGGACACCCGCGTATACAGCAACTCCAGCCGGGGGCCGGAGGCCACGGAGCCGCTGCCACGTTTCATGTTCTCCACATCGACCGAGGAGAACCGGCGCTCCCGGCCGACCCAGCAGAAGGGGATCTTGCCGTCGATCGCCCACTGGCGAAGCGTCATCGGATGGACACCCAGACGCCCCGCAGCCTTGGACATACGCAGCAACTCCACACACTAACTATACATGCATAAAACTAAGGATAACTAACGAAATTGGTGAGCCTAAGCCGAACGTCAGTGCAGCCCGCCGACGGCTTTGAGGTCGTCAAAGAGCAACTGGTCGACCAGGGGTACCCGGGGGCGGTCGGCATAGCAGAACCAGGCGAGCTCCTCGATCTCGCCGCTGGCAGCCAGTGTCCCCGAGTACTCCCCCGTGTAACAGCTCATGCGCACCAGCGCGCCGTCGGGGTGGCCGTGTGGCTGGTGCGCCTCATAGGTGCCTACGTGTGTCACGGTCGCGGGCAGCAGCGCGACCGTCAGTTCTTCGCTGACCTCACGCAGCAGTGTCTGCAGGTCGGTCTCGGCGCCCTCCCGCTTGCCACCCGGGACATAGAACACGTCCTCCCCACGTGGCCGTGCGCA
>DASYYE010000064.1:0-24741 GCA_035946955.1 Streptosporangiaceae bacterium | reverse complement strand
AGAGACGCGCAAGTGGGCGTCCTATGATCAGGCCATGGGTCTCTTTCGCAACGCTATGGGTCTCTTTCGTAGTAGGGCCGGGAAGAATCGCGAAAAGGCGGCGGCCGAGCTCCCAAATGAGCAGACCACGACGGTCAAGGCACAGCCCGCGGTTGTCCCCCGGGAAGTGAAGCGCGAGGCACGTCCCAACCCGGACGAGCCAGGATGGGGCCGGAACATCAGTCTGTAAACCGGCAAGACTGAGTTGACGGGCTACCGCCAGACCTCCTGGTACAGGCCCTCGGGGGCGGCGGTGGTGATCTGGAGCGGCCGGACATTGGCCACGCCGTCGCAGGGCCACTGCAGCCCCGTGTCGTAGCGCACCGCCTGGTCCCGTTCACACACGTTAGGCAGGAACAGGTCCTCGTGCAGGACTGTCAGCCTGACCTGACCGACCTCGCCATAACCCACCGTCGCCGACCAGTCGGCCTTGTCCACCACCGCCATGGTCACGTGCGGGTAGTTCGGCAGGTAGGGCAGCAGATCACCGTCCTGTTCGGCAGGCAGGCCAGCGGCGTTGCCGAAGGTGTTCCCATAGCTGACCCCAACCAGCCCGGTGCTGAGCGCGGCCCGGAACTCGCGGTACATGGCCCCGCTGACCTGCGTGCCGGAGAGCCGCACACCGGAGAGGGCGCCGACCAGGTCGGGCCGTTCACGCTGGCAGACCTGGACGTGGAGGTGGTCCTCCTGACCGCCGGAGATCGCGTCCCTGGACAGCCCCGCTACAGTGGCACGCACCCTGGCGGAGCGCTACGGCAGGTGAGGCCCGGTGCCTAGTGCCCCAGGTTCCGGTACAGCCAGAACAGCAGCCGGTTGTGCCGCGCGCCCATCTCCGCCATGGCCTGCTGGGATGCCGCGATGGCCGCGTAGCCGTACTCGCGCATCTGCTCCTGGTACCCGCCGATCGCGATGAGCAGGGCGGTGTCGTCGCTGGGCACCGGGTCGGTCAGGGCTCGGCACAGCACACCAGCGTCCTGCAAGGCCGTGTTCGCCCCGGAACCGCGCGCCGGGCTCATCGCATGGATCGCGTCACCGAGCACTGTCACGCGACTGGCCGACCAGGCCGCTACCGGTGTCGAGGTGCGGATCCGTACCAGGAATGTTTCGTCTATATCGGCGAGCTCCTGGAGGCGGCGCAGAGACGGGTGCCACTTACGGATCATGCCGGCCGCAACGGTGTGCAACTCGGCCGGGGTCATCTCGGCCAGCCGCTCCACCGGTTCGGTGAACTGGCGCTGGTCCGCGGAGACCGCCCACATCAGGTAGTCCTCGGCCGGGGAGAGCTGGACCGAAGGGGCAATCGCGGCCGCTGCCTTGTCTGGACGCTGCCGGTAGCGCATCATTCCGGTGGCCATGCCGACCTGACCGCCGACCACGGCCATGAACCCCTGCTCCAGTGGCTCCGGCAGCACTTCCAGTGCCTCGGGCACCAGCGGCGTCTTGCCGTAGATGCACCGCCCACCGGAGTCCGTCACCACCGCGTCCGGCAGATACTGGGCGCGTGCCGCCGAGTTCACCCCGTCCGCGCCGACCAGCACGTCAGCACTGGCCTGCTGGCCGTTGGTGAACTGCAGCCCGACACCCCGCGCGTCGATGTCGTAGTGGGCCAGCTCGTGACCGAAGACGAGCCGCTCCCCGAGACCAGCGGCCAGGATCTCCCGCAGCGTCTGCCGGTCGGCCGAGGTGGCCAGTGTCGCCGGAGCGAACGAGTCGTTGGACTGGTCGTAGGACTGCTCGTGGAGCACCTTCAGCTTCTCCGACACCACGGTCATGCGCCGGCTTGGGCTGCCGCAGGTGGCAAGGAACAGCTCTAACAACTCTTGGGGCAGGCAGCGCGCCAGGGCCATCCCAGCCCGGGCGTCAAGGTGCAACCGGTAACCCTGGCGCCGGACGGCCAGTGCGTCGTCGCGCTCGTAGACGGTGACATCAACGCCACCCTGGCGGAGGCCCTGCGCGAGGCACAGCCCACCAAGCCCGCCTCCGGCCACCGCAACCCGCAGTCCCATCCTGCCTCCTTTGCCGATTGGCCGGTTGCTTACCGCACCCAACCACCGGCACCGAAGGTGGTTGGCAGCCAGACATGAGTACGCTATCCGGCCCCGGCGGCGCTCGCTAACTCCCGGACCGCCCAGGCGACGCGGCCCGAGCGGGAATCCACCGTGATGCGAACTATGGACGCCACGCTGATAGGGCAGCCATTGGAGAACCCCAGGAGGCCACAGACATGTCAGCGTTCACAGTCGACCGGTTGCGGCAGGTGATGCGCCAGTGTGGCGCCGATGACACCGTCGACCTCAGCAGCGACTTTCTCGACCTGCAGTTCTCCGATCTCGGCTGCGACTCGCTGGCCGTGCTGCAGGGATGACCTGCGCCCGGCTGGACGCCACGGTCGTGCCGACGCACTCGGGCAAGGATCTGGCGGAGGCGAATTTCAAGGGCTACGGTCATCACCCGGCCGCCCGCTCCCATCCCAGTGGGGTGGTTATGGAACAGCTAAATCGGTTGATTTAGCCTGACTCTCTCTTGCCTCCTGCAACTCCTGGCGCGACAGGAGGAAAGCTGGGCCCAATATCGTCGGGGCAACCAAGTTAAATGATGCGGCTTTCGAGCCTGGCGCGGCCTCGCCGATGACGGCACTGTGGGCTTTATCAAAGTCGACTATAGGAATTCCAACTTCACCGAGTCCTATATCATCATTTGAGTCAACCGGCTCTATCCCGTGTTTCGCGGTAGCCAAATTATGACGGAGGTAGCTAACAAGAACGGTGAGAGACGTGCCAACCACAAGCGCTACGGTGACAGAAAAGAGAACGGTAACAGCAGACCGAGCACCAAAATTGGCAAAGAGTGCGCCACCGAACGCCGGCCCGAACGCGAGCGCAGACAGTGACGTTAGGCGATCAACGCTCATGACCCTTGCCAACGTTGCGCCAGCATGGCGGACGATAAAGTTATCAATGGCTATGTTACCCAAGGCGCCAGTAAGCCCCAACGCAGCCATAGCAACAGCAATGTCCCGGTAAGATTCCCAGCCAAAGGCCAAAGCGCCAAAAGTCACAGACCAGACCAGCATCTGAATTTGCAGCAGAGGGTATCCGACGAGTGGGAAGAGGCGTGATGCTATAACGGAGCCGATGACGCCGCCCGCACCGGAAGCCGCTAGCACAATGCCGACTCTCACTGAGGGGAGATGCTGACTGTGCGCCTCTGCGAAAAAAATCATGATCATTGCTTGACCGACGAACGTCGTGCCCGTGGTGAGAGTCACACCGAGCCAGGCAAAAGGATTTGCACCCAGCCAGCGGAACCCCTCATGGATCTCGCCCAATATATGGTCAAGGTTCCTTGACTTGCCAGGAGCGTTATCATCGCCGTCAGGCACCTTTATGCACACAATACGTCCGTAGGCGTTTGAAGTGACAGATACCACCCTGGCCAGGACGAGATACAGCCTGCGACGAAACTCGTAAATCATATGATTGAAGGTCATACATTCGTCAGAGCGACCATTTCGAATATAGAATAGCGTGACCATAGCAACAACGAAGGTGCACGCATCGGCCGCGAAGGGGAATACCCAGGCTACACCGAACATGAGCGCACCAATCGGTCGCCCGAGCAGTACTACAAGGTGCGTTCGGGTCTCGCTAAGTACGAGAGCCGAGGTGGCTCGGTCTTGCGCCACAAGGGAACGGGCAAACCTCCGCTCGGCGAGCGTGGAGAAAACTCCCAGGGTCTGTTCAGTCGCGGCTGCGCCGATCAATAGGAACAGGTTGAGCTTCGCCAACGCAATCGCTGCGACAATGCTCGATATAGCCGCACCTCGCCCGAGTTCGCTCGCGAACATCACTCGGCGAGGATCCCAGCGATCCACAAGCGCACCCGCAGGAAGGTAAATGAGTGCACTAGGGGCGATTGCGGCAAAGGTCGACCAGCCAGCGGCCAGCGGAGAGCCAGTGACGGCTAGCACCAGCAAGGGATAGGCTACCGCTGTAATCCTGCTGCCGAGCATGGAGACAGAAGAGCCGGCTAGCAATAGCCGGAAGTCTGCATTCTGTCGTGAAGGCGAAGCAATCGCAGACCCCCCCGCGCCCAACGTTGCACGTCCCGAGAATCGAACGCGAGCACTTAACCCAAGGGACGGTGCCCGCTGCCGAAGAGTATAGGGTCTGCCGTCAGCAGAATCGCTGGAGGGGGTGCTGGTGGATGCCTGCCCGCGCCTAGCCAGAAGGCGGACTTCGCGATATTTCAGATATCGCACGAAGCGATGTCGTAGTTCTCGAGGCTGTGCGGTTGACTGCGTGTCACTGAACGTTCGGCTGATTTCTCTCCGGCGACGGACCCGTTCGGCTGGCGCAGGAAGTGGTGGTGCATCGGCTAGTCCGACCGCTGTTCGCATGTCTGAGGCGGGCGTGTCGGTCACTGGACTGTGCCTTGGGGCGGGCTAGAGCGCGGGTAAGCGACGCTGGTGGGGGCATGGGGGCGTCGTAGCTGCGCCTCGCGGCGTCTCACAGAATTCCCTCGGCTGACAGAGCAGGGCCACCCTCGATGGTCGAGGTCCGGCAACTCTCGTAGGGTACGCGCGGGGGCTATATGTACGGGCCCGATTTAGCGTCGACCTTAGGTCAGCTGTACACCTGCTTAGGTCACGAATCAGTATCTCCACGACAAGCACACGCGGTGGGCGACAGCCTGGTGAGAGTGCCAACACAATCGTCCCAGTGGCCTCAGTGGTCACATGAGAGCCGTGCACACCCGCTGCTATCGAGCCTGTTCCAAAGGGTGGTGTGAGGGTTAGGACGCGTCTGAGGCGGCCAGGCTGACACCTGGGCCGCCGCCAACAGAGTCACATAGATGTCGTCTGCCACCCCTAGGCTCGCGCACCTTCCAGGCCTGCCCCACCCAACGCCACTGCCAGGACTGCAACACCTACCCGCCCACCACGCGCCATGGTCCAATAGGCGGCCATCGTCGGAGTGACCAGGCACAACGCACGCTAACCACACCCGGCACCCACGCTTTCGAAGCAGGCTCCATAGCGCTACCCGCAACTTCGAGTCCTGGCCGACCCGGCCGCACGGCCATCGGGTGATGAGGCCGGATGCCAGTGCGACGAAACTAACGTTGCCTCCATACGGGCCCTGATTCCGGTACAGCCTATGAGAGCTGTGTGACTTTGGAAGACTATTGATATGCAAATAGAAAGTCATCGGCATACCCACTCGTGCTTCAGATGTGAAGGCAGCCAGATGGGCCTCTCCCCTGAGGGGTTTGCTGTGCTTCAATCAAAGTATGAGGTCTACAGCTGGGCTCGAATGGCCCGCGACACTCGACATCGCGGGGCTCATGGAGGACGGCTGGCGCCCGACCCCCTTTCGGGAGTTCATCGTTAAGATCCACAGCAGGTGTGACCTCGCCTGTGACTACTGCTATATGTACGAAATGGCAGACCAGTCGTGGCGTGACCGGCCGCGAAGTATGACGTACGAGATCGCGAAACATGCTGCCCTCCGCATTGGAGAGCACGCCAGGCATCACCGCCTCAGGGACATATCGGTGATTCTTCACGGCGGCGAACCGCTGCTAGCTGGTCCGCAGCTGATGTCATACCTGGTGACTGCCGTCCGTGATGAGGCTGGTTCGGAAGTGACGGTGGATGCCAGCGTCCAGACGAACGCTGTTGGCCTGGATGACTCCTATCTGCGTCTTTTCAGCGACCTGGGCGTCACGGTGGGCGTGAGCCTGGATGGCGCTGAGAATGCACACAACCGGCATCGCCGTTTTCGCAGTGGGCGCGGTAGTCATGCCGCGGTAACCGCAGCTTTGCACAGGTTAGCCAAGCCGCAGTACCGACATCTCTTCAACGGCCTGCTCTGCACAATCGATCTTCGTAACGATCCCATCACTACCTATGAGGCATTGCTTGACTTCCAGCCACCGAAGATCGACTTCCTGCTCCCACATGGCACGTGGGCCGTGCCACCTGCGGGGCGAGTTCCCGGCAGCCGGGACACGCCATATGCCGACTGGCTGATCACGATCTTCGACTACTGGTATCCGGCGGCACGTACGAGGATCAGGCTGTTCGAAGAGATTATGAGCCTGCTGCTGGGCGGGTCGTCATCAAGCGAAATGGTCGGGTTGTCGCCCAGCACCCTGATCGTCATCGAGACGGACGGATCGCTCGAGCAGGGAGACGTGCTCAAGGCCGCTTATCACGGTGCCCCAGCCACAGGCTTGCACGTCATCCAGGACCGGCTTGACGACGCACTGCTGCTCCCTGGAGTGGCCGCACGTCAACTTGGGAAACGAGCGCTATCCGCCGAGTGTCGCGCCTGCCGCATCCATCGAGTCTGTGGCGGGGGCTTCTACGCGCATCGGTACCGGCCTGGGAGCGGCTTCGCAAATCCCTCGGTGTACTGCCCCGACCTGATGCGGCTCATCGACCATATCCGCTCGGTGGTGCAAGCTGACATCAACAGGCACCTGGCCAGGCAGGAGATCATATGAGCCTCCCCTCACACCGGGTACCCCGAAAGGTGTTCGAAGAGCTCGCCCAGGGTGCTGGCGGACCGGAGGCCGTTCACATCCTTGCCTCCGGGCAGTACAGCAAGAATGTGCTTCTGATACGAGGAGTGCGAGACGCCGCTGCTGCTGTTCAAGGCCGCTCCTCACCTGCTCAAGCCGGCTACGAACTACTCGCCGCAGTACAGCGTGCTAACCCTCATGTCGCCCAGGCAGTGATCAGCTATCCATCAGTCGGAGCATGGGCGCTCCGTACATTGCGGGCGCTCCGTGGTGAGCCGCCGATGATCGGCGCCCAGCCAGGCGGGTTACGGGCCATAGCAGCAGCCGCAGCGATCCGGGCAGGGATTTCTACTGAGATCGAGGTGCCGACAGTCAGCGGTCTGGCAATGCTGCCTTCGCTGGGCGGCGCTGCAGTTGACGACGGAGTTGCTGTGGTGCGCCAAGGGGCTGACGGCGCCGAAGTGTTGTCGGCGGGATCACCGATACCAGTGCCAGGTGACCCGAACCAGGAAGCGCCGGGCTGGTTCGCGGTACGCCAGCTACGGGCTGGGTCGTTCACCGCCCTCATCGATGATGTGGATCCGTTCCGCATGCCCGCCGAGCCCACGGTGGCGGACCGCCTTCGAAGCGCCGACATCGATCGGTGGAATACAGTCCTGCAAGAGGCATGGGCGCTGCTGGTGACTCACCACTCGGACATCGCCCGGGAGTTGGCTGCGGCGATCCGGTCAGTCGTACCTCTCGCACCGCCGGCGCACGGTCAGGTTAGTACGAGTTCCGCAGAAACCTTCGGTGCCGTGGCCCTGTCGAAGCCTCCCGACGCACGGGTCTTCGCGGTGACACTCGTACATGAGGTACAGCATCTGAAACTCTCCGCCTTGCTGGATATTGTCAGGTTGGTCTCGCCCGACGATGGCCGTCTTTTCTACGCCCCGTGGCGGGATGACCCTCGGCCAGTCGGCGGTTTGCTGCAAGGTGCATACGCCTACGTCGGGGTCAGCAGGTTCTGGCGCAAGCAACGCCTGCTGGACCGCGGTGACGATGCACTCGGAGCGCACGCCGAGTTCGCAAGGTGGCGAGCTGCGGCCTTGTTTGTTGTGGAGACTCTCGAGGTGAGTGGCGGGCTGACCCCAGCCGGCATGGAGTTCGTCCAGGGGATGGCACACACCTTGCGTGGGTGGCAGGAGGAGGCGGTGCCTAAGGAAGCGCAGCAACTGGCGGACGATGATGCACAAGAGCACCTAGCTCGTTGGCAGTCCGCCAATGGGCCAGTCCCGGCCTAGCCGAGCACCCTCGGTGAGAGACCGATGCCAAGCGGCCTGCTCTATTGGTGGCGTCCTCTAGATCGGCGGTGGGTCGAAGTCGAAGTCGAGGCGCCGCCACTCAGCTGCAGCTTCAGCATCGGGATGGTCGAGCCCGATCGTGTCCGCATACAACTGCATGGCCTCATCGTGCAGTGCCAACGCCCCATCCTCATCCCCCGATGCACGCCGATCCACTGCCAGGTTGGCCGCGCAGCCAATGGTCAGTGGATGGTCGTCATCCAGTAGGCGCCGCAGGCGCCCCCAGGTATCCCCGCCAAGTTCGCATGCCGCAGTCACATCGCCAAGCGCGGCGAGGTCGCTCGCAAGGTTGGTCGCGGCCGTGAGTGAGTAGTGATGGTCTCGGGTCAGCCTTCCATCGAGCCCGGCGAGGGCCTTCTTGTCGAGCCTATGGGCTTCAGCCGAGTCGCCAGTCACCCTGCGCAGCAACGCCAGGTTTCCAATAACGCCGTAATTATATGGGTGGTCGGGACCGTAGATCTCGGGGTAGCGGTCCATTGTGAGCACTGCCAAGGCCAGGGCCTCATCTGTAATGCCCATGGTCCGCTGGATGTTGATAAGGCTGATCGCCGCTGCCAGGGTGTCGGGGTGCTCTTGGCCGAACAGACGGACACATCGGTCGTATATCTCGCGCGCCAGCGCGAGGGAGGCGCCACGTGTTGATCCAATACGCCGCAAAGCAATCGACAGGTCTATGCCAGTGCGCAGCGTCCAGTAGTTTTCGCGCCCGAGCGTCTCGAGGCCGTAGTCATAAGCCTCTTCGCCCACGTCACGAGCCTCGCTGTAATAGCCGCGAAGCCGCACCAGCCGAGCCAAACCGTTCCACGATATCAGGACGTCTGTCTGGTTTACGCCCTCCGTTCCTTCATTTTGTAGGCGGAAGGTGCTCTCCTGGAGTTCCTGGGCATGTTTATAGTCGCTTGTCAACCCGTAGTCGAGCGCCAGGTTGTTCTTGGCCCGGAGAGTCTCAGTGCGCGTAGGCCCCAAGGTCTCCTCGCGCAACTGGACCGTGACTTCATCAAGTTTTTGTGCATCGCGGAAGTCCCCACGCGCCCGCAGGTCAGCGGCATAGGAACTGGCTAGGGACAGTGTCAGGGGGTCTCGTTCACCGAGGATTCTGCTGGCCCCTTCGAGGGTCGGCCCAATGACTGAATGAGCCTCATTGTAGAGGCCGAGGTCGCGAAGAGAATTACCAAGGTGCCGGTACGCCCCAAGAACCGCTGGGTCCTCAGCACCGGAGTCCTTTGTCCACCGCGATATAAACCGCTCGGCGAAATCCCGGGAAGACTTACGGTCACCGGACCTGTAAAGGTATCGAATAACATTGAGCACGAAGAAGCGTACGTCCGGGCTCCGGCATGAGGCCATGTCTGTCGCGGGTGCTGCCACATGCGCAACCAAGTCGGAAAAACGTGGCCACAGGTCGTTGTCGTCGGGATCCTTTGGCGCACTGGCAGCGAGGATGAGATGTACCTCGTGTCGGTAACGGTCTTGCCGGTCCAGAGGAAGTTCATCACGTAGCAGAGCCTGGATCAGCCGGTGGACCTGGATCGTGCGGCCGTCGATCCGGACCAGTGCGAATCTGCCGAGTTCCCTGATAGCCCTGGCAAGCAGGATCGGATTTTCCAGCGGATCACCAACCGGGTTTTCCCCTGCCTGCGTGCCCAGCCTGAAAACATCTCGTGGAATTGGTTCGGGGCCGAAAAAAGCGCAGCATCGCAACAGCTCCAGGGCCAGCGGCATCTGCTGTTCAAGCGTAGAGACCGAGAGCCGCCAGGCCGCAGTCATCGATCGCGGATACTCCGGTGACCTGCCTTCATCCATGATCGCTGGCGCGTGCTGCCTGAGCAGTCGCAGGTATTCATCGACCGACATCCCTGTCTCAGCTTGGAGCGCCCCGGCCTGTTCGAGCGCCAGTGGAAGGTCACCAAGTTCCTCAGCGAGCCTGCCAGCCTCGGACTCGCTAATCCCACCGCGAACCCGCTTTGCGAGGAATGCAGTGCTTTCCCCGCGGGTGAAGACATCAACCGACACCGTATCGACCACAGACTGCCAGCGGTGGTTGCGTGAAGTAATCAAAACGTGACCCGGGCCTCGGGGGATGATTTCGTTGATCTCCTCCGGCTGGTCCGCATTATCGAAGACCAACAGCCATCTCCGGACCGGTTCACCGAGGCGAAGCGCATTGAGGACTGCCGTTGCCGCGGTCTCGATCCCCCCCGCAGTTGCTGACTCTAAACCGAGTGGCCCCGCGAGCGCGGCCAACGATGAGCGCACCAATGCGGGCCGATCGGCGGGAATCCACCAGACCAGCTCGTACTCTGACCGGAACAAGTGTGCATATTCGATCGCGACGGCTGTCTTACCAACGCCCCCCATTCCCTGGAGGGCATGCGGGAGCACAGCAGTCACGGCACTGGAGACGCCCTCTCTAAGCTGGGTAAGGATCTCCTTGCGGCCAGTGAAGTTCATGTTGCGCTGCGGGACATTGCCCCAGATCCTGGGGAAGGCTGGTGAGGAATCCGGAACTGTCACAGGGTCATCCTATGCTTCGTTGCGCCGATGTGAAATGACGTACCAGGGCTGACCCAGAGAGGCTCGTACCTCAGGCGTTAGTGATGTGCCGCGTGTGACCCGTGGGCCGGGATAGATCCTGATGTTCCTACTTTGAAGAGATCAAAGTCTCGACAGCTATAAGGAGGCATGTCATCGTAAAAACAGGGCTCGCCGCCCGGGCGGATCTCTATGCCCTCGCTGGCTGGCCCTCTGAGTGGTGCCACCGCAAGGAGCCGTCATGGACGACGTAGGCGAGGATGTCCTGATCGACGTCAGCGGTGTTTCGCTGTACGACCTGATCAAGGAAGTTGATGAGTCTGCCCTGGCACAGGTGCTGGACCGGATCTTGGCTCCCGCACAGGATGGTGGTCATTACGGATTCAACAACCGCATCTGAGTGAATCAGAAGTCACAACGATGTCGGTTCATAGGAACTTGAGCGGACACGCCTCCACATGGCAACACTGGTAGTGCGGAGTTGTCTCCCGCGAGCGGAGGATGAAGGCACGTTTTGTGACTCGGACCGCCACGACGAAGTGGTCTGCGAACGGGCCTTACCCAGGCGCCCGTCCGTTTCAACAGCACGAGCAGGGTTTGTTCTTCGGCCGCGCTTCAGAGGCCGACACCCTGGCCGAACTGTGGCGGACGAACTACCTGACAATTATGTACGGCCACACGGGGGCTGGGAAGAGTTCACTACTGTCCGCAGCCCTGATACCACGGCTCCAAGAAGACAGTCATGACGTTTTAGCTCCTGGACGTCTGCTTTCTGGGTGGACGTACCCTCGTCCAGCGTTGCCACCGCACAATCCCTACACCCAGTCGCTCCTCGCCTCTTGGTCACCGAACGAAGCCGCCACTAGCCTCGCCGGAGTAACCATCAGGCAATTTGTGGCACGGCGAACTGAACGACACGGCGGCACAGTGTTCGCGGTGATAGACCAAGCCGAAGAACTCTTCGCCAGTTCAGAGCCTGGCCGTCAGGTGTACAGCCGCCAGTTCCTCCGTGAACTGGCGGAGTCCGTGCAGGAGTCGTCACGGGGGTCACTGCGTCTGCACCTCCTGCTCTCCTGCCGTGAATCAGTGGTCGACCTGTTCACGGCAGAGCTCGGCAACGGCGCTCAGTTCCACCTGAGGCCGCTTGACTACGATCAGGCGCTTGACGCCGTGACCCGGCCACTCACCGCTACTTGGCGGTCCTTTGCGGCAGGGGCTCCCGAGAAGCTGGTCAGGGGCTTGATGACTAGCAAGATCGAGACCGGCGATGGGACGGAACGCTCCATTGACCTTGATCGCGTAGAGCCCGCGCTGCTCCAGGCGGTGTGCTCGAGCTTGTGGAAGTCACTGCCCGCTGAAGTCAGTGTCGTGAGTGAACACGACATACGCCGGTACGGCGAGGTCGATGCAGCGCTGGCTTCATATTGTGGGCAGCTCATAGCGCTCACCGCCACCGACCACGACATGTCATCAGGACTGTTGCAGGCTTGGCTGGTGCGCACCTTCGTGACCACGGGAGGCACCCGTGGGACCGCTTACGAAGGCCTCGCTGACACCGCGGGCGTGCCTAACGCAGTGCTGCGGGCACTCGAAGACGGGTATTTGCTGGTCGCCGAAAGGCGAGCAGGAGCTATCTGGTACCAACTGCTCAGCGACCGGCTTATTGAGCCGTTGCGGCACGCGACCGACTCGCATCCGCCGCTAGCAGGTGCGGAATACTACACCGAGTCGGCCGGGCGAGCCCTGGCCCTGGGTGAGTTCAGTCTTGCTCAGCGCTATGCCGGATATGCCCTGCACGGCCTGCCGACCACGGACTTTCGGCACCTAGCCGAAGTATATTCGCTGCTCGGCAACTTGGCGTCCGAGCAGGACCGGCTTTCGGAAGCGGAGAACCACTACCGGTCGGCGGCCCGCCTGTTCGAAGCAGTACGGAATACGCCGGCTGTTGCTAGTCAGCTCGCAGCGGTTGGGCAGATGCTACTGGCCCAGGGAAAGCCAGCTGCCGCAGTTGAAGAACTGAGCTCCGCCTCCGATCGGGCTCCCCACGATCTGACTGTGCAGACCCAGCTCGCTGTGGCCCTGTGGGTGATGGGCCAGAGCCGAACAGCCATCTCAGTCCTCACTGGTGTACTCGCGATAGATGGAGGCAACCAGGAAGCGCTGCAGGTCCGCGGCGAAATCCTGGCTGACCTAGGTGATTCCCGCGAGGCTCTGCACGACCTTGAACGCGTGGTCCACCGTGAACGTCCATCGACCCGTGCGGCACGTGGGCTGGCCAAGGCCCAGCTTGGCGAGCCGGGGGCAGAGAAGGAGATCGAGGGCGCCCTTGAGGACGCGCCGAGGAACGGGCCGGTGCTCTTGTATGCAGCACGCGCTAAAGCGCTCGCTGGTGACAAGGCCACTGCGATAACGCTGGCAAGGCACGCCCTCAACGCAACTGACCCCCCGCTGCCGGAACACCAGCACAGAACTGCATTGGAAATTGCCGGCCAGAATCTGGCCGAACGCTATTGAGCTACCCCCTGGACTCACTGACGAAAGCTTTACTGAAAGCTTTTATGCTCTCACTGAATCCCGTGGAGTCAGGCTTCGGGTCCATCTCACCGATCTCCATGTTGGCATTCTTTGTCGCAAGCGTAGTGAGTTGACTGGCGGCCTCGGCCAGATCGTCGGCGAGTCTCCCGAGCCTCTCTGCACTGAAGAGTCCAGTCATTACTGCGTGTACCTGGACCTCGGCATTGCGGCCACGGATCTCTTCAAGACGGCCTGCCATCTCTGGGCCATGGTACTGGGCAGCGTCCACCACCTTCGTGCGCAACTGTTGAGCCGAGCGCACCAGGTCCAGGCACGCCTGCTGCCACCTATCCGTTAGCCGGTCATTCCTGTCGCGCTTCGCCTGGGCTACGTCACGAACCATGACCGTGAGTGTGGGAACCGCAGCTCCGGCGACTCCGGCGGCTGCGGCAATTACCGCTACATAGATGGAAACATCTGCCATAGAAGCATTCTGATCCCAGCTCAGCGGACAAGGGCTCATATTTGGGCCGTCAGGAGCGGGCCGTCCATCAGGAGGTGGTGCGGCGGCAGGCTGGTGCCCAGGCCGTGACTGAGGCAGCGGGCCCATTCCCCGGTGCTCATGCCCATCAGCCGCTGCTGCGCGTCCGGGGCCCAGTGGCCGCCATACTCGGCCACCACCTGCCGCCGCACCTGCTCCCACACCGGCTCGGAATCGACCAGCACCCCATCCAGGTCGAACACGACGGCCTCGATCACCCATCCACCCTTCCCTGCCGGGCGGGGCCAGGCAACCGCCGACCCGACCGGTGGCCGCGCGCTGGCCCCGTTCGCCGACGCCCTCCTGGTGCCACCGCGGCTGGCTGCGGCCGGCAGGTGCCGGGATCCTGCTGAATGCGGCCAGACCCGCACCTTACGACGGCATTGCGCGCTGGGCCCGCGGAACCCTCCAGAGTTTCTCCAGACGCTACGGCGATGATGCCGCTGAGGCTGCTGCGCTGGGCGCAGATAAGGCGCAACGACCTCGCGGCGAAGGAGGTTCCGCGATGAGCGGTCTGGTCAGGTGGGTAGTGGCCGGTGCCGCCGTCTTGCTGGGGACGGCGGCTAGCTTCCCGGCCGCAGGCGCGGCAGGCACCCCGGGCTGGCGGATCGGCTTCGATGACCCAGGTGGCTCCCTGTTCCCCGTCACCGCCACCGGGCCCGATGACGCGTGGGCCGCTGGCTCGCGGGTTGCCACCGGGCGCGATGCCGCTGCCAGTGCTGTGCCGCGGCCTCCTCGCCCCTGGCAGTCCCCGCGGTTGAAGCGGGACAGGATCGTTTCAGTAGCGCTGTCCTAGACGATGGGAAGCGAGCCGCAGAACCTCGTCCAGAGTCCCAGCTTCGCGACCTTCCAGGAGTGGTTCCACCCAACACCACCGGCCATGCCCAGGAGGCAGCACTGCTCGCCGCTCAGTTGCCGATTCCGTGATAGCGGTGGGCCCCACCTGCGCGCACGGCATCCACAGCACGATGGCCGCCGGTCAAGTCCAGTTCGTCGGACTGCATACGGGATAGCGCGCACCACACGGGCAGGCCGGCCCGGGGACGAAACGAGGACAGATCAAGGACGGCCCTTCGCATGCTGTCAACGAGTCCGAAACAGGCTCAGCGGAAGCCACGGAAGGAAGACATGACCAGAAGTACCTCGGGCAGGGGTTCTGCCGCCGACGAGGCATCGGCACTCAAGATTCCACAGGAAGCTTCATGATTGTCAATCAGCTTGTTTCATGGACGGGTCCATGCCTGGCAGCACGCGGGCAGCCCGGACGGCTGGTCGAGGTGTTCTACCGGCAGGCCAACGGTGGACTCGGGCACGTGTACCAGATCGCGGCCAACGGCTCCACCGGGTGGTCGTCCCCATCGACCATGGGTGGCACCGTCCTGGGCAGCCCCAAGGCATTCGTCAATGCCAGCGGGACACCCGAAGTCCTGTCCGAGGACTCCAACCGGCAGCTGGCGCACACGTACCACAGCGGCAGCGTGGGCTGGGTCGGCTGGGTCCAGCTCGGAGGGAGCCTCTGAGGAGAATCTCAGGAGCCTTTGGTGTGGTGGTGTGCCGCCGGTTCACCGCCTACCAGGTTTGTCCACTTATCACAATAAACACGAAATTCGGACTGTTCCGCCTGCAACTACGATGTTTCTACCCGTTCCTGAGGATCTTGTTGGCACAGCGGTCGGGTCTTCGCTGGCCAGGCACCACCAGGGCGGCACCGGACCATCGTGCGGACCAGGGTGAGGTCCGGTCGTGCACCGCCCTCCCACCGGAGGGTTCTACGATGCCGCGCGAGACGGGGGTTACTGAAATGCGGGTAACAGACATCGCGCCCCGACTGCACCACGGGGTACGGACACATCAACCAGGTGAGGCGATCACCATCGCACTTGTCGACGACCATGTGCTGGTGCGTTCGGGGGTACGGGAAATCCTGGAGGCAGAACCCGACCTGAGAGTGGTCGGCGAAGCCGGGGACAGCGAAGGCGCTGTCGTACTGGCCGCCGAGACCACGCCCCACATACTCCTGCTCGACATCGAGATCCCCGGGGACGATGCGGCCACCACCGTCCGCCGCCTCCACGAGGTCTCGCCCGCCACGCGGGTGGTCGTGCTCAGCATGCATGACGGCCCGGTGTTGCTGCGCACCCTGCTCGCACTGGGCATCCGCGGCTACCTCCTCAAGAGCGTGACCCGGCAGGAACTGGTGACCGCGGTCCGCACCGCGTGCGCTGACAACGGCAGGATCGCCCTGTCGGTGTCGCATGCCAGCCTGACGGGCGCCCAGGGGTACTCCAGCGACGCACTGTCCGATCGTGAACGGGCGGTCCTCACCCTGGTCGCGCAGGCGATGAGCAACGCGCAGATCGCGGCCAGGCTCTCCCTGACAGAGGCCACGGTAAAGCGCCACCTGCGCAACATCTTCGTCAAGCTCGACGCGGTGTCCCGCATCGACGCCGTCAACAAGGCCGTTTCCGCGGCACTGATCGAGGCCCCGCGCCTGTCCGCCCACCGTGTTGGCACCCGGAGCGGAAGACTCCCCGAGGTAAGCCCACATCATTGGGGGTGACGGGATGACCCCGCCCAGCCGCGGCCTTGAGGCCGTATGACAACAACGTTGTCAATGCCTTGCCCCCGCCCGTAGGGGTTACGGCTGGCTGAAGGGCCGGAAGTCACCGCCGATGACGGCGGCTCCGTGTCGCAAGCGGGCTTGCGCAGCTGCGGGCACTGGCGGACCGGGCTGGGCCGACATTCCCTAGCCCTCAAACGCCTCAGGCCAGGAGCACTTCGCTAGTGGACGCATTGGTCAGCCACCACCAACCGATGAAAGGCCAAGGTAAGGGAGGCCTGGCCTTGTAAAATATGTGGAAAGGTCTTTTCACAAAAATTAACTTGCCGCGGTGGCGTGTGAATCAGATACCATGGCTAAGATTGTTCTGTCACCCTTGAGCCTGGTGCCATCGACGTTCCTGAGCGGGAACCTGCCTGAAGCCCCTCGCGGGCAGGGGAAGGAACGTCGGCCGCTGCGGGCGCAGTTTTGCATGCCCTGTCGTCGTGGAATCCGAGGGTTGTGATGCAGCTAGCAGAGAACGTGGTCTGGGACGATTCCACATCGTGTTCCCGGATCATTCTCGCTGATCACCTCGCGTCACACCGCAGCCATGTCCTGCGGGAATACCAGCACGTGCTCTGCGGCAGGGACGGCCGCCTGGCCCGTGACCCCTGGGCGATAACACAGGCCGTCCAGCACGCGGAGCGGATCCTCGACGACATCGACTGCGGTCTGCGTGGCACCCAGGTCCCCGTCACCGAAGAAGAGACATGGCAGGCAGCGGCCGAGGGCGCCACCCACCCGGGTACGGGCGTGCACCCGGCCGAATTCATGCAGGCGGCAACGGACCTGTTCGCCGTGGTGATGAGTGTGGTGGCTGATCAATGGCCGGCCGGGGATGCGCTGGTGAGCCAGGCCAGTATCGCCGTCAACCACGCCATCATGAGACGGACGGCGACGGCGGTGGCCTGCCACGGCAGGTTCCTGGTGGACATGATGAACCGTGTCCAGACCGACGAACGGCACCAGCTGGCCAGAGAGCTCCATGACCGGGTCGGAGCCCACCTCAATGCCGCATACCGTCAGGTCGAGCTGCATGCCATGGACACTGACCGGGGACTGGCGGGCAGCGGCCACAGGATCGGCGTCATCCAGCACGAATTGTCCAGCGCGATGAGCGACATCAGGGGTGTGATCAGCGGGCTCAGGTTCTCCGAACCAGTGGGCCTGGAGGAGGCACTGCGTGGTTTCCTCGCGGCGACCGCGTACTCCGAGACAGCCCAGGTGGTCGTCAACGGCGACGAGGCATGGGCCCCGCCCGAGGTCAGGGACCAGGCATACCTGGTGGTCCGCGAGGCGTTGTGCAATGCCATCCTGCACAGCGAGGCCCGCACCATCCTGGTGCAGGTCGACATCGCGCCGTACGAACTGCGGGCCAGGGTGGAGGACGACGGGACTGGCTTCGACGTCGGTACCTGCGCCCGTGCCGACCACATGGGAACCCAGGCCATGCGGGAGCGAGTGGCGCTGCTCGATGGCGTGATCACCATCTCGAGCGCACCGGGCGCAGGTACTCGCGTCGAGTTCACCGTCCCGTGTGGGGCAGGGCCCCACCTGCGACGCTGACCCTGCGGTGCAATCGCGCCGCGTTGCGGGGGGTGTCAGATGCACCGCCCTCGAGAACCTCGAGCTGGAGCCGTTGCAGTTCCGGCGAGGGGTCCACGCCCAGCTCGTTGCACAGCACGGTGCGGACGTGCTGGTAGGCCTGGAGGGCCTCGCTGCGGCGTCCCGCACGGCTCAGCCCTTCGATCAGGTGGGCGTGGAACCACTCGTTCAGCGGGTAGCTGGCCACGAGCGACCTCAGCTCGCCGATGAGCTGCCGGTGCCTGCCGAGCCGCATGTCCGCCTGGATCCGCATCTCCAGGGCGGACAGCCGCACTTCCTCCAGGTGCACCACATGGGCCTGGAGCAGGCTGCCCATTGGCACGTCGGCCAGCGCCGGTCCGGCCCACATGCCGAGTGCCTGCCGGAAGGTGTCGGCGGCGTGGTTGTCATGCTGCTCCAACATGGCCGCCCCCGCGGCGGTGCGCTGCTCGAACACCTGCGCGTCGAGGCACTCCTCCCCGAGTTGCAGGACGTAGCCAGCGGGCCTGGTCACGAGCAGCGTCCCCTCCACGTTCTCGACACCAGAGGCCGCGAATATCTTGCGCAGGTGGTAGATGTAGGTCTGCACGGTGGTGACCGCGCTTGGCGGGGGTTCGGTCCCCCACAGCTCCTCGATCAGGGACTCCATCTGGACGGCCCGGTTCGCTCGCATCGCGAGCAGGGCGACCACCCGCCGGACCATCCGGGCACTCGGTGTGCAATCGCGACTGTCAATGCTCACCTGCAAGGGCCCAAGAACGTTGATACGGATCGTCATTGTCACTCCTGTGGTCTCAGGGAAGAGCCCGGCTGCCCCGTCTGCTCACCGCAACTCGCTCAGGTCCATCTCGAGAATAGCCATACCGCCATTCCAGGCAGCATTGCTGTTACCACAAGTTCAGTCCGCCGATACTTTCTTACCGTCGGCGGTAGCCACGAGAAAGCGTGCGATACAACTTTCGATACCCATGGTGAGTACCTATTGGCTACCTCACCCGCGACACACCGTTCTGGGCCCTGAGCGAGCGGCTAGCCACTCACTGGGACCGTGGGCTCACACGGCCATTCCTGGGCACTAGGCCGCCAGGCAGGCACCGCCAAGACCTCGATGACCGCCGCGGTCACGGAATACCCGACACCGCCGCCATACATGAGCACGAGGTCTCCGGCGCTCACTTCCCGCGCCTCGATCAGGTGAGTGAGCCCCGCGAACTGGTCGCCGCAGGTGAGGTGGCCGGTATACCTCCCGAAATGCCAGGTAGTGCGCTCGTCGGGCACACCGAGCAGGTGGTGGAGCTCACCGTGGCCCTGCCCGCGCCTGGTCGCTGGGCTCACGACCGTCGCGATGTCATCCATGCCCACGCCAGCCTCTTCGAGCACGCTGTCACGGGCGCCGGTGAGTACTGAGACCAGCCGCTTCACCGCGTCAGGCATGACGCTGGCCACGCTGACCACTGCCCGCCCCTCCAAGTCCAGCTTCTCCCGGGGGTCGGGGGGGCAGGGCGAGAACGGCTCGTTGCCGCGGGCCAGCAACTCCAGGGAGTTGTCGGCAACGGTGCAGGTGGCACGGACCGCGGCGACACCGCCGTCCGTCGAGAGCACGACCGCCGTGCCACCGTCACCGTAGACACTGACGGCCAGAGTGTTCCAGCGGTCGATACGAGGGGGCCGCACCCGGTCGGCCGTGGTCAGCAAGGCGGTCCCGCCGCCAGCGCCGGTGAGGAAACCAGCGGCCAACTCCAGGGACCCCATGCCGCCGTTCGAGCGCTGGCCCAGGTCGAAGGCGGGCGTGTACCTGGCACCGGCCTGGTCAGAGACGTAACTCGCGGTCGGCCACATGTCCACGCCCTGGAACCAGATGCTGCTGTGCAGCACGAGGGCGAGGTCACCACCTGCGGTGCCCGCCCGGTCCAGCGCGGTCCGCGCGGCACGGACCGCCATCTGCGGGGGTGCCATGTCGTCGGGCGCCACCGCCGCCGCCAAGAACCCGATCTTCTCGCGGCGCCCGGCAGGCAGTGCCCCCGTCCTGACCGCTTCCAGCGTGGACATACGCGGCGGAAGCCAGCAGCCGGCACCGGCAATGTAGAGGTGTTCGTAGCGCAAGCCGGGTCCTTTCCTGGGTTGCCCGTCAGCGGGCCTGGGTTGCCCGTCAGCGGGTCACGCAGCGGTGCGCATGGATGGCGACACGTTCCACTAGGGCCGCCTGCGCCACGATGCCGTCGAGCCCGTCACCGGCTGGCCGGTCACCGGCTGACCCGGCACGAACTGGCCCGGGAGCGTGACCGCCCTCCCCACGTGCTGACCGGACCGCACGCACGAACGCTTCGAGGAGCCGGGCGAACTGGGCGTCAGGCGGCAGGTCCCTGGTCTCCGCACCCCCGGCCCGCTCCAGCCGGAGCGCTGGCGCGAACGAGTCAGGTGCGGTGTAGGCGCGGTCGAGACATATCCGCCCGTCCGAACCCCAGAGGGTCAGCGCGCACCGGTAGGAGTGCGCGAACCCGAACGTGACCGTGGCGCTCACCCCCGCGGGGGCGGTGAGCAGGGCGGCACCTGCCACGTCGACGCCGGTGCCCGCATCGACCCGCAGGCTCGCGCCGAGCAGGGAGAGTTCGTCCCCGAGGAACTCGCGGGCGGCACGCAGCGGGTAGACCCCGGCGTCGAGCAGCGCCCCTCCCCCGAGCTCTGGCCGGTACCTGATGTCGTCCGGTGGCAGTGGCGGGAAGGCGAACTCGCTGGCAAAGCTGCGGAGTTCGCCGATCGCGCCCTCGGCCACCAGCCGGTGCACCTCTGCGAGCTGTGAGTGGTGCACGAACGCGAAGTTCTCCATGAGCACGCCGCCATGGGCACGTGCGGCAGCGACCAGGTCGGTGGCCTCTCCCGCCGTTGTGGCCAGCGGTTTCTCCACGAGCACATGCAGCCCGGCGTCGAGCGCCCGGCGGACCCATGATGCGTGCAGGGCCGCCGGCAGCGGTATGTACACGGCGTCGAGGCCGCCGTGGCCAATCAGTGCCTCATAGCCCGCCACCGCCTCCGCGCCGAACCGCCTGGCGAACTCCTCCGCTTTGGCGGGGTCCCGGCTGGCGACAGCGGTGACGCGGATGCCCGGGGTAGCCGCCACCGCGGGCAGGGTGCGCCGCCACGCGACGCTGGCACAGCCAAGGACACCGAGCCGCAGCTCGGGAAGGCCCGGGTGGGAGGACACGCCCGTCACCACACCGAGTGCAGCGCCGCGATGAGGCTGCGCGCCTGGACGTTGAGGTAGTTACTGTGCCTGAGCAGGCCGGTGAGCTGGCCGATGGTCAGCCACCGGAAGTCTTCCGGCAGCGCGGGCTCGTCGTCGATCTCCACCACCATGTACCTGTTCTGCGCCCGGTCGAACCGGCCGCCTTCTTCGGACTGGACCGCGTCATAGCGGATCTGGCTGGCGGGCGCGGACAGTACCCGGGCGAGGAACGGCGGGTGCTGCGCGGCCGGCAGGTGACGGTAGTTGCCCGGCGTGCACTGCACCGTCGGCGCCAGTTCCACCACGTCGAGAAAGCCCGGCTCCACCCGGGCGTGCGCGAGGACATGGAGGACGCCGCCGAACCGGCGGGCGAGGAACGCGACCACGCCCGGCCCATGCGGCCGCAGCAGCGGCTGCGTCCAGCGGGCCACCTCACGGCTGCCCGCCTCGGCCTCCACCGCGACCAGGCTGAAATACCGCCCGCTCTCATGACGGATCTCGCTGGGCAGTCGCAGCCAGTTAGCCACCTCAGCCAGGGGGATCCGCTCTGCGGACACCACGCTTCGGGTCTTGACCTCGGTGAACCAGCTCAGCAGCTCGGTTGCCGTGAGCAACGCGGGCGCCCCGGGCGACAGTGACGCCAGCAGTGCCCGCCGGAACCGCGCCGCGTCGTCCCCCGTCGCGGCGGGCTGGTCGGCCAGCGGGGCGCAGGCCTCGAAAGACAGGCATGCGAAGACTGTGCGCACGTCCATGTTGACCACGTCGTCCAGTGCCAGCAGCCGCCGGAGCTGGCCGAACGTCAGCCAGCAGAAGTCCTCGTGCGCCTCTACGTCGTCGTCTACCGCCACGACCATGTTCCGGTTGCGTTTGCGGTAGAACCACGCCCCCTGCTCAGACTGGAGCACGTCCACGAGCGTGCGGCCGCGGCTGCGGTCGGTGAAGTAGTCGAGGTAGCGCACTGGCTTGCCCTGGTGCACTCCGGTGTAGTTGCTGAGCGTCGCCTGGACCGTCGGCGACAGCTGCACGCCGTTGGCGTTGCCCGGCTCGACCTTGGCCTGCATCAGGCAGTGAAGAACCCCGTGGATCCGCTTGACCGCGATTCCCAGGATGCCGATCTCCGGCTGGTTGATGATCGGCTGGAACCAGCGGGCGTGCACCTCCCCGCCACGGCCGGTCTGGACCCGCAGCCCTTCCACAGAGAAGAACCGCCCACTGTCGTGGACGAGGTTCCCAGTGTCGCGCTCGAACCCCCAGCCACGCAGCGCCGCGAAGGGGATCTGTGTCACGGTCAGCCGCGTCTGGCGCCGGCGGTCGGCGAGCCACTCGTGGAACGCTGGTGTGGCCACGGCCGCCCCCTCGGTGGTCAGCGCCGACTCGGCGAAGCCGTCGAGGTCGCTGGACCGCCACGGCGCCGCCGCAGGAAGGCCTGCCGTTGCCGGAACCACTTCGGCCTCCTCGCCGGGCGCGGGACTGTCCCGCCTGCCGTGTCGTCCACTGCTGCCGGGGCTGACTCCCCGATGCTGGAAGAGCATCCGTTCCTGCGCTTGAAAGCCCTTGGAAACCGGCTCGGGCTTTGCTGCCAGCTGGCGTCGAGGTGGTCTCCAGTCACCTTCGACGCTCGGCGGCCACCCTCGGGTGAATGGAATTCCGGCGCCTGGGCCGCAGCGGCCTCCAAGTCAGCCAGATCACCTATGGCAACTTGCTCTACCCGAACGACAACGTGCCGCAGGAGTCCGTGGTCGCCTCGATCCGCGCGGCCCGCGACGTCGGCGTCACCACGTTCGACACTGCTGACGTGTACGGGCCGTTCCGCTCCGAGCGGGCGCTCGGCACCGCGCTGGCTGGCGAGCCACGTGAGGACCTGGTGCTGTGCACCAAGGTGTGCTTCCCCACCGGCCAGGGGCCCAACGGGTGGGGCCTGTCCCGTAAGCACATCATAGAGTCGGTGGACGGCTCGCTGCGGCGGCTCCGGGTGGACCACATCGACGTCTACACCGCGCACCGTTACGACCACACCACGCCGCTCGACGAGACCATGCTGGCCTTCGCCGACCTCGTCCGGGCCGGGAAGGTGCTGTACATGGGCCTGTCGGAGTGGCCCGTGGCCAGGATCGAGGAGGCCGTCGCCTACGGCAAGGAGTACGGCGTCAGCGTGGTCTGTCACATGCCGCGGTACTCCATGCTCTGGCGGGTGCCGGAGAACGAGGTCATCCCCGCCTGCGAACGCCTCGGCCTGAGCCAGGTCCCCTACTTCGCGCTGGAGCAGGGGGTGCTGACGGGCAAGTACGAGCCGCGCGGGGAACTCCCGGCCGGGACACGGGCCGCCAGCCCCATGGGCGGCCGTGCCTCGCTGATGCAGCACTGGCTCACCCCGGAGACGCTGGGCCGGGTGGCGATGCTGCGCCCGCTGGCGGACGAGGCAGGCCTGACCATGGGCCAGCTCGCCCTGGCATGGTTGCTGCGCAACCCCAACACCGCCAGCGTCATCATCGGCTCCTCGTCGCCGGACCAGGTGACCGAGAACGCCAAGGCCGTCGGGGTCACGCTGGATGACGACCTCGTGGCGCGCATCGACGAGGCACTCGCGCCGGTGGTGGTCCGCGACGACCCGGGCCAGCCGTCATGACGCGCTCGGCCGGCCCGGACGTGCTCGTGGCCGGCGCTGGCCCGGTCGGCCTGCTCGCCGCCTATGAGCTGGCCCGGCGCGGGGTCGCGGTGCGGCTGGTGGACGCCGCCACCGGGCCGACGGCCACCAGCCGGGCGATCGCGACGCATGCCCGGACCCTCGAGGTCTATGACCAGCTCGGGCTGCTCGACCGGTTCCTCGCCCGCGGGCAGGTCATCTCCGGCTTCTCGGTGTTCCAGGGCGGCCGCCGCCTGGTGCGGCTGGAGGCCGACTACCGGGCCACGCCGACCCGGCGGCCGTTCACACTGGCGATCGAGCAGGTGGCGACGGAGGCGGTGCTCCGCGAGGCTGCCGCCGAGGTGGGCGTGAGACCGGAGTGGGACACCGCGCTGGCCACCATCGAGCAGGACGGTGACACGGTGACGGTCGGCCTGGAGCACGCCGACGGCTCGCGGGAATCGGTCCGCGTGCCATGGCTGGTCGGCTGCGACGGCGGCCACAGCACCGTCCGCAAGCTCCTGGACCTGCGGCTGCACGGTTCGTCGAACCAGACCTGGCTGCTCGCTGACGCGCCGCTCGCCGTTGACCTGCCCCGTGACAGCATCTACTTCATCCGCACCGGCGGTGCCACGCTCATGGCGGTGCCGCTGCGTGACGGCAACCGGTGGCGCCTGCTCGACACCGTCGACGTTGACGACGGCGGTGGCCCGCGCGCGGTCGCCGACCGTTTCGCGGCCAAGCTGCGGGCGGGACTCGGGCGCGACCTCGTCGTGGGGGACCCGACCTGGGTGTCGGTGTTCACCGCCCAGCAGCGCATGGTCTCCGGCATGCGCACTGGCCGCTGCCTGGTCGCGGGGGACGCGGCCCACGTGCACAGCCCAGCCTCTGGCCAGGGCATGAACACCGGGCTCCAGGAGGCCTACAACCTGGCATGGAAGCTCGCCATGGTGGTCCACGGCTACGCCGGGCCCGGGCTGCTCGATACCTACCCGCAGGAACGGATGCCTGTCGGGGCCGCGCTCCTCGCCTCGACCGAGCGCGCCACCGACCTGATCGACCTGCACAACTGGTTCGCCGACCTGCTGTTGCCGGTCGCCATGTCCGCGGTGCGGGTCTTCCCGCCGCTGCGGCACCGAGTGCAGACCAAGATCCTCTCAGGCATCTCCGGGCTCGCGCTGTCCTATGCCGACAGCGCCTTGGCCGCGGACG
>DASYYE010000063.1:0-1812 GCA_035946955.1 Streptosporangiaceae bacterium | reverse complement strand
TGAACCACCCCTGGGAGCCGCCGGTGATGATGGCAGCCTGCTGGCCCTTGTCGCTCATGGCATTCCTGTCGGTGCCGTGGCCGGCGGGTAGATGATCGCTGGGTCGCTGGGGTGGGGTGACAGCGGCGTGGTGTCCGCGGTTATCCAGGGGGCCAGCGGCAGCGCCTCCAGGATCGCCTGCATCTGGGCGGCGTCGCGGGCTTGGTACAGGCCCAGCGCGCGCCCGTCTGGCAGGGTCCACAGCCGGAGCAGGTGTCCCTGGCCGGCCAGGTCGTTCCCGGCCCGCGCCTCACGGGCCTTGGTGTCCTCCACCGTCTGGCCGGCCGTGCCCGGCGGAACGGCCAGGGTGAAGGTCACCAGGAACTCCGTGGCGGTGACGCTGCCCGTGGGTGTGGGGGGCGGGTCGTTCGGGTGCGGCGAGAGTGGGGTGACCTCATCGGTGCGCCACACCCGCAGCGGCATCGAGGCGAGGACCTCCTCGAGCCGGTCGCCGTCGGCGGCGGCGAACAGCCCGAGGGTGCGCCATTCGCGTGGTTGCAGCGGCGGGCGCCACAGGCGCAGCAGGTGTCCCTGGGCCGCGAGCTCGCGCGAGTGGGTGGCCTCGCGGGCGCGGGCGTCGTGGACCGCTTCTTCCGGCGCTCCGTCCGGAACGTGGGTGGTCATGCTGACGAGGTATTCCATGGTCAGGCACCTCCTGGATTGTTGCAGACGCTGTAGATGACCATGCGAATGGCTATGTCGATGCGATCGAGGCAGGCCGATCGATGGGATGGAGAGGACCGGTCCTACGCATCGCGAATGGCTCTGCTGTGCGCTTCAAGGCCGGTACGGAGGTCAGCTATGGCGTCCAGAAGCAGTGCGAAGCGCTGTTCCATGTCCCCATGCAGCCCATCGATAAGCCGTTGAGTGCGGTTACCGAGGGCGAGGATGTCTTCTCGCAGCGCCCGCACCGGTTCCGGGCCGTTGACGCGCAGGCCGTTGATGGCGGTTAGCACTTCGGCGATGGCCGGTTCCCCGCCGCTGGTATCGGTCATGTCAGATCCTCCGATCGGTCTGGCCAGGCCCTGTCGTGAGTGCCGTCGATGATGAGTTCGCGGATGAGACTCACGGGGTTCGGTTGAGCGCAAGGAGCGCGATCGATCAGGGGGCGCCACTCCCCGGTCAGCATGCTGTGGCTCCCCGCCGTGGCGCCCGGGCGTCCTGGGCTGCGCGGCGCGGCATCGAACCTGCGGCCCCTGAGGAGCCGGCGGATCATCTTTGCCGTCCCACCGCACGCCCCGCTGGGGCCGGGTCAGACCGGGAATGTGACCCCGGTTAGCTCTTCGGAGACTGTCCACAGGCGGTGCTGGATGGCGGTGTCGTGGGATTGCCTGCTGGATTTGGCCAGTTTCGGGTAGCCCCTGGTCCCGAAGAGTCCGCGCGGGCCGTAGTACTGGCCGCCGAGCACGCCGGGGTCGGTCGCGGCGCGCAGCGTGGGCAGTGCGCCCATGGCCGGCTTCTGGCTCACCAGCGCGTAGCTGAACGCGGCGGTCGTCGGCGAGTTGCGGGTCAGCTCGGTGGCGGCGAAGCCGGGGTGGGCAGCGACCGCGATGGTGGTGCCCGCGCCGGACAGCCGGCGCTGCAGCTCGTAGGTGAACATCAGGTTCGCCAGCTTGGACTGGCTGTAGGCGGCCACCCGGCTGTAGGACCGCTGCGACTGCAGGTCGTCGAAGTTGATCCGGGCCCGGATGCGGTGCGCGAGGCTGCTGAGTGTCACCACGCGGGAGCCCGGGACAGGGAGCATCTGCTCGAGCAGCAGCCCGGTGAGGGCGA
>DASYYE010000062.1:0-30160 GCA_035946955.1 Streptosporangiaceae bacterium | reverse complement strand
CGAGTGGGTGGACAACGGGCAGGACAGCTTGCAGCAGTGGGCCGGGACCATCGGAGCCGGTGCCAGCTGGCACTTCGAGGTCGGCAACGCCCACGGCATCGGGATCTTCCGGTTCTACTTCGACGGCGCGGCCAGGCCCTTCAACTACTCCCCGACGATGCGGTTCAACCAGGGATGGGCACTGACCAACTCCGAGCGCCGCAACACCTGCGACACCCTATGGACCCACTTCTACAGCCTCCAGGACGCCACGTCGCTCACCCACTGGCAGCCATGGGCGCAACTCGTGTGCTTCGCCGACACCGCACCGGGATGGACCATGGCCCAGGTCAGCAACAGCGAACTGTACGTCCAGAACAGCGGCGGCCACCTCTGCTAGACAGGAGCAGCGAATGAAGGCAAGGCTTCTGAGGGCGGCTGCCGCCGCCACCGCGGTGAGCGTCACCGCATGCTCAGGGCAGGGATCTAACTCCGCGCCGGGCAGTGCCTCGGCCCCCGACTACAGCCACCCGTTCCTGCACGAGGAACAGACGACAGTTGCCGGTGCGCAGGCAGCAGCCGGTTTCCCCGTCCACGTGCCAAATGCTCCTCTGGCGGACGCCAAGACCCTGGCCAAGGTGTGGGTCAGCCCACCACTGCATCAGGTCGCCCTGGTCTTCGACCACGGGAAAGTCACGATCATGATGTGGCCCGCGATCTACCACGACCCGATGGCCTTCTTCCGCAAGTCCATGGCCGGGATGAGCGGGAAGAACGCGATCACCCAGGTCAACGGCTACCCGATGCTGGTGACCTTCCCGCACACCGACCCCACCAGGGCAAACCCCGCCTGGGTCGAACTCGACCTGCACGGCGTGGACACCAACATCGTCAGCCGAACCTACGGGACCGCCACCCTGCTGGCCATCGCCCGGAGCATGACCTAGCCATCCAGGCCAGGCCCGCTCCTTCTGCCCGTGGGCAACCGGAGGAGGTGATGCCCCGACGAGTTGACCTAGTGATCCTGAAACCGAGATCAGCACCCCCGCCCCTAGCCTGTCAGGCCCACGGGCGGGGGTGCCTGGCTTACCCTGACGGTAGGGGCTGACCTGGCCCCGCCGCCAGGCAGGTGAGGGCCGGTGTGCCAGGTCACCGTCACCGGGTCCGGGCACCGTGGACGGTTCTTTACCTGCGGCACGGCGCGGCGGGACCCTGCGGCGCCGGCCGGCGGACTATTCCGGGCAGAAGGAGCCTGCCCGCCCCGCCGGAGCAGCGTAGCCGACGCCGCCCCCCACCACGCCGCACCGCAGGTAAACAACCGCCCACCGCGCACGTTTGTGAATGGTCACCAAGACCACTCACCGTAACACGGAAAAGGAGCAGGAGACGTACAGCCAGCCCCCGCAAGACACACCGCCAGGCGATGAACTCCCAGACCAGAGCCCTGACATTCAGCCAGGAAAAGGCCAGGAAAACACGGCCGAATTGCCGGAATCCATTACTAAATACCCGGTTTTCCGGTACAATTTGGATGACAGCGAAACACCGGGCGGGCTGAAAGTGCGGTGGAAAGTCCGGGTCATCACCGGCCCGGAAGCCGCCAAGTGGGAAGCCCGCCAGAACGCCGCCATATGGGAGTTGCTTCGATGGGCGCACCAGCACCGCAAGACCTGACCACCAGCCCCGAGCGTGTCCCGGTCGCGTTCTACGGCCGGACCTCCACCCTCGTCATGCAAGACCCCGCCGCATCACTGCGCCGCCAGCTACGCGGCGTGCATGAGAAGCTGCCCTCAGGGTGGTTCGTCGCCGCCCACTATTACGACATCGAATCCGGTGGCCTGGACCTGGAGGCACGCGGTCACGGCACGGCGCACGAGCAGGCTAATGTCGGTATCCCGCGTGATGGGGGCATGGCCTCCCTGCTCGCCGAAGCGGCCTCGCCCGTGCCCCGGTTCGCGGCCGTGATCTGTGAAGACATCGAACGCTCCGCTAGGGACACGTTCAGCGCCTTGAAGCTGGAGAAGGAATTGTCCGCCGCTGGCGTCCCCCTCTTCGCCACCGACGAGCCGATCGACATCGCCGGAGCCAATGCCACCACCGTTCTCGTCCGCCGCGTGAAGCAGGGCGTCGCGGAGTGGTTCCGGTTGCAGATCAAGGAGAAGGCATGGAAGGGCATGCGCGAATCCGCCCTGGCGGGGTGGAACACCGGCACCCCGCCCTACGGCTACCAGGCGGAGCGTGTCCCGCACCCGGTCCCGTTCAAAGCCGCCCAGGGGCGCACCAAGACCCGCCTCGTCCTGGACGAACCCCAGGCCCGGGTGGTCGCGCAGATCTTCGCCTGGCGTGTCCGGGACCGGCTCGGAATCCCGGCCATCACCGACCGCCTCAACGCCGACCCGGCCGCTTACCCGCCGCCCGACCGGGCGGCGAAGTGGCTGGTCACCACCGTGTGGGGCATTCTCGGAAACCCCAAGTACACCGGGCACATGGTGTTCGGGCGCAAGCGCACCATCAACGGCAAGACCCGCTACGTCCCCGCCGATGAGTGGCTGTGGTCACCCGAGCCCGCCCACCCGGCCATCGTGACCCGTGCCCTGTGGGACAAGGCACAGGAGATGGGCGCCAAGCACGCCACCACCCGCGACGACCTCACCCGCTCCGCCCACCCCGCCACCCGAAAGACATACGCCCTGCGCTCACGGGTCCGCTGCCGCGACTGCCGCCGCCGCATGACCGGCATCACCCGCACCACTACCCGCTACTGGGACGACGGCCCCGACTACATCAACACCTACTTCATCTGCCCCCACAAGCCGAACAACCCCCGGCACATGCTCGCCCACCCCGACCACCCCCGCACCGTCAGTGTCCGCGAAGACACCCTCATGACCGTCGTCGGCCAGTTCTTCCAAGAACGCATCTTCGGCCCCGAACGCCGCGCCCTACTCGCCCAGGCCACCACCGCCACCCCCGCCCAGGAACAGGAACGCCGCGACAAGGACAAGGCCCAGCTGACCAAGCGACTGCGCCAGATCGACACGGCCGAGAACGCCCAGGCACGCGAGATCGAGCACCTCGCCCACCTCGACCCCGACAACCCCGCCGTCCAGGCCATGCGCTCACGCCACCTCGCCCGGTTCACCGAACTCGAAGACGAACGAGCCAAGGTCAGCGCCGAACTCGCCAACCTCGCCAAACACCACGACGACGGCCCCGGCGACCCGGCACTACTGGACGCCCTGCCGATGCTGGGAGACCTCCTAGCCCAGGCACCGGCCCGGCTGAAGATGGAACTCTTCGCCGCGTTCGACCTCCAGTGCCTCTACAACAAAGAAGACCACCAAGTCTCCATCCGCGCGACCGTCACCACCGCCACACCGGGCACCGTGGCAGCACTGGTCCGTGACAGCGAGACCCCCGACGCCCCGGTCAGCGTGACCGAATGCACCGGGTTTTCGGATCTAATCCAGTCCCCTATGTGCAGTAGAAACAACCGCGATCATGGGAATGGCGCTCTTCGCACAAGGCGGCCCTCACGTCCGGTGGCTGACACTTCACCCTCCACCACAGGCGGGACGTTGCCGGTCGCCGCACTAGCCTGGTGGGCCGTCTTGCTCATCACGCAGTGCTTCGCGCCCTTGCGGCGGTCGTAGCTGAAGCCGGCCTGCTCGAACATGCTTCGGGTGCCGTTGTACAGGAACGATGACGAGACCTTCTTGCCGGGTGTGTCCTGTGGGTACGCCTCCACTACGCCACCGCCCGCCTGCGCGATCATGTCCAGGGCACCACGAAGCGCGACCGCTGCCACCCCTTTGCGCCGGTAGTTCCTGTCCACGAAGAAACAGGTGAGGCGGTAGTCGGGCAACTTGTCGAGGCTCGCCTCGTACTCCTTGCGGTGGTAGATGTTCGGCAGTTCTTCTGGGGTTCCGTACTCGCACCAACCCACCGCAATATCGCCATCGAAGACCAGCGACGCGTGTGCCCGGCCCTCGTTCACCAGCCGCTCTTTGATAGCGCGGTTGCCCTCAGGGGTCTGCCCCCTCTCGGCGCAGGCCGGGTGTCCCGCCTCATCGTCGAATTGCACCAGCCGACCACCCGACCCGGCAGCGGCATGGAACCAGGTGCACCAGCAACCGTTCCACACGCCGTTGTGCCTCTCGGCGAGATTCGAAAAAGCGTCCCAGGTGTCGGGACCGAGCGGCTTGACCGTGTACTCGCTCATGGCATCTCCCCTCCACGCCGCAGCGTAAAGCCAGGTGCGGACGGTCCACGGCGGGAACGCCGGGAGGGCACGGCAGGATGTGGGCATGAAGGACTGGGTAGCCTGGCACGCCGCATACGACGACCCGTCATCTGCACTGAACGAGCGCCTGCGGGCAGTGCGGTCTCACCTGTCAGCAGCCATCGACCGGGTTCGGCCAGGCCCCGTGCGGCTGGTCAGCCTGTGCGCGGGCGAGGGCCGCGATGTCATGGGTGTCCTGCCGGACCACCCCCGCCGCCACGACGTCACCGCGGTCCTCATCGAGTCGGACGCGCGCAATGCCGAAACGGCCCGGCGCAGCGCAGCACAAGCGGGGCTGGCACAGGTCGAGGTGCGCCTCGCCGACGCGAGTACGGTCGCCAGCTATGCGGACGCCCTGCCAGCCGATGTCCTGCTGCTCTGTGGCATCTTCGGCAACATCAGCGACAGCGACATCAGCCAGACCGCGGCAGCCGCACCCTCGCTGTGCGCGGCAGGCGCGACCGCGATCTGGACACGCCACCGCAGGCCACCCGACCTCACGCCGCAGATCCGGGCCTGGTTCGCTGACAGCGGCTTCGACGAAGTCGCCTTTGACGCACTCGACAACGCCACCTGCAGCGGTGTCGGCGTCCACCAACTGCGCCGCAGCCCACCTCCCGGACTGCCCAGCCACCCGCTCTTCCGCTTCCGGCCGAGCTAGCGGGACTCGGGAGGATCCAGCAGGCCGGTGAGCCAGCGGGGACCGGCCACCTCAGCCCCTGCGGCCATGCAGCGGCGGCGGAGTTCCCGGTCGGCGGTGACGACGAGGCGGCGCCCAGCCGCGCTGGCCGCCTCGGCCGCGATCGCGTCGTCACCATGCCCAGGCGCGGGCACGATCCGGACCCGTGGGTCAGCCGTCACAAGACCAATGGCTGCGCTTGCCCGGCCCTCGACGACCAGCACGATCTGCGGCCACCAGCGGCCGCTTCCCCCCTGCGCCCCCGGCCAGGGTGGCTCACCCGGGACGCCCCGGGCCGCCAGGCCCACGAGTTCGCCGTACAGCCGTGCCATGGCCCCGGCCCGGTCCCGCCACCAGCCATCCGCCCGTGACCCCATCACATTGGCACCGTCCACGATCACGGTGACGGGCTCATCATCCTCCGACACTCAGCGACCATAACCCCAGTGTCCGTGCCCGTGCGCGGTTGGCCAAGATCAGCAAGTCACGCTGTGGCGCCGTAGTGTGGGCCTCATGTACGAGTCGATGCTGCCAGACACGATCACGAAGATGCGCCAGCGGAGGACCGCGCCGCTGGTCCTCGAACTGGACCTCACGGAGGGGATCGCCGAGGAACCGCCGGCCGACCCGGTCTCGGCCGTGCTGGCGATGCGCCGCCCCAGGCTCGCTGACGTGCTCGACGGGCTGCGCAGGGCCCAGACCGACGACCGGGTGAAGGCGCTGGTCGCCAAGGTCGGCGGCAGGCGGATCGGCCTGGCGCGGGTCCAGGAGCTGCGTAACGCCGTCGCAGAGTTCGGCGCGTCGGGGAAGCTGACCGTAGCGTGGGCCGAGACATACGGTGACTTCTCACCAGGGAACGCCCCGTACTACCTGGCGAGCGCGTTCAGCCGTGTCTACCTCCAGCCCTCAGGAGACCTTGGCCTGACCGGGATCAGCCTGGAGCAGTGGTTCTACCGGGGACTGATGGACAAGCTCGGCCTGGACTACCAGGTCGGCAAGCGTTACGAGTACAAGAACGCCGCGGACCGCTTCACCGAGCACGGGTTCACCGGCCCGGCCCGGGAGGCCACCGAGCGGCTCGCGCAGTCCCTGACCAGCCAGCTCACCGCCGCCGTCGCCCAGCGGCTGAGTATCGATGAGGCCGAGGCGCGGGCACTGATCGACAAGGGGCCCTACCTCGCCCAGGAGGCGCTGGACGCCCGTCTTGTCGATGCCCTCGGATACCGCGACCAGGTCTATGCCTACGTGCGCGAGCACGCTGGCCACGAGGCTAACCTGCGCTATCTCGTGCGGTACCAGCGGTCGCGGTTGCTGGCCGACCGCGCCCGCCAGTTCCCGAACCCGGGCGCAGAGGGCGTGGCCCTGATCTACGCGTCCGGACCGATCCGGCGTGGCCGCAGTGGCCGCGGCCCCCTGACCGGCGGGGCCATGGGCTCGGACACCGTGACGGCGGCGATCCGCGCGGCCGCCGCCGACCACCGGTCGCGCGCGATCCTGCTGCGGGTGAACAGCCCGGGTGGCTCGTATGTCGCTTCCGACTCCATCTGGCGCGAGGTGGTCCGGGCCCGCGAAGGCGGCACCCCGGTGATCGCATCCATGAGCGACGTCGCCGCCTCGGGTGGCTACTACGTTTCGATGGCGGCGGACGCGATCGTCGCACAACCCGGCACGCTCACCGGTTCCATCGGGGTGCTCGGGGGCAAGCCCCTCGCCCACAGCCTGCTGGAGCGTGCCGGGGTGAACACCGACGCGGTGGTCGAGGGCGCGCATGCCGACATGTTCAGCTCGACGCGCCCGTTCAGCGAGGAAGAGTGGGCCAAGGTGAACGCCTGGCTCGACCGGATCTATGAGGACTTCACCACGAAGGTCGCCTCAGCCAGGGGGATGACCCGGGAGCAGGTTCACGAGATCGCTCGCGGCCGGGTGTGGACCGGCGAGGACGCGGCGTCCAACGGCCTCGTCGACCACCTGGGGGGCTTCGACACTGCCGTGGGGCTCGCCCGGAAGAGGGCCGGGCTGCCCGAGTCGGCTCCGGTGCGCGTCTTCCCGCGATTCACCCCGCTGGACCGGGTGCGCCAGCCGGAGTCGAGCGACGACCGCCACGCGGCCCGGGCGAGCCTGCTCGCGGAGAGCTGGGGCCCGGTGTGGCGGCTGGCCGCCAACGCAGGCCTGCCGCCGTTCGGGCCGCTGCTGCTCCCGGGCTCGTGGACGTCCATTCAGTGACCGAACACCCAGCGTCCCCCGACCTGGGCGCAACGCCTGGATCTCAGCTGCCGGGCGACCTCTCCGGACTGGTCGACGCATTGGCGTCGTTCGCGAGCGGGGTCATCCTCGTGATGGTGGCCGACGGGCGGGACGACATCGGGACGACCGTGACCGCGTTCTGCCCGGTGTCGCTGACGCCACCGCTGGTGCTGGTATCACTGATCGCGCAGTCCTACCCGGCCGAGGTGCTCAGCCGGGTGGACCGTTTCGCGCTGGTGGTGCTCAGCGCTGGGCAGCGCGCCCTGGCGGGACGGTTCGCCGCCAGCGGCAGGCCCGGCGCGAGGCTGGCGCTGGAGGGGACACCGCACCGCCGGGGTGAGGACTCCGGTGCCCTCATCCCCGAGGGCGGCCTGGCCGCGCTGGAGTGCGCGGCGCTCCAGCGCGTCACGGCAGGAGACCACGTGCTGGTCGTCGCCTCTGTGGTGGCGGTGCCGTACGTGGCCGAGGGCGGCGACCCGTTGGTCAGGTTCGCCGGAGGCTATCCACGACTGCAGGGCCCTCGCTGAGCCTCCCCTGTGGACAAGGTTGTGGAAGCACTGGGGGAGAGTAACGCGTACCGGGGGACAACACCAGGTTTCCTGTGGATGGCCTGTGGATGACCAAAGAATCTTGAAATTGCTGCGGAAAACCTCTTGTGCGGCCCACTCGACAGGCGTAGAAAAGCACTCACCACCTCGCAAGGGGGAACTACCCGGGAGCCAGCCCGAGAGAGGGAAACCTCAATCGGCCAGGGGTTCCAGGAATTTTGGAAAGCTGGCTGACCAGGTTTCTGGATTTAAGTTTCCCGGTAGCAATGGTGGAGGTCATGTGGTGCAAAGGACGCTGAGAAATCGGCGGGACGGTACCGCGAGACCGAGAGAGGCCCCTCCATCCCATACGTGGAGGGGCCTCTCTTATTCTGCCTGGGTCCAGCGCACCGTACGCGGTCCGACACGCCGGTTCTTTTCCGTCCTCAATTCGGATGGACCCTGCCGGAGTGTGAACGGTCAGCCGGTGTGCGGGCGGCGGGCAACCAGCGCTCCGGACTGCCAGACGGCGGTGACCTGGGGGACGCCTGGGCGGTAGGCCAGGTAGGTGTGGGACGGCGCGTCCAGGAGGACGAAGTCAGCCCGGGCGCCGACGCCGAGATGGCCGATGTCGGCACGCCGCAGGGCCAGCGCCCCGCCCGCGGTGGCCGCCCAGGTGGCCTCCTGGGTCGTCATGTGCATCTCCCGCACGGCCAGGGCGATGCACAGCGCCATGCTCGAGGTGAAGCAGGATCCGGGGTTGCAGTCCGTGGCCAGCGCCACGGTCGCGCCCGCGCCGAGCAGGCGGCGGGCGTCCGGATAGGGACTGCGGGTCGAGAACTCGACGCCGGGCAGCAGGGTCGCGACGGTGGCGCTGCTGGCCAGGGCGTCGACGTCGGCGTCGGTCAGGTAGGTGCAGTGGTCGGCCGAGGCGGCACCGAGCTCCACGGCGAGCTGGACCCCAGGTCCATGGCCTAGCTGGTTGGCATGCACCCGCGCGCCCAGCCCGGCCGACTGCCCGGCCGTGAGCACGGTCCGCGACTGGTCCGCATCGAACGCCCCCCGCTCGCAGAACACGTCCACCCAGCGGGCATAGGGCATGCATGCCGCGAGCATCGGACCGGACACCAGGCCCACATAGCCGTCGGGGTCGTCGGCGAACTCCGGCGGCACCACATGCGCGCCGAGGAACGTCACCTCCGGCGTCACCTCGGCAGCCACCGCCACGCTGCGGCGTTCGTCGGGGAGGGTGAGCCCATACCCGGACTTGCACTCGAATGTCGTCGTCCCCTGGCGGAGCATCTCGGCCGCCAGGCGGCGCGCACTGGCCAGCAACTCGGTGTCAGTGGCCTCGCGGGTGGCCGCGACCGTGGACTGGATGCCGCCCGCCTGGTAGGGCTGCCCCGCCATCCGGGCCGCGAACTCACCGCTGCGCTCTCCCGCGAACACCAGGTGCGCGTGGGAGTCCACAAACCCGGGCAGCACCGCGGCCCCACCGCAGTCGGTCCTGATGTCAGCGCCAGGTGCCCGTGACGCCGGGCCGGTCCAGACGACACGGCCGCCTTCGATGACGAGCGCCGCGTCTGTGATGGCAGCGAACGGCCCCGGCCCAGCAATGCCCTCGCTCGGCGAGTTGGTGACGAGCTCGCCGATGTTTGTGATGAGCGCAGCCACTAGCGTCACGTTAGTCCCTCGGGTTGCGGGAGCAGGCAACCCGGCTACCGCGTGTCGCCAACCTCCACTCGCAGTACCCGTCCCAGGCTCCCCTTACCCCAGCGGTGGGCGGATCGGGCAGCCGGAGCACGTGGCTCCTGGATGCGTGCCGCCCGGGCCGCGGGGATCAGGGTGTGACAGCGATATCGGCGACGCCGCGCCGTGATGGCACGTTGATCGCACCTGCCAGGCCGGTTCTGCTGGCACCGTCAGCCAGCCAAATCTTGATATTGGTTCCTGCCTGACTCTGACCGGCTTACCCGCCATGGTTACCTCGTGCCGACCTTCGCGCCGCCGCCCTGAAGGATCCCAGCGCCGCGCACCGCCGTAGGGCAGCGCGGAGTTGACTCCTGGGATAGCCGGGTGCGGGCCGCGCCATACGGTGCGACCGGCAGTCGAACAGTTTCTGGATCCTCGCTGGTGGCTGCGGGCTGCTGGTGGGCTGGGGCGGGGTCTGCTGTGACATTGACGGCACTTCAGGCGCTGGCACGGATGCGACCGCGATCTGCTGGATGCCGGTCCCGCCGCTGACCCTGATCGGCCTCCCGGGCTTGTCCGTGGCCGTCGCGATCGGCACCACCCGGTTGGGGTCGACGGCCGTGACGTAGACGGTCTTGCCATCCGGTGCGACCGCAATGCCGATCGCCCAGCCTCCCCCTCCCCGGTTCCCGATGAAGATGGGCTTACCCGGTGATTCCGTGGCGGTCGCAACCGGCACCACTGTGCCCGCGTTGATGACGTAGAGGGTCTTGCTATCGGGAGTGACGGCTGCGTCGAGGAGTTCCCCCTGGCTGTTGAACTTGATCGGCTGTTCTGGGGTATTGGTGGCCGTTGTGATGGGGGTCACCGTGGCGGAGCCGGTGTTGACGACGTAGGCGGTCTTACCGTCCGGTGCGATCCTGATGCTCACCGGGTTGTCGCCCACCCTGATCGGCTGCCCGGGGGAGTCGGTGGCGATCGTGATCGGTGTCACCGTGCCGGGGCCGGTTTGAAGTGTGACCGGGCCCGCGGCGGAATGGACATGCTGGGGTCCCCCGCTGAGGACATAGGCAGTCAGGCCGTCCGGTGTGATCGCGATCGCCCGGGGTACCCCTGCGACCTTGATCGGTGCTCCCTGGGCACCGGTGGCGGTCGATATCGGCACCACCGTATTGCCCGCACCCCCGACGAACAGGGTCTTGCCGTTCGGCGTGATCGCCATCGCGTCGGAGTCTCCTCCCGGTGTAATGGGTGTCCCGTGTGTGCCTGTGGCGAGCGAGACCGGGACCACCATGGCCCGGCTGGTGTAACCCACGGTGGTGCCGATGTAGGCGGTTCGGCCGTCTGGGGTGAGGACGATCGGTATGGCGGTTCCCCCAATCACGATCGGCTGTCCCACGTGGCGGTCGGAGAGGCTGATCGGCACCACGGTCGCGGGCGGGCCCGCCAGCACGACATAAGCGGTCTCCTTCTGGCCGGTACCGGATGGCCGACCGGGCCGGACAGCCAGGCTGAACGGGATGGTGCCGGTGAGGACCAGCACGACAGCGGCTGACAGGGCCAGCGGTGCCGCGCTCAGGCCAGCACGGCGCCAGCGCAGTCTGCGCCGGCCGAGGTCGCGGGCCGCAGCGATATCCACATGAGGGGGTCGTCCGTCGGATGCCACGTGCGCCAGCAGAGCGCGCACTCCCGTCTCATCCATTGGTTGGTACCTCCGAAGGCTCGGCCTTACCGACTGTGCCCGGTGGCCGTTTCTCTTGCAGGAATGCGCCGACTTCGGGCGAACGGCGTAATGAGTCGAGGCCTCTAGCGGTCTGGCTCTTGACCGTGCCGGGTGAGCAGCCGAGCAGTTCGGCCGCTTGCTCGACGCTCAGGTCGCAGTAAAAGCGGAGGACCAGCGTGGCGCGCTGCTTATGAGGCAGCCGGGCCAGGGCGGCGCGCAGGTCGACCTCGGCCTCCGTGTCTGCTCGTGCCGTCACGCACTGGTCGTCCTGCGGCTCGGCGGCCAGCCGGACCCGTTTAGCCCACCCGGTCCGCCGCTCTTGGAGGAACTCCCTGACGAGCATGGCCCGCACGTAGGCGTCGGTGTTGTCGGCCGCCCGCGCCTTGCCCCAGTGCACGTACAGCTTGGTGATCGTCGACTGGACCAGGTCGTCGGCACGGTGCCAGTCCTGGCAGAGCAGGACGGCGACGCGATGCAGTGAAGTCAGGCGCAACTTCACGTAGTCCGTGAAGTCGTCGTCACGTCGGCTCACCTCAGCTCGCCGTTTCCGTGTCCACTCATGACCAAGGGATGCATGCAGTGCCGCTTTCCGTTGCCAATGTCAGCCTCCAGTCCTGTCCGGGTCGCGCCAGGGATGTGATCGGCCAGGCAAGAGCGCGGCGGGTGACGCCGAGGAGGTACGGCTCCAGGCGCCACCCACTGCGACTTGGTCTCGTCAGGGGATGACCGGTCTGGTCAGGGGATGACTGTGATCGGACCGGGCAAGCGGCCAACCTTGATCGGCGGGCCGGGCGTGTTGGTGGCGGTCGAGATCGGCGTTACCGTATCGGAGCCGTCATTGGAGACGTAGGCGGTCTTGCCATCCGGCGTGAACGCGATCCAAAACGGCGTCTTTCCGACCTTGATCAGCGGGCCCGCCGTGTTGGTGGCGGTCGAGATGGGCACCACAGCGTTGGAGCCCTCGTCTGTGACGTAGGCGGTGCGGCCGTCAGGGGTGACCGCGATCATGTTGGATTCCGTACCGACCTTGATCGGCGGGCCTGCTGTGTTGGTGGCGGTGGAGATCGGCACCACCTTGCCCCCTTCGGTGACCACATAGGCCGTCTTGCTGTCCGGTGTGACCGCGATCCAGTCCGGGAGGTCCAGTTTCGGGAGCTTGATCGCGGGGCCTGCTGTGTCGGTGGCGGTCGTCACCGGCACCACCGTGTCGTTGTTCTCGTCAGCAACGTAGACCGTCCTGCCATCGGGCGTGATGGCGATCAGGGTCAGGTTCCTCGCGGCCATGATCGGCTTGCCCGCCGTGTTGGTGGCGGTCGAGACCGGCACCACCCTGCCTGCTCCGCTGCTGGCGTTGCACGCCACCCACAGGGTCTTGCCGTTGGGTGAGACAGCGAGCGCCCATGTGCCCGATCCGACGTGGATCGGCTTGCCGAGCATGTCCGTGGCGGTGGAGATCGGCGTCACCGTGTTGCCCTGGCAGTCGGCGACATAGAGGGTCTTGCCGTCCGGCGTGATAGCCATGGCCTGGTAGCCCGCGCCACAGTCCTGTGCCTTGATAGGCGTTCCGGCTGTGTTGGTAGCGGTAGTGACCGGCGTCACCGTGTGCTTCAGCATGCTGTAGACGTAGATCTTGCTGCCGTCGGGGGTGGACACAATCGATGTGGGCGCCTTGTCGACCTTGATCGGCTTGCCCGGGGTGTTCGTAGCGGCCGTGATCGGCGTCACTGCCCTGCCGACAAAGGTGGTGACGTAGGCGGTCACCCGTGGCGGACCTGCGGCCGGTCGGCTGGTTCCTCCGCCCGGCCCCGGTGCGGGCGCGGAGGTGCCGCTGACCAGCAGAGCGGCTGCGGCTACGGCGGGTACGGCCGCCGCAAGTGCCCTGGTCCGGTACGTGTGCAGGGTGGTGGCCGCCGACTGGACGAGGTCGCCAGCCTGCTGTTGTGGTTGTCGCATGACCATGGGATGCGTGCGGACCTGATCCTCGTTGCATGGACGAGCCCGCCAGCCTGTCCGGTTCACGACAGCGGCAGCGGCTCCCCGCCACTTGACGGGTGCCCAGCCCTTCCACGGCGCCGGGTCATGGCGCGATCGCGATCTGGCCGAGTTGCTGCCAGAACCTGGTGGGGATCCTGATCGGCCTTCCGGGTCTGTTGGTGGCTGTCGAGATCGGGATCAGTGCGCTGCTGGTCGTGGCGTAAAGCCACTTGCCGTCCGGTGTGATTGCGATGCCCGCCGAGATGCCGTCCAAGTTCGGCTGGTTCCCGATGCGGATCGGCTTCCCGGCCTTGTTGGTGGCCGTGGAGATCGGGACAACGTTGGTGCCCGTCATCACGTAGAGCGTCCTGCCGTCCGGCGTGATGACGGCATCGATGGGCATGCTGTCGCCCCGAGGGATCTTGATCGGCCTCCCGGGTGTGTTGGTGGCCGTCGAGATCGGCGTCACAGTGGCAGAGCGATCACTGATGACGTAGACGGTCTGACCATCTGGAGTGATCGTTATGGCCATGGGCGTTTGGCCAACCTTGACCGGCTTTCCGAGCGTGCCCGTGGCAAGAGTGACGGGTGTCACTGAGTTAGGGTCGGTCCCCACGTAGGCGGTCATGCCGTCAGGCGTGACAGCAGCCGATAGCGGAAAGCCCACGTTGATCCGCTTCTCGATCGCACCGGTAGCCATCGATGTCAGCCACACGGTGTTCCACCCGCCGTCGACCATGGTTCTCCCATTGGGGGTGAATGCGGTCACTCTGGGACTCCGCCCAGCCCGGATCGGCCTCCCGGGAACATCAGTGGCCGTCGAGATCGGTATGACAGCCGTGTCGCTACCCTCCATGTTGCTAGCGCCAACGTAGACAGTCCTCCCGTCAGGCGCGGTCACCACTGACTGGATCTCCATGTCCAGCCTGATCGGCTTGCCCGGCTCCCTCGTCACCAGGTTGACCGGGAGCACGTCCGAAGTGCCGAAAGTGACATAGGCCGTAGGATCCCTGCCGTTGTCCGCCGGCCGCCCAAGGTGCCCACCGGCCAGGCTGAACGGGACCGCACCGGTGACGATCAACCCGATAGCGGCGACAGCGGAGGCGGCCAGCGGGACGGCGCCCAGGCCAGCGCGGCGCCAGCGGAGCCTGCGGCGCCCCTGGTTGCGAGCTGCCGTAGTGATGTCCACCTGCGGCGGCGGTGGCTCGCTGGACGCCATGCGTGCCAGCAGGGCACGCACCCCCGGCTCATCCATGGTTGGGCACCTCCGAACTCCCCGGCTGGTTGACTATGCGGGCCGGCCGGCCTTCATGTGTGAACGCGCCCGCCTCATGCCGGCGGCGCAGTGACTCGAGCCCTCTGCTGGTCTGGCTCTTGACCGTCCCCGGCGAGCAGCCGAGCAGTTCGGCCGCTTGCTCGATGGTCAGGTCGCAGTAGAACCGCAGCACCAGCGCGGCCCGCTGCCCCCGCGGCAGCCGGGCCAGTGCGGCGCGCAGGTCGACCTCCACCTCCCAGTCCGCGGGCACACCAGCGCCCCGGCCGGCCTCCGGCTCGGCATCCAACCTGACCCGCTTGGCCCAGCCAGAACGCCGTTCCTGCAAGAATTCCCTGACCAGGATGGTCCGCAGGTAGGCGTCGGTGCTGTCGGCCGCCCGTGCCCTGCCCCAGTGCACGTACAACTTGGTGAGCGCTGACTGGACCAGGTCGTCGGCATGGTGCCGTTCCTGGCATAGCAGGTAGGCGACGCGCCGCAGCGAGGCCAGGCGCACGGTCACGTAGTCCGTGAACTCCTCGTCACGCCGGCTCACCGCAGCCTGCCGTTTCGGTGTCGACCCATGACGATCTGATGCATGTGGTGCCGCTTTTTGTTGACACCGTCAGCCAACCAATCCTGACGTGGCCGTAGGCTCCCTGATCCGGCGCGTGCCGTTACCCGAGCAATGGGCGGATTGCGTCCGTCAGCGCCGCTGGGACGTTGTCCATGAGCAGGTGCTGCCCAGCGGCCACCACGTCGCGGCCGCTGGCCACCACATGGGTGACATCGGCCGCGGTTGCGGCGAAGATGACCGACTCCAGAGCTGTCTCCGCCCGCATCCCGGCCATACGGGGCGTGTCCAGCGACACCGTGACCAGGTCGGCGAATGCGCCCGGCGCGAGCTCGCCGGCTTCGGGCCAGCCCAGGCAAGCATGGCCGGCCACGGTGGCGGCCAGTGCCAGCTCGCCGGCCTTGAAGGAGCCGCGCCTGCCGCTGGCCAGGCGCTCGCCCATTTCCACGAGCCGTGCCTCTCTCAGCAGGTCGACCACTGCGTGGCTGTCACTGCCCAGGCTCAATGGGCAGCCAGCCGAGGCGAGAGCACGCGCCGGCCCGATCCCGTCTGCCAGGTCGGCCTCGGTCGTAGGGCACAGGCACACGCTGGTGAGGCTCCCGCCGAGCAGTGCGATGTCGTCGCTGGTGACATGAGTGGCGTGCACCGCGGTGGTGCGCGGCCCCAGCGCTCCGGCCTGCTCCAGCAGTGCCGTGGGCGTCCGGCCGTAGGCGGCCTGGCATGCCTCGTTCTCGGCGGGCTGCTCGGACAGGTGGACGTGCAGTGGCGCGCCCACTGCGTGCGACCACGCCACCATGGGATGGACCTGGTCAGGCGGGACGGCCCGCACCGAGTGGATCGCCGCCCCTGCCCGGGCGTGGTCCGCCAGGACGCCGTGCTCGTCGGCACCGAGTGCGCCCACCCGGACAGCCCACTGATGGGCGTCCACATCGCCGAACCTCAGCTGGGCTCCGGACAGGGGCTGCTGCGAGCCGTCGGTGCTCAGGCCGCCGGATAGGTAGCAGGTGTCGAGCAGCGTGATCCGGATCCCTGCCTGTGCTGCCGCGGCCACCAGTGCCCTGCCCATCTCGTTGGGGTCGGCGTAGGGCGTGCCGCCGGGGCCATGGTGCAGGTAGTGGAACTCGCCGACGCAGGTGATCCCGGCCAGTGCCATCTCCGCGTAGACGGCCCGTGCCAGTGCCAGGTAGCTGTCCGGGTCCAGCCTGCTGGCCACCTGGTACATCTGCTCCCGCCATGTCCAGAACGTCCCAGTGCCCGCCTGGACCGCCCCGCGCAAGGCGCGGTGGAACGCGTGGGAGTGGGCATTCGCCAGCCCTGGCAGGGTCACCCCTGGCAGGCGGGCCGTCCCGGGTGGGCAGTCAACGGGGGGGACTCCGGGGGTGACTGCGCGGAAGCGCTGCCCCACTGCCTCGACGAGCACATCGGACCGCATGCCCTGCCCCGGCAGCCAGGCCAGTCCGGCGTGCCAGCGCCGCACCGGGTCCCCGGTGGTCACCGCCACCGCACCCCGCTCACCAGCACGCCAGGTCCTCCAGCACCGCGGCGAGGGCTGCCACACCAGCCTCGCAGTCGGCCATGTCGGCGTACTCGGCGGGCGAGTGCGAGACACCGGTCGGGTTGCGCACGAAGATCATCGCGGTAGGGACCCTGGCCGCGAACACCCCCGCGTCATGGCCGGCCCCGGTCGGCAGCGCAGGTGCCCGCACTCCCCTGGCCGCCAGGCAGGCCGTCACCGACTCGCGCAGCCCGGCATCAAACACCACAGCGGGTGTCACGGACTCCTGGCTCACGTCGAGGTCCACTCCGTGCTCCTGGGCCGCAGCGTGCGTGGCTGACAGGATCTCCGCGGCCAGGGTCTGCAATGCCGTGCCGTCCGGGGCACGCGCGTCCAGCCACACGGTGACACGGGATGCGACGGCATTGGCTGCCCCCGGTTCCGTGCTCAACTTGCCGACCGTGGCCAGGGCCTGTTGTGCGCGTGCCACCTCACGGGCGGCCAGCACGGCCGCGGCGGCCGGGAGCATGGGATCGCGGCGGTCGGCCAGCACCGCCGTGCCCGCGTGGTCGGCCCGTCCGGTGAAGGTCAGACGCCACCGCCCGTGCGGCCAGATCCCCTCGGCGACCCCCACCTGCGCGCCCAGGTCCACCAGCCCCCGGCCCTGCTCGATGTGGAGTTCGACGTACGCGCTGACCCGCGAGAGCAGTTCTTCGTCCGGGCCGATCAGCGCCGGGTCGTGCCCGGCGCTGGCCATCACCTGCGCGAGGCTCGCGCCGCTGGCATCGCGCAGGGCCCGGGCGGTCTGCGGGTCGATGGTGCCGACCGCCAGCCTGCTGCCGAGGCAGGCTACGCCGAACCGGGCTCCCTCTTCCTCGCAGAACGCGGCGATGGCCAGCGGCCGCACTGGAGTGCAGCCGCGTTCACGGAGGGTGTCAACTGCGGCGAATGCGGACGCGACGCCGAGCGCTCCGTCGAACGCGCCGCCACCCGGCACGGAGTCGAGGTGGCTGCCGGTCACCACGGCACCTGGCGAGGGCGAGGTGGGGGTGTCCCACCATGCCCAGAGGTTGCCGTTGTGGTCTGCCTGGGTACGCAGGCCCCGCTCGGCAGCGGCTTTGGTGAACCAGGCGCGGCAGGCCTCGTCCGCGGGCGTCCACGAGAACCGGTGGTACCCGCCGGTGCGCTCGTCACGTCCGAGGGGCAGCAGCGAGGACCACAGGTCCTGGAAACTCACGGGGCCTGGCCGGGCGGGCCGTCCCCTGGGCCGGGCTGTCCGTCCATGTGCCCCGGGTGGTCATTCGTGGGCCCCGGCTGGTCATTCATGGGCACGGCCACCCCGCGTTGCCTGGCGACGGTGACCGCGTCGTCGTACCCGGCGTCGGCGTGGCGGATGACTCCCATGCCCGGGTCGTTGGTGAGCACGCGCTCCAGCTTCTGCCCGGCCAAGGCGGTGCCGTCGGCGACGCACACCTGCCCGGCGTGGATGGACCGGCCGATGCCGACCCCGCCGCCGTGGTGCACGCTCACCCAGGAGGCACCGGAGGAGGTGTTGACCAGGGCGTTGAGGATCGGCCAGTCGGCGATCGCGTCCGAACCGTCAGCCATGCCCTCAGTCTCCCGGTATGGGGAGGCCACCGAGCCGCAGTCGAGGTGGTCCCGGCCGAGCACGATGGGCGCTGCGACATCGCCCCGCGCCACCATCTCGTTGAAGCGCAGCCCCGCCAGGTGCCGCTCCCCATAGCCCAGCCAGCAGATCCGCGCTGGCAGCCCCTGGAAGTGCACTTTCTGGCCCGCCAGCCTGATCCACCTGGCGAGCGCCTCGTTACGGGGGAACAGCTCCAGGATGGCCGCGTCCGTCGCGGCGATGTCGGCCCGGTCGCCTGACAGCGCCGCCCAGCGGAACGGGCCCTTGCCTTCGCAGAACAGCGGCCGGATGTATGCGGGGACGAACCCGGGGAACGCGAAGGCCCGCCGGTAGCCGGCGAGCTCAGCCTCACCCCGGATCGAGTTGCCGTAGTCGAAGACCTCGGCACCAGCGTCGAGGAACCCGACCATGGCCTCGACGTGGGCCGCCATCGACTCCCGGGCCCGGCGGGTGAAGCCCGCGGGGTCCTCGGCCCGCAGCGCGCCCATGTCCTCGAATGCCACACCGCTCGGCAGGTAGGTCAGCGGGTCGTGGGCTGAGGTCTGGTCGGTGACCACGTTGACCGGGGCCGACATCTTCAGCATCTGCGGCAGCACGTCCGCGGCATTGCCGAGCAGGCCGATCGACAGCGGCTCACCGGCATCCCGGGCGGCCACGGCCCGGCGCAGCGCGTCATCGACGTCCTCAGCCTGGGTGTCCAGGTAGCCGTGCTCGATCCGGCGGGCGATGCGGGAGGGGTCGCAGTCCACGCAGATCGCGACACCCCCGTTCATCGTGACCGCGAGCGGCTGGGCGCCACCCATGCCACCGAGCCCCGCGGTGAGCGTGATCGTGCCGGCCAGGGACCCGCCGAAGCGTTTGGCGGCCACCGCCGCGAACGTCTCGTAGGTTCCCTGCAGGATCCCCTGCGTGCCGATGTAGATCCAGGAGCCGGCGGTCATCTGGCCGAACATGGTCAGCCCGGCCGCCTCCAGCCGCCGGAACTCCTCCCAGGTGGCCCACTGCGGCACCAGCAGCGAGTTGGCGATGAGCACCCGCGGCGCCCACTCGTGTGTCCGGAACACGCCGACGGGCTTGCCGGACTGAACGAGCAGGGTCTCGTCGGCAGCCAGTCCGCGCAGCGAGGCGACGATCGCGTCGTAGGCGTCCCAGCTGCGCGCCGCGCGGCCGGACCCGCCGTACACGACGAGCTGGTCCGGGTGCTCAGCCACCTCGGGGTCGAGGTTGTTCATGAGCATCCGCATGGCCGCTTCCTGCGGCCACCCACGGCAGGTGAGCTCTGTGCCGCGCGGTGCGCGGACCGGGCGCGGGCCAGACACTACTTGATGCCCTCCTGCTTGAGCCAGTTCGCGGCGACGGTCGAGTAGTTGGCGTGGTCCACGATGACCTGCTTGTCCATGGACAGCAGCCCAGCCGTTGTCAGCTTGGCGGAGATGTCGTTCAGGGTTTTCACGATCAGCGAGTTGACGTCCTTTTTGTACACCAGCGGAGTGACGTTCTGAGCTGCGAAGTTGAACATCGGGTCGGCTAGGGACACGAGGTGGTCGGTGATGATCTGCGGCGTAGTCGTGAACACGTCGGCGGCCTGGACCTTCCCGCTCGTCAGTGCGGCCAGCGTGATCGGGCCGGACTCGTCCAGCGGGTCGAAGCCCTTGAACGTCAGTCCGTAACGATTCTTCAGTCCGGGCAGCCCGTCGGCACGGGTCTTGAACTCCGGTGGGCCGCCAAAGACCATGCTGGCGGCGAGCGGCTTGAGCTGGGCAATGGACGTCAGGTGGTGTGCGGCGGCATACGCCTGAGTCACCGTCACGGAGTCCTTGTCCTGCGCGGCCGAGGAGTTGAGGATCTCCAGCGAGGAGGGCAGCTTGGCCTGCAGCTCCGCATTCACCTGCGCCGTGGTCGCCGCGTTGCTGGTGGGGTCAACGGAGGTCGTGAGGAGCGCGCCGTCGTACTCGGGCAGGATCGTGATCACGCCCTTTTCGATCTCCGGGTAGTAGACCGCGCGGGCACCGATGTTGAACTTGTCGGTGACCTTCACTCCCTGGCCCGACAGGGCCTGTGCGTAGATCGCGGCGAGGATCTCGTCCTCCGGGAAGTTCGCCGAGCCGACCACCACGGAGCCCTTGGAGGAACTGCTGGACAGCGGGTTGGAACTGCCGCCGCAGGCGGCGAGCGCGAGGCCGGTCAGGGCCGCGAGGCCAGCCACCAGACACCTGGTGGCGGGAAGTCGAGGGCTAGACATGACGGTCACCCCTTCTGGTTGACAGTTACCGCACGCGCGCCTGCGAGCGCAGGCCAGCCGGGACGATGAGCCGCCGCAGGCCGACGAACGCGGCTTGCACGGCGAGCGCGAGCAGGACCACAAGCGCACCACCCCCAGCGACCTCACCGTAGTTGTTCGTAGCCAGGCCGTCGAAGATGAAACGGCCGAGCCCGCCGAGGCCGATGTAGGCAGCAACGGTGGCGGTGGCCACCACGGTGATCGCGCCGGTGCGCAGGCCCAGCATGAGCAGGGGCAGGGCGACCGGCACCTCCACCTGGAACACCTGCTGCCAGCGGGTCATCCCCATGCCCCGGGACGCGTCCTTCAGCTCTGGGTCTACCCCCGCAACCCCTTCGTATGTGTTGACGAGGATCGGCGGGATCGCGAGCACTGCCAGCGGGATCAGCCACGCCAGCGCCGAGAACCTGAGCTCGATGGCGGCAAGCGCGACCAGGCCGAGCGTGGGGATCGAGCGCCAGGCGTTCGCCAGGTTGATGACCAGCAACGCACCCCGGCCCGTGTGGCCGATGAGAATGCCGGAGGGAACGGCGATCAAGACAGCGACAAGGAATGACGCGCCGCTGTAGTAGAGGTGCGCCAGGATCTGGGCAGGGATGTCGCCTTGCCCACGCCACTGCTGCGATGCGGTCAGCCACACCCACCCCTGCGTCAGGGCGCTCATGTCCTCGCTCCGAGCCGCCGCATACCCACACCACGCCGCTCACCGCGCTGCCACGGCGTCGCCAGCCTGCGTGTCAGCACCAGGATGAGGTCGCAGACGAGCGCAAGCGCGATGACGAGCACGAGGCCCACATAGATCTCGGTCGGGAAGTCGCGCTGCTCCCCGTCGATCAACAGGTACCCCAGGCTGCCCACGCCGATGAGCTGCGCGAGGCTGGCCAGGCTGATGCTCGACACCACTGCGATCCGCATCCCAGCGATCACGACAGGCGCCGCGATCGGCAGCTCGACCTGGACCAGCCGTCGCAGCGGACCGAAGCCCATCGCCGTGGCCGCCTGCCGTACCGGTTCGGGGACAGCCCGCAGCCCGTCCACGACGTTCGGGATCAGGACTGACAGGGTGAACAGGGTGAGCGGGACGATCACCGTGACATCGCCGAGTGCGGTGAAGGCGATCATCACCACGAACAGGGCCAACGACGGCACCGCGTACACGGCGTTCGCCCCGGTCAGGACCGGCGGGTAGAGCCAGCGCCAGCGAACGCAGGCGATGCCGAGCGGCACCGAAACCGCCAGCCCGATCACCGCGGACACCACACCGAGCCAGGCGTTGTCGAGCGTGAGCTGCGCGATCAGGGACGCGTTCGAGGGGATCCAGGACCAGTCCATCAGTCGGGGACCGCTTCCTCGGCCACGGGCACGTCACCGGCCTGGGCGGCGAGCGCCTCACCGGCAGCGCTGATCGCCTCACCGGCAGCGCTGATCGCGGCCCGCAGGCGCTCGTAGGAGGTCACACCGACCACCCGTCCCTCGGCGTCCACCCCCACGGCCCGGCCCGCCGGTGACAGCACCGTGGCGTCCAACGCGGCCCGCAACGAGTCAGTCGCCACGCCGACCGTGTGCCCGTACGGGACCAGCTCCGCGTCCCCGGCGTGTGACCCCGGTAGCAGGGCGGTCAGGGCATTGACCGTCACCCAGCCCCGTGGCCTGCGCTCGCCGTCCACGACCAGCAGCCATTCGTCCTCGGCCTGCGCAGCCACACCGAGTGCTGCCGCGGCTGGGCTGTCGTCACCGACGATGGGGCGGTCGTCCAGGGCCAGGCCGGAGGCAGCCAGGAACGACAGGCGCCGGATCCCGCGGTCGAAGCCAAGGAAGTTCTCCACGTAGCTGTCCACGGGCGCGGACAGGAGGTGCTCCGGTGTGTCCACCTGGGCGATCACCCCGTGGGGACGGAAGAGGGCGACCAGGTCACCCACCTTGATCGCCTCCTCGATATCGTGCGTGACCAGCACCACCGTCTTGTGCAGTGTTGCCTGCAGTCTGATGAGCTCATCCTGCAGGGAAGCTCGGACAATCGGGTCGACCGCGCTGAACGGCTCGTCCATCAGCAGCACTGGCGGGTCGGCGGCGAGTGCCCGCGCCACGCCGACGCGCTGCTGCTGGCCGCCGGAGAGCTGGTGCGGGTAGCGGCGTGCGAGGCTGGCGTCCAGGCCGGTCAGTTCCATGAGTTCGCGTGCGCGGGCCCTGGCACGTGCCCGGGCCTTGCCCCTGCCCCAGCCGGCCATCAGCAGCGGCACCGTCGCGATGTTGTCCTCGATCGTCCGGTGGGGGAACAGGCCCGCCTGCTGGATCACATACCCGATGCCACGGCGCAGGGCCGAGGCCTTGCCGTCGCGCACGTCCTTGCCGTCCAGCAGCACCCGGCCCTCGGTGGGCTCCACCATCCGGTTGACCATGCGCAGGGTGGTGGTCTTGCCGCACCCACTCGGGCCAACCAGGACCATGGTCGTGCCGGTGGGGACGATGAGGTCGAGTGAGTCCACCGCAATGGTCCCGCCCGGGTAACGCTTGGTCACGCCATCGAAAGTGATCACGGCGCGCCCTCCGGGGGTGTGGCGCGGGCTGGTGCCGCCGCATGGACCTGCCCTGGCGCGTAGGCCAGGATGGCGCGGGTCACGCTCCGGTGCCTACCCAAACGGCAGGTATGATACCGGCGCTGCTGGGGTCGAAACCATCAGTGACTGACGGACGGCCGCGAAGCCATGCACGAACGGCATGGTCAGAGGCCATGGGGCACCCGGAAAGCATTGCGATGACTACTGATAGCAACGCTGACGGCGAAGTCCACGGCCACCAGCACCGCGACGTGTCGGGCGGGTGGCTGCGCCCGGCCGTGTTCGGGGCCATGGACGGGCTGGTCACCAACGTGTCCCTGATCGCGGGCGTGGACGCGGGCGGCGGGAGCGCGCACATCGTCCTCACCGGCCTGGCCGGGCTGTTCGCCGGGGCCTTTTCCATGGCCACCGGCGAGTACGTGTCGGTGTCCTCACAGAACGAGCTGGTCGGGGCCGAGGTCCGCAAGGAGCGCTTCGAGCTGGAACACCATGCCGAGGCCGAGCGGCAGGAGCTCGCGGGCACTCTTCGTGCCCGGGGTGTCGAGGCCGGGCTGGCCGAGGCCGTTGCCCAGCAGATCTCCGCGCGCCCGGATGAGGCATTGGCCCTGCATGTCCGGGAGGAACTCGGGGTCGACCACCGGGACCTCCCGTCGCCGCTGACCGCGGCGACCGCCTCGCTGCTGACCTTCGCGGTGGGTGCCCTGGTCCCGCTGTTGCCGTTCCTGGCTGGCTACGCCTCTCTGCCAGCGGCGCTGGGGCTGGCCGCGGTCGCCGCGTTCGGCGGCGGCGGCGCGGTCGCGCGGCTGACCGACCGGCCGTTCCTGCGCGGGGCGGTGCGCCAGCTCCTGCTGGGGACGGCTGCCGCCGCGGTCACCTACCTGATCGGCCGCCTGGTCGGCGCCGCCGTCTAGGAGGACGGGCCCCTAGCGCCTCACCAGGCTTCCGGGCCGTAGGAGTCGTCCTCGTCCGCCCCGGGCCCGGACAGCAGCGCCAGGTCGGACTCGACCATCATGGCGACCAGGTCGTCGAAGCCGACGGTTGGTTCCCACCCGAGTTCCTTCGTGGCCTTGGACGGGTCCGCGCACAAGTGGTCCACCTCGGCGGGGCGCACATACCCCGCGTCGCACACGACGTAGTCGTGCCAGTCCAGCCCGGCCACCCCGAAGGCCCGCGCCACGAGCTCGCCCACGCTGTGGGTCACGCCGGTGCCCACCACGAAGTCCTCCGGCCGGTCCCGGGTGAGCATGAGGTGCATGGCCCGCACATAGTCGGCTGCGAAACCCCAGTCCCGCCGCGCCGTGAGTGTGCCCAGCCGCAGCTCCCGCTGCAGCCCGAGTTTGATCCTCGCCACCCCGAGCGAGACCTTGCGGGTGACGAACTCGCTGCCCCGGCGCGGCGACTCGTGGTTGAACAGGATCCCCGAGACAGCGAACATCCCGTAGGACTCCCGGTAGTTCTGGGTGAGGAAGTGGCCATAGGCCTTGGCCACGCCATAGGGGCTGCGCGGGTGGAACGGCGTGGTCTCGTTCTGCGGCGACTCCGTGACCATCCCGAACATCTCGGACGAGGACGCCTGGTAGAAGCGGATCTGGGAACCCCCAGGCGTGCGGGAGGTGCTGATGCCGCTGCACACCCGGATGGCTTCCAGTGCCCGCAGCACCCCGACCCCGGTGACCTCGCCGGTCAGCTCCGCCTGCTGCCACGACATCGGCACGTAAGAGATCGCGGCCAGGTTGTACACCTCGTCCGGCTGGACGCGCTCGATAGCCGAGATCAGGCTGCCCTGGTCGAGCAGGTCACCGCGCACCAGGCGCACGTCACCCAGCAACTGGCGGACCCGCCTGACACGCGGGTTGGACTGGCCACGCACCAGCCCCCACACCTCGTAGCCCTCCTGGAGCAGGTGCTCCGCGAGGTAAGACCCGTCCTGCCCGGTGATCCCGGTAATCAATGCGCGCTTGGCCATCTGGTCAGAGTACGACGCGAGCGGGTGCGGAACGCCGGCGCCGTCCGGCTCCGGCACCCGGCCCCGCCGCGCGGCTACCGGGTGGTACTGTTCGCTCCCTGGAGACCTGACGGCGGGCCCGGCCCGCCCCGGCCGCCGCGCGTGGCCCCCGCGGGCGGTGGCGCCGTCTCCCCCACTCATGCCGCCGCGGACGAGAGGTGCGAACCCACGTGGACACCCCCCTCCGCATCGCACTCGTTTCGTACCGCAGCAAGCCGCACGTCGGCGGCCAGGGCATCTACCTGCGGCACCTGTCCCGTGAACTGGCCGGTCTCGGCCATCATGTCGAGGTCTTCTCCGGCCAGCCCTATCCCGAGCTGGAACCAGGCCCGGTGCTGCGCGAGATCCCCAGCCTGGACCTGTACCGGGAGCCCGACCCGTTCCGCAACCCCAGGTTGTCGGAGTACCGCGACTGGATCGACGTCTACGAGTACGCGGCGATGCGCACCGGGGCGTTCCCCGAGCCACTGACCTTCAGCTGGCGGGCCCGCCGGGCACTGCTGGCCCGCCGCGGCGACTTCGACCTGGTCCACGACAACCAGGTGCTCGCCTACGGCCTGCTGGCACTGCCCCAGGCGGGACTCCCCCTGGTGACGAGCATCCACCACCCGATCAGCGTGGACCGCCGGATCGAGCTCGCCAATGCCACCGGCACGGCGCGGTACGCCAAGTGGCGGTGGTACTCGTTCGTGCGGATGCAGGCACGGGTCGCCCGCCGCTGCGGGACGGTGCTGACCGCCTCGCAGTCCTCTCGCGCCGACATCTGCCGGGACTTCGGTGTGGCGCCTGACAATGTCCACGTCATCCCGCTCGGGGTCGACACCCGCCTCTTCCACCCGCGGCCCACTCCCCGGGTGCCCGGCCGGATCGTCGCCATCGCCAGTGCGGACTCACCGATCAAGGGCGTGTCCACGCTCCTGGGAGCACTCGCCAAGCTCGCCACCGAACGGGACGCCCACCTGGTCATGGTTGCCAAGCCAGCCGCTGGCGGGCCCACCGAACGGCTCGTAGGCGAGCTCTCCCTGGGCGACCGGGTGCGTTTTGTCAGTGGCATCAGCGACCAGGAACTCGCGGAACTGACGGCCAGCGCGGAAGTGGCGGTCGTCCCTTCCCTCTACGAGGGCTTCTCGCTGCCGGCGGTGGAACACATGGCGTCGGCCACTCCCCTGGTGGCCAGCCGCACCGGCGCCCTGCCCGAGGTGACGGGCGATGCGGCTGTGCTGGTGGAGCCGGGGGACGCCGAAGAGCTCGCCGCCGCCCTGCGTGACCTGTTCGACTCGCCGCAGCGCCGGGCCAGCCTGTCCCAGGCGGCGTGGCAGCGGGTCCAGGAACGTTACACCTGGTCCGCCGTGGCCCAGGCCACCGTGGCCGAATACGAACGGGTGATCAGTGCCCACGGCCGACAGGAGGTGCGCCCCCCTGCTCACCGTTGACTTCCGCCGCTTCCCGGTCGGGCCCGGCAACCGGGTGCTCGACCTCGGGTGCGGGGGCGGGCGGCATGCGTTCGAGGCACTGCGCCGCGGCGCACACGTCACCGCACTCGACACCGACCCCACCGAACTGCGCACGGTCGCCACGATGGTGGCGGCCATGGACGCCGAAGGCCAGGTCGCTGAGTCCGCAGGGGCGCACGCCGTGGGCGGCGACGCCACCGCGATGCCATTCGCCGACAACGCCTTCGACCGGGTCATCGCCGCCGAGGTGCTCGAGCACGTGCCGGGCGACCAGCGGGCACTGGGCGAGATCGCCCGGGTGCTGGCACCGGGCGGCCTGCTGGCGGTGACCGTGCCCGCGTGGCTGCCGGAGCGGATCTGCTGGCAGCTCTCGGACGACTACCACAACGTCCCCGGCGGGCACGTGCGTATCTACACCCGGCCCGAACTGGAGGCCAAGCTGCGCCAGGCCGGCCTGAACGTCAGCGGCCACCACCATGCCCATGGTCTGCACTCGCCGTATTGGTGGCTGAAGTGCGCGGTCGGGGTGCACAACGACGGCCATCCGCTGGCGCAGGCCTACCACCGGCTGCTGGTCTGGGACATCACCAGCCGCCCGGCCCTGACCCGGCTCGCGGAGCAGGCGCTGAACCCGGTCATCGGCAAGAGCCTCGTCGTATACGCCCGCAAGCCCGGCAGCCCTCAGCAGGCCGCCGCTGCGGACCACTGCGTCCTGGCCCCCGCCCATGCCTGAGGCCCTCCCGTACGCACCCACCACACCAGCCACACGCAGCGCCCTCCCATCGGTCCCGGGGGTGCTCACCACCAGCGACGTGCTGGCGACCGGCCGGAGTATCGCCGCCCGGCAGCAGCCCGACGGCGCCATCGGCTGGCCGGACGGGCACACCGATGCGTGGAACCACACCGAGTGCGCCATGGCGCTGTCGGTCGTCGGGCTGTCCGGCCCGGCCCGGCGGGCGTACGAGTGGCTGCGGCGCAGCCAGCGGACCGACGGCTCCTGGCCCAAGCGGACCGAGCCCGGCGGCGAGGTCAGTGACGCCAGCACCGACAGCAACCAGGCCGCCTACGTCGCGGTGGGCGTGTGGCACGAGTACCTGCTGACCGGCGACATGGCATTCGTGCGGGCGATGTGGCCGGCAGTGGTCCAGGCCCTGGGGTTCGTGCTGGACCTGCAGGCACCCCGGGGTGAGGTCTTGTGGGAACGGCACGCCGGCGGGCAGGCGGGCGGGTACGCGCTGCTGACGGGCTGCTCGAGCATCTACCAGAGCCTGCGCTGCGGCGGGTGGCTGGCTGACCTGGTGGGCGAGCCACAGCCGGACTGGGAGCTCGCCGCCGACCAGCTTGGGCACGTGGTGGCCTGCCACCCCGAGGCATTCGCCGACAAGAGCCAGTTCTCGATGGACTGGTACTACCCGGTGCTGGCCGGCCCGCTGCGCGGGCCACGGGCACTGGACCGGCTGGCGGATGGATGGCCGGAGTTCGTGGTGGACGGCCTGGGGGTGCGCTGCATCCTTCCCGAACCGTGGGTCACCGGCGCGGAGACCTGCGAGCTGGTCATGGCTTTGGACGCGGTGGGCGAGCGCTCCCGCGCCGTTGAGCTGTTCACCAAGGTCCAGCACCTGCGCGACACCGACGGTGCCTACTGGACCGGCTGGCAGTACGTGAACAAGGCCCACTTCCCCGCCGAGCGGAGCACCTGGACCGCAGCGGCGGTGATCCTCGCTGCTGACGCCCTGTCACAGGCCACCGGTGCCGCCGCGCTGTTCCGCGACGTCGGTGCCGCACCCCAGCCCCAGCCGGCACCAGACCCTGACGCCTGCGGCTGCCAGGACGTGGACGTGCGCTCCTGACGGGGTTCAGCCGATCCCGTCACCGGTGCGTTCCAGGACGCGCAGGGAGCCTGCCACGGCGACCTCGGTGAACGCACCAGACGCCACGGCTCTCTGGTAGACCCGGTAGGGGGCCTGGCCACCGTCGGCGGGGTCGGGGAACACGTCGTGGATCGCCAGCGCTCCGCCAGGCATCACCCAGGGTGCCCAGCAGTCGTAGTCAGTGCTGGCGGCGATGTCAGTGTGGCCGCCGTCGATGAACAGCAGGCCCAGTAGCTGGCCCCACAGTTTCGCGACATCCGCCGAACGCCCCACCACGGCGATCACCGCTTCGTCCAGCCCGGCGGCGCTGAGGGTGGCCCGCATGTGCGGCAGGGTGTCGAGCCGGCCGGTCCGTGGGTCCACCAGGGTGGGGTCGTGGTACTCCCAGCCCGGCTGGTTCTCCTCCGACCCGTGGTGATGGTCCACGGTGACCACCACCTGCCCGGCGGTGCGTGCCGCTGCCGCGAGGTAGACCGTGGACTTGCCGCAATAGGTGCCGATCTCCAGGACCGGGCCAAGCGGCGCGTAGGCCGCCGCTGCGGAGTACAGTGCGAGGCCCTCTGCCGCGGGCATGAAGCCGGTGGCGGCCTCCGCCGCCTGCCGCAGCGCTTCGGGCATGGGGGCGGCGCTAAGGTCGGTCACGGTTGCGTCCTGGAGGGTGCGATGCGGGTGATAGTTGACAGCCGGGTCTGTGAGGCCAACGCGGTCTGCGCGGGGCTGGTCCCTGATGTCTTCGAGGTCGATGACGAGGACCAGTTGCACATTCTGGTGCAAGAGGTGCCTGAGGCGCTGGCTGGCCTGGTCCGGCGGGCGGTTGACTCGTGTCCCAAGAGGGCCCTCCGGATTGACTGAACACGGCCTCCGGCAGGCGACGCGGCCTAGGGAGAGCGGGGTTCAGGCTTGGTCACCTGGACCACCGGTGAGGCGGGCCAGCGCCTCCGCCAGGACCTCCTGCCGCTTGCAGAACGCGAACCGGACCTGCCACCGGCCAGCGTCAGCGTCGTCGTAGAACACCGAGACCGGGATCGCGGCCACACCCACCCGGTGCGGCAGGTCACGGCAGAACGCGAGCGCGTCGCCGTGGCCGAGCGAGCGCACGTCGGTGGTGATGAAGTACGTCCCGGAGGGGCGGTACACCTCGAAGCCTGCTGCGGCGAGGCCGTCGCACAGGAAGTCGCGCTTGGCCCGCAGATCGCTGGCCAGCGAGGCGTAGTAGGTGTCCGGCAGGGCGAGCGCCTGCGCGATCGCGTACTGGAACGGGCCGCTGCCGACGTAGGTGAGGAACTGCTTGGCGGCGCGGACCGCGGCCACGACCTCCGCGGTGCCGGTCACCCAGCCGACCTTCCAGCCGGTGAACGAGAAGGTCTTGGCCGCCGAGCTGATCGTGACAGTCCGTCCGGCCATGCCGGGCAGTGACGCGATGGGCACGTGTGTGCCCTCGAACACCATGTGCTCGTACACCTCGTCGGAGACCACGAGCAGGTCACGCTCGCAGGCGATCTCGGCGATGCCGGCCAGCTCCGCAGGGGTGAACACCACGCCGGTCGGGTTGTGCGGAGAGTTCAGCAGGATCAGCCTGGTGCGGGGGGTGATCGCGGCGCGCAGCGCGTCCAGGTCGGGCCGGAAGTCCGGGGGCCGCAGCGTGACCGGCACCCGCGTGCCGCCCGCCATCGCCACCGAGGCCGCGTAGGAGTCGTAGTAGGGCTCGAACGCGATGGCCTCGTCGCCCGGCTCCATGAGCGCGATCAGAGCCGCCGCGATCGCCTCGGTCGCCCCGGCCGTGACCAGGACCTGGCTGTCCGGGTCCAGGTCAAAGCCGTACCAGCGCTTCTGGTGCGCGGCGATCGCCTGGCGCAGCTCCAGGATGCCCTTCCCGGGCGGGTACTGGTTGCCCCGCCCCTCCATGATCGCCGCCGCGGCCG
>DASYYE010000061.1:0-7457 GCA_035946955.1 Streptosporangiaceae bacterium | reverse complement strand
CCTGGCCGCAGACGTTGTCCAGGGGCTAAGGCTCGGGGGTGCCGCCCGGGCGGGCGTCCTCGTCCCCGCCGGGCTGGACCGTGGTGGCCTTGGTCACCTCGTCACGCCACTTCGGGTCACCGGACACCTTGCGGAGCTGCTTGTTCATCGAGCGGAGCAGGAAGTACAGCGCCAGGCCCATCCCTGCCACCACGAGGAACCCAAGGATCCCAGGGACCGCCTGGTTGGCCACAGAATCAGCCAGCAGCCTCACGAGCCCACCTTCTCCCGGACGCCAGCAAACAAGTCGTCCTCGGGAAGTTCAGTATCCACCAGTGACCGTGCGAGTTGGTAATCCTCGGTCGGCCAGACGGCCTGCTGGACCTCCAGGGGGCAGGCGAACCACCACCCGTTGGGGTCGATCTGGGTGGCGTGGGCCAGCAGCGCCTGGTCCCGGAGCCCGAAGTACTCCGCACACTGGACGCGGGTGGTCACCTCGGGCACGGAGCGCCCATCGCCCTCGTCCCAGTTGGCGATCCACTCCCCGTAGGGAGACTCCAGTCCCCGCCGCAGCATCTCCTCGTGGATGGCGAGGACACGCTCCCGGCGGAAGGTGGCGAAGTAGTACAGCTTCAGCGGCTGCCAGGGCTCTCCCGTCTCCGGGTAACGGTCTGGGTCGCCGGCTGCCTCGAACGCCTCGATGGTCACTTCGTGGCATTTGACGTGGTCGGGGTGCGGGTACCCGCCGCTCTCGTCATAGGTCAGCACCACATGCGGGCGGAACTCCCGCATGGCGCGCACCAGGGGCGCGGCGGCGTCCTCGAGCTTGCACACCGCGAAGCACCCCTCAGGCAGTGGCGGGAGCGGGTCGCCCTCGGGCAGGCCCGAGTCGATGAACCCGAGGAACTGCTGCTGCACGCCCAGGATCTCGCGGGCGCGTGCCATCTCCTCCCGGCGGACCTGCGGGAGGTTGGCACGGACCTCGGGCGAGTCCATCGCCTTGTTGAGGATGTCGCCACGCTCACCCCCGGTGAACGTGCACACGAGCACACCGGCGCCGCCCCGCACGTAACGGGCCATCGTGGCCGCGCCCTTGCTCGACTCGTCGTCAGGGTGGGCATGGACGGCCATCAGCCTCAGCCCGGCCTCAGCAACGGTGCTTGACACGGCAGAATCCCCTCGGCACACCGACGTCAGACATGCCAGACGCCGCCCCGGCCAGGTACCCGGGCCAACACTGGAGACCAGCGCGGCGGCGTCAAGCAACTATCCTGCACGACAACACCAAGTGCTAGCGACACCATTCCCGGGTGTGCTCGGCCGCATGTGGTCATTGACGGATACTGAGCACCCCGTCACGCTTGTTAACCTGGGTAGTTATCCCGGGGAGCCACCCAGGCCCCCTAACCCCCAAGGAGTCCCCCGGCTCCAGCGGGCTTGTTGGCCCGCACATGCAGGCAAGGGAGTACCCGTGACCGAGACACGCGAAGACGTCACCTGGCTCACCCAGGAGGCGTATGACCGACTCAAGGCCGAGCTTGACTACCTCTCGGGCCCGGGGCGTGTTGAGATCGCGCAGAAAATCGAAGCCGCCAGGGACGAGGGTGACCTCAAAGAGAACGGCGGCTACCACGCGGCCAAGGAGGAGCAGGGCAAGCGGGAGGGCCGCATCGCCCAGCTCCAGTACATCCTGGAGAACGCCCGGGTAGGGGAGCCGCCGCGGACAGACGGTGTAGTCGGCCCAGGCATGACCGTCACGATCAGGTTCACCGGTGACGATGAGGAAGTGACGTTCCTGCTCGCCTCCCGCGAAGAGAGCGGGAGCCCCATCGACGTCTACTCCCCCCGGTCACCACTGGGCAACGCCATCTCGGGCAAGCACGTCGGCGAGACCGCCTCCTATGCGCTCCCCAACGGGCGGCAGGCCACTGTGGAGATCCTCGAAGCCGTGCCCTACGGGGGGCTGTGACGGCGTAGCCGCACTGGCGCGGTCGGCTAGGACGCCTCCTGGCCGACCAGTTCAGGCGCGGCAGGCTGCGGTGTGGCCGGGGCCCGGCCGCGCAGCGGCACTTCCTTGATGAGCCATGCCAGCCCGAACACCACTGCCGTAGCTGGCAGCGCCCACCAGAACACGCGGGTGATGGCGTCGACGATCGCCACGAACACGTCATGGCGGACCGGCGCTGGCAACTGGTTCACGGTGACGGGGTTGAGCTGGCCACTCGAAGCGTGCATCGCCACGCCGGGCAGGAGCGTGTGCAGCGCCTCGGTCAGCCGCCGGGCGAAGATGGCACCGAACGCGGCCACGCCGATCGACCCGCCGATCTGCTGGAAGAACGTGCGTGAGCTGCTGGCCACGCCCATGTCACGCGGGCCCACGCTGTTCTGTGCGATGAGCGTGGTGATCTGCATGAGCAGGCCCATGCCAAGCCCCAGCACGACGAAGTCCAGGCCGATGGACAGCCGGGTCGTGGTGACGCCGAGGCCGGTGAGCAGGAACATGCCGAGCCCCATCACCGCGCTGCCGACGATCGGCATCGCCTTGTAGCGCCCGGTGCGTGTGGTCAGCGCGCCAGCGGCCAGGGAGGTCACGGTCGAGCCCAGCATCATCGGGATCAGCATCAGGCCGCTGCCGGTCGCCGACAGGTGCTGGACCGTCTGCTGGTAGAGGGGCAGGAAGGTCATGGCCCCGAACATGGCTATACCGAGGAGGAAGCTCATCGCCGAAGCCAGCGCGAAGTTGCGGTTGCGGAACACGTGCAGCGGCAGGATGGGTTCGGCCGCACGCGACTCGATGAAGAGGAACACGCCGGTTGCCACCAGCGCGAGCGCGCCGAGCCCGATGACCTGGGCGGAGGCCCATGCGTACTGGGTGCCCCCCCAGGTGGTCACGAGGATGACCGAGGTGGCGGCCACCGCCAGCACCACCGCGCCCAGGTAGTCGACCTTGTGCTCGACCCGGTGGCGCGGCAGGTGCATGGTTGCCATCAGGTAGAGCAGGGCGGCGCCACCCACGGGCATGTTGATGTAGAAGATCCAGCGCCAGGAGAAGTTGTCGGTGATGTAGCCGCCGACCAGCGGCCCGGCGATCATGGCGAGAGTCATCGCGCCCATCATGAAGCCCATGTACTGGCCACGTTCGCGTGGGCTGACCATGTCACCGATGGTTGCGATGGCGCCGGTCAGCAGGCCGCCCGCGCCCAGGCCCTGCAGCGCCCGGAACGCGATGAGCTGGTCCATCGAATGCGCCAGGCCCGACAGGGCGGACCCCGCCAGGAAGATGACGATCGCGGTCATCAGCAGCCTCTTGCGGCCGAACAGGTCACCGAGCTTGCCGTAGAGCGGAGTGGTGACGGTGGAGGCCAGCACGTAGGCGGTCACCACCCATGACAGGTGCGTGACCCCGCCGAGGTCGCCGACGATCCGCGGCAGGGCGGTGGAGACAACGAGTTGGTCGAGCATGGCCAGGACGATGGCGAGCAGCAGCCCGGGGAGGATGATCAGCACCTCACGCCGCAGGCCGGAGCTGGCCTCGTCCGCACCGCCGTCCGGCGCAGCCGTGGGTTGTGCCTGTGCCATGGTTTTCCTTCCCCGCAGGTCCGCATGGCCCCGTTACGCCCGCGGGCGCGGTCATCGCTGCGAACCGCCAGTGCGGTTGTCCCCGACTTACTTGACGACCGGTTAGTATATCTCCAGGCAGACTAGACCGTTACCTAACCGGTCGTCAAGTAAGGTCTCCTGCCAAGGGACAGCCGCGAGCGCACTCGGAGCAGGACATATGGGCAAGGCTCAGCAGGGCAGTACCAGGCAGCGGATCCAGTCCGTCGCCCTGGAACTGTTCGCCGAGCAGGGGTACGACAAGACATCGCTGCGGGAGATCGCCGAGCGGCTCGGGCTCACCAAGGCTGCCCTGTACTACCACTTCAATTCCAAGGAAGACATCGTCGCCAGCCTGGCGGAGGACTACTTCGACCAGGTCGACGACCTGATCGCCTGGGGCCGTGTCCAGCCCAGGTCGCCTGGCACGCGCGCCGAAGTGCTGCGCCGTTACTTCGCCATCGTGGCCAACGGGGCTGAGGTCTTCCGGATGCTCCAGCACAACCAGGCCTCGGTGAACACACTGGCGCACGCCAAGAACCGCCATGAGCTGTTCCGCGAGCGCATGTACGCCCTGACCGACCTGCTCAGCGAGCCGGAGGCGTCACTGACCGACCAGGTCCGCGCCGCGGTGGCGCTGGCCAGCGTGAGCTTCGGCTGCATGTTCTTTGCCGACCGGGCCAGCGACCCCGGCGAACTGCGCGAGGCCGTCCTCACCGTCGCTTTCGAACTCGCCGACTCACACCCCTGACTTCCATGATCGCGGCGACTTTTACTGCACATGGCAGTAAAAACAACCGCAATCCCGCTAATCGCTCAGCCGAAGTTGAGCGCGTAACCGGCCTGCCGCAGCCGGCCGATGACCTCCTCGCAGTGACCTGGCCCCCGGGTCTCCACCTGGAGGGCGACCTCCACCTCGTCGACCCTCAGCCGGGGAGACACCCGCTCGTGCGCCACGTCGAGCACGTTGGCGCCCAGGTCGGCCAGGGTACGCAGCAGTGCCGCGAGCGCACCGGGGCTGTCGGGGATCCGGCAGCGGAACATCAGGTAACGCCCGGCTGCCGCCAGGCCGTGGCGCAGCACCTTCGCCAGGAGCAGCGGGTCGATGTTGCCGCCTGAGAGCACCACGACCGCGGGTGGCTCGATCGTGCCCGGGTGTTCGAGGACCGCGGCTACCCCGGCCGCTCCGGCCGGCTCGACGAGCTGCTTGGCGCGTTCCAGGCAGAGCAGCAGCGCCTGCGACAGGGTCTCCTCTGCCACCGTGACCACGCGGTCGACGTGCTTGCCCAGGATGGCATAGCAGATCTCGCCAGGCTGGCTGACCGCGATCCCGTCCGCCATCGTGGGCCGTGACTGGATCAGCACTGGGTGGCCCACGGCGAACGAGGCCGGGAAGGCCGCGACCGCCTCCGCCTGCGCCCCGACCACCCTGATGCCGGGGTCAGCGCCAGCCACCGCCACCGCGATCCCCGCTGCGAGCCCGCCACCGCCGACCGGCACCACGACGGTGCGCACCTGCGGGCACTGTTCCATGATCTCCAGGCCGATGGTGCCCTGGCCCGCGACCACATCAGGGTGGTCGAACGGGTGGATGAAGACCGAGCCATGCTCGGCGGCATGGGCACGGGCCACAGTGATCGCGTCTTCGAGGGTCTCCCCATGCAGGACGATCTCGGCTCCGTAGCCCCGGGTGGCCTCTACCTTGGGCAGGGGCGCCCCGCACGGCATGAACACGGTGGCCTTGGCGCCTAGCAGGGCCGCGGCGAACGCAACGCCCTGGGCATGGTTGCCGGCGCTCGCCGCGACCACGCCACGCCCACGCTCTTCGCCGCTGAGCCGGGCGATGCGCAGGTAGGCGCCGCGCGGCTTGAACGACCCGGTGCGCTGCAGGTTCTCGCACTTGAGGAACACCGGCCCGCCGAGCCGCTCGGTCAGCACGCGAGATGCCAGCATCGGCGTGACCGCGACGATCCCCCGCAACACCTCCCGCGCGGCGGCGACGTCAGCGGCGCTGACCCCTGGCGACGTCGTAGTCATGCCAGCATCCTCGCATCGCCGCCCGCTGCGCGCCCCTTCACCCCGCACTTCCATGATCGCGGTGATTTGTGCTGCTATGCGCAGTGAAAACAACCGCGATCATGGAATACAAGAAGGGGCCCTAGTCGGCTGGCCAGTAGCGGTCGGCGGCGAAGAGCAGGGCAGCCGCGCCCACCAGTCCGGCACTCTGCCCGAGCGCCGCGGGGACCACCCGCACGTCGTGTGCGTAGTGCAGGCCCGCGTGGGTGCGCAGTGACTCCTCCAGCGGCTCGAACAGCATCGACCCGGCCTGTGAGAGGCCACCGCCCACTGCCACGACCTCCAGGTCGCACAGGTGCGTGGCGGAGGCGATCGCGATGCCGAGCGCCCGGCCCGCCCTGGTCATGGCGGCGAGGCCGACCGGGTGGCCATGGGCGGCGTCATCAGCGAGGTCTTTCGCAGTGGCCTGCGCCTGGCCCGGCCGCCACCCCTGGGTCTGTGCCCAGGCGGCGAGCGCGGGGCCGCGGGCGATCGCCTCCACACAGCCGCGGCCGCCACACACGCAGGGCGGGCCCTCGGGGTCCACCACGATGTGCCCGATGTGCCCGGCGTTGCCGGTGTGCCCGTTGACGAGCCGGCCGTCCAGCACCAGCCCGCCGCCGACGCCGGTGGACACGACCATGCCGAGCATGGAGTCGCACCCCCGCGCGGCGCCCCGCCAGTGTTCGCCTACAGCGAGGCAGACGGCGTCGTTGTGCAGCCGGACCGGCACGCCGGGGAAGCGCTCGGCGAGCCGCCCACGCAGCGGGAACCCCCGCCAGGCTGGGATGTTCAGTGGTGAGACGCGGCCGATGGGCCATTCCATGGGCCCGCCGCACCCGCAGCCCACGCCGACGATGCCGGGGGGCTCCCCGGCTGCCTGACTCAGGCCGGCATCGGCCAGCACCTTGGTGACCAGTGCGTCTAGGGTCCGCCAGAGCTGTTCGGCGTCAAGGTCGCGCGGTGTGGCTGCCCTCGACCAATTCAGCAGCCGCCCACCGGGTTCGACCAGGCCCACGGCGAATTTGGTGCCGCCAATATCGATCGCGAGCGCGGGGCCCGGGTATGGCATTGTGTGGTCTCCCGTTCATAGCTTGGGCCGTCCCGTGGGCCGAGTACGAGGGGTGCGGCCGACCGGGTGCGTGTGCGAACCCGGCTGGGGTAGATAGTGTCGAATGGTGCACTCAGCAAACCAGGCAGGCCATGACCCAGGCGCCACCCCCCCGCCCTTGGCCGGCTGCGTGGCGGAGCTGCGCGCCAGCGGCCACACATACGAGACCGTCAAGGAAGAGATCCGGCGCAACCTGCTGGCCAGCATGCGCGGCGGGCACGCACGGTTCCCGGGGATCATCGGGTTCGACAACACCGTGCTCCCGCACCTGGAAAGGGCTCTGCTGGCCGGGCACGACATGATCCTGCTCGGTGAGCGGGGCCAGGGCAAGACCCGGTTGATCAGGACCCTGCCCGAGTTGCTCGACGAGTGGTCGCCAGCGGTGGCGGGATGCGAGATCAACGACCATCCCTACCGGCCTGTGTGCGCCCGCTGCCGCCGCCTGGCCGCGGAGCAGGGCGACCGCCTGCCAGTCACCTGGCGGCACCGCAGCGAGCGCTACGGCGAAAAACTCGCCACACCCGACACGAGCGTGGGCGACCTCATCGGCGACATCGACCCGGTCAAGGTGGCGGAGGGCCGGTCACTGTCCGACCCGGAGACGATCCACTTCGGCCTGGTGCCACGCACCAACCGTGGCGTCTTCTGCCTGAACGAACTGCCCGACCTGGCCGAGCGCATCCAGGTGGCCCTGCTCAATGTGCTCGAGGAGCGT
>DASYYE010000060.1:0-11356 GCA_035946955.1 Streptosporangiaceae bacterium | reverse complement strand
CGGCCTGGACCGGGTGTTCCTGGTCGCGCCCAGTTCCACCGACGAACGCATCGCGCGCGTCGTCAAGGTGTGCGGGGGTTTTGTCTACGCCGCCTCACTGATGGGTGTCACCGGGGCACGCGCGCAGGTGAGCAACGAGGCTGCGGGATTGGTGGGCCGGGTCAAGGCCTGCACCGACCTGCCGGTGGCGGTGGGCCTCGGGGTGCGGGACGGCGCGCAGGCCGCGCAGGTCGCCAGCTTCGCGGACGGCGTGATCGTGGGTTCGGCGTTCGTGGAGTGCCTGCTCAATGCCCCGGATCTGGACAGTGGGGTGGACGCGGTCCGGCGGCTGACGGAGGACCTCGCCGCGGGTGTCCGCCACCAGGCAGGCACCGCTGCCATCGCCCCCTGACCCGCGCCTCCCCGCGGCTCATGGAGCCGTGCTTTCAGCGCAGCGGGGCTGTGGCAACCACGCGCTTTCGTGGACGGCAAGCCTGTTCAGCACCCACTACAACCGTGGCAACTCCGCGATGGCGACCCACCTCTGAGGTGACCTCCCCTTGCCGGTAGGCACCGCTGCCTGCGACTGCGGCTCCGTCAGCTGACCCACCCACTTCACCCAGCCGTAGTGCCGCGTGACTTGCCCGGAAACAGCCTGTAAGTGGTCATCTGTCCGAGTACCATTACGCATCTGCGTGCAGACAGGGTCTGCGAGGCCGTGGGTCGCCGGGCACCCCAGAAGGGCGGGGGATCACGTTGCGAATCATCACCAAGCTGCTCGCGTGTTGTTGCGCCGCCGCCATCACCGCTGCGATGGCCGCCGTGCCCGCTATGGCCGACCCGCCGTCAAGGAGGGCACCCAGGCCCACTGACATCGTCGGCGTGGGCGCCGCCATCGACCAGTTCCTGTTCGACCAGTTCAGCCACGACTACAATGCCTCGGTCAGCGCCAGCGCGCCGCACCTATACAGCTGGGACACCACCAACCCGGCGACCGGCGTGTTCGGCGACCCGATCGTCACCAAGAGCGCCTGCCCGGCCATCAAGCGCCCGGCCGGCTCGCCCGCTGGCATCAAGGCGCTGGCCACCGCGCCGCTGACCAGCGGCAGCCGGTGTGTTGACTACGCCCGGGTGTCCAAGACCCCGGCGCACCCCGACCTGTCTTATGTCGCCCTGGCCGGGGAGGCGGTTACCTACGCGACCCAGTCGACGACTGACGCGCCGGGCAGCCTGACCACTGCTCAGCTTGCGGCTGTCTACAAGTGCCAGGACACCAACTGGAGCCAGGTCGGTGGCGCGAACGCCCCGATCAAGGCGTTCCTGCCGGTGCCGCCCTCGGGAACGAGGACGTTCTTCCTCTCAGCCATCGGCGTGGCCACTCCCGGCACCTGCGTGCGTGACGGCAACGGCCTCCTGCAGGAGAACGAGGGCGTGAACCCCGAGCTCGCGGGCCCGGACACGATCGTGCCCTACTCCGTCGGGCCCTATATCGCCCAGGCTTACTACTCCGCGCCGTGCCTCAACAGCGGCTGCACCCCCAACGCCCACGGCGTGGTGTGCCAGCCCTCGGGGGCACGGAACCTGTTCGGCTGCGCCAAGAACGGCACGATGGTGCTGAACAAGGTCAACGGGCTCGCCCCGGCGGCTCCGTGGCCGCTGACGCCGGCCACGGTCAACCCGCTCGTCAACAAGAAGTTCGCCCACGGCTACCTGCGGCCGCTGTTCGACGCGGTCAAGTCCGCGCCGGGCACCATACCGGCCGGCCTGGCGCCGGTGTTCGGGCCGGCCGGCTGGGCCTGCACCTCGGCAACGGCCGTAACCGACCTGGAGCACTACGGCTTCGAGGTGCTGAAGGCCGGGACGGCCACCGGGGACTGCGGCAGCGCCCACTGACGCGCCGCATCACGGCGGAAGCCCACGGCAGCGCGCACCGACCCCGGACCCGAGCGCACCCCAGGCCCTGAGCTGTCACCCCGGTCAGGGGGTGGTCACGGCCAGGGCGGCGCTGCCAGCGGGAATGCTGAGCGTCGTGTGGGTTCCGCTGCGCATCGTGCAGGCATCATGAGGCCGATTGAACCGACTCCCGCGATGGCTCGCCGGCCGGTATCAGCCAAGGCAGGCAAGTTGGTGTTCAGCCACCTGAACGGCCAGCCTGGGCCAGGTGAGTGGTGCTGAGCCAGCCTGTGGGCCAAGGAACTCCGTGGCTGACGTTAAAGATCTCTGCGGCTGGGCACTAATGCGTGGTGACGGGTTCACCATGTAACCTGTGACTGGTTAGCTCAACGAACCAGTGGTGCCTCTGACCTGCACCACAGGCGGCCGGGCCAATGTCGTCCCACCCATGCGAGACCGCACCACGGATGAGACGACAGGAGACAAATGTCGAGGCGCCCCCGCACGCTCGTTGCCGTTCCGGCAGCTTCGCCGGAGCCCGTGATGCTGACCCGGGGGGACGGGCCCCCGGAGCCCCCCGAGCGTGCTCGCCGCTCCGCGGCTCCGTACGGGTCTGGGGGGCTGCCCCCCGCGGCGGCGCACCCGCTCGCACGCGTTCAGGAAGGGCTGTATGACAGCCGGTTTGAGCATGATGCGTGTGGGGTTGGCTTTGTGGCTGACCTTTCGGGGCGGCGCAGCCATGAGACGGTGGCGCAGGCCCTGACGGTGCTGCGGCACATGGACCACCGAGGGGCCAAGGGGAGCGACCCCGAGACGGGCGACGGGGCGGGCATCCTCACCCAGGTGCCCGACGGGTTCTTCCGTGCGGTCTGCGGGTTCGGCCTGCCAGCGGCCGGCCACTATGCCGCAGGCCTGGTCTTCCTGCCCACCGACCCGGCAGCGGCCGAGCAGGCCGTGGCGGACATCGGGCGCATCGCGGCGCAGGAGAGCCTGGCGGTCCTGGGGTGGCGGGACGTGCCGTTCGACGCGGCGCGGTGCGGGCAGGGCGCCCGGGATACCATGCCGCGGATCACGCAGCTGTTCGTGGCCGGCACCGGTGCGGCGAGCGGTGAGAGCGGGCTGGTGCTGGACCGGCGGGCGTTCTGCCTGCGCAAGCGGGTGGAGCACGAAACGGCCGCGTACCCGGTCAGCCTGTCGTCGGCCACCATCGTCTACAAGGGGATGCTCACCGCGCTCCAGCTGGAGGCGTTCTACCCGGACCTGGCCGACCCGGCGTTCGTATCCGCCCTGGCCCTGGTCCACTCCAGGTTCTCGACCAACACGATGCCGTCGTGGCCGCGCGCCCACCCTTACCGGTTCATCGCGCACAACGGCGAGATCAACACCATCCGGGGCAACCGCAACTGGATGCGGGCGCGGGAGACCATGCTGGCCAGCGACATCTTCCCGAGTTCCGTGGACGGGCGCGGCCTGGCACGCCTCTCGCCGGTCCTGACCGAGGAGGGCAGCGACTCGGCCAGCTTCGACGAGTGCCTGGAACTGCTCTACCTGGCCGGCCGGTCCGTGCCGCACGCCCTGCTCATGATGATCCCCGAGCCGTGGGAAAAGCACACCGAGATGGACGCGCAGCGGCGCGCGTTCTACCGCTTCCACTCCTGCCTGATGGAGCCGTGGGACGGCCCCGCGTGTGTCGCGTTCACCGACGGCACGGTGGTCGGCGCGGTGCTGGACCGCAATGGCCTGCGTCCAGGCAGGTACTGGGTCACCGACGACGGCCTGGTCATCCTCGCCAGCGAGGTCGGGGTCGCGGACATCCACCCGTCGCGGGTCGTGCGAAAGGGCCGCCTGCAGCCGGGCCGGATCTTCCTCGCCGACACGGGCAGCCACCGCCTGCTGGAGGACGCCGATGTGAAGGCCGCGCTCGCGGGCGAGCACCCCTACGAGGACTGGCTGCACGCTGGCCTGCTCCACCTCGACGACCTGCCGGACCGCAACCGCCCGCTCCCCGGCGGCGAGGAGCTCACCACCCGGCAGCGGCTGTCCGGCTACACCGAGGAAGAGCTCCGGGTGCTGCTCGCCCCCATGGCCACCAGCGGGGCTGAACCCGTGGGGTCGATGGGCACCGATACGCCGCTGGCCGTGCTGTCCAACCGCCCACGGCTGGTCTTCGACTACTTCACCCAGTTGTTCGCCCAGGTCACCAACCCACCGCTGGACGCGATCAGGGAAGAGCTCGTGACGTCGCTGGGGTCGAGCACCGGCCCGGAAGGCAACCTGCTTTCGCCCGGTCCCGCCTCGTGCCGGCAGATCGTGCTGCCGCACTCGGTGATCAGCGACAACGACCTCGCCAAGATCATCCACATCAATGACGACGGGAACCTGCCCGGGTTCGCCACCCACGTGGTGGACGCCCGCTACCGGCCCGGCGGAGGCGGCGAGGCACTGGCCGAACGGCTCGCCGAGATCTGCGCCGAGGTGTCCGAGGCGATCAGCGATGGCGCGCGGCTCATCGTGCTGTCGGACCGCGGCTCCGCCAGCAGCACGCACTGGCTGGCCGAGCGCCTGGCCCCGATCCCCTCGCTGCTGGTCACCGGGGCCGTGCACCACCACCTGATCAGGGACCGGACCCGGACCCGGGTCGGCCTGGTGGTGGAGTGCGCCGACGCCCGGGAGGCCCACCACATCGCGCTGCTCATCGGCTACGGGGCGGCGGCGGTCAACCCGTACCTGGCCCTGGAGTCCGTCCAGGACATGGTGCGCCGGGGCGTGCTGCGCGGTGTGTCCGAGGACAAGGCCGCCGCCAATGTGATCAAGGCCCTGGACAAGGGCCTGCTCAAGATCATGTCGAAGATGGGCGTGTCCACGGTCGCCTCCTACACCGGGGCGCAGATCTTCGAGGCGATCGGGCTGGGCACCGAGGTGGTCGACACGTGCTTCGCAGGCACCACGTCACGCCTTGACGGTGTGGGCTTCGGGGTACTGGCGACCGAAGTCGCCCGCCGCCATGGCCAGGCCTTCGCTGCCCAGGGCACTGGCCTGGCCCACCAGCGGCTGGAGACCGGAGGCGAGTACCAGTGGCGCCGTGACGGGGAACCGCACCTGTTCAACCCCGAGACCGTGTTCAAGCTCCAGCACGCGACCCGCACCCGCCGTTACGAGATCTTCAAGGAGTACACGCGGCTGGTTGACGACAGCTCCGCCCGGCTCATGACGCTGCGGGCGCTGCTGCGCATCAAGGGCGTGGACGTGCCCGGCGCGCGGCCGCCCGTGCCGGTGGAGGAGGTGGAGCCGGTCTCGGCCATAGTCCGGCGGTTCGCGACCGGGGCCATGTCCTACGGGTCCATCTCGGCCGAGGCGCACCAGACGCTGGCGATCGCGATGAACCGGATCGGTGGCAAGTCCAACACCGGCGAGGGCGGGGAGGACCCGGACCGGTTCGTCCCTGACGCCAACGGCGACCTGCGCCGCTCCGCGGTCAAGCAGGTGGCCAGCGGCCGGTTCGGGGTGACGAGCGAGTACCTCGTCAATGCCGACGACCTGCAGATCAAGATGGCCCAGGGTGCCAAGCCGGGGGAGGGCGGCCAGCTCCCCGGCCAGAAGGTCTACCCGTGGATCGCCAAGACCCGTTACTCCACCCCCGGTGTGGGCCTCATCTCGCCGCCACCGCACCACGACATCTACTCGATCGAAGACCTCGCCCAGCTCATCCACGACCTCAAGAACGCCAACCCCCGGGCCCGGGTGCACGTCAAGCTGGTCGCCGAGGTCGGGGTCGGGACGGTCGCGGCCGGGGTGTCCAAGGCGCACGCCGACGTCGTGCTCATCTCCGGCCACGACGGCGGCACCGGCGCCGCACCGCTCACCTCGATCAAGCACGCGGGCGCGCCCTGGGAGATCGGCCTCGCCGAGACGCAGCAGACCCTGCTCCGCAACGGGCTGCGGGACCGGATCGTGGTGCAGGCCGACGGCCAGCTCAAGACCGGCCGCGACGTCGTGGTCGCGGCCCTGCTCGGGGCAGAGGAGTTCGGCTTCGCCAGCGCCCCCCTGGTGGTGTCGGGGTGCGTGATGATGCGGGTCTGCCACCTCGACACCTGCCCGGTGGGGGTGGCCACACAAAACCCGGAGCTCCGCAAGCGCTTCACCGGCCGGCCGGAGTTCGTCGTGAACTTCTTCGAGTTCATCGCCGAGGAGGTCCGCGAGTACCTGGCCGCGCTCGGGTTCCGGACGCTCGCGGAGGCGGTGGGCCGGTCCGACCTGCTCGACACCGTCCAGGCCGCCGGGCACTGGAAGGCAGCCGGACTGGACCTCACGCCCGTGCTGCACCAGCCCGAACTGCCCCCGGGTGCGTCACTGCACTGCACCCAGACCCAGGACCATGGTCTCGACCGCGCACTCGACAACACGCTCATCGCACTCGCCGAGGGGGCCATCGCCGACGGCAGCCCGGTCAGGCTGGAACTGCCCGTCCGCAATGTCAACCGGACCGTGGGCACCATGCTCGGGTACGAGGTCACCAAACGGTGGGGTGGGGCGGGCCTGCCGGACGACACGATCTCGATCCAGTTCAGCGGCTCCGCCGGGCAGTCGTTCGGCGCGTTCCTGCCCCGTGGCATCACGCTGCGGCTGGCCGGGGACGCGAACGACTACCTGGCCAAGGGGCTGTCCGGCGGGCGGGTGGTCGTCGCACCCGACCCAGCGGCCCCGTTCGCCGCACAGGAGCAGATCATCGCCGGGAACGTGGTCGCCTACGGCGCGACCAGCGGTGAGGTGTTCCTGCGCGGCATCGTGGGCGAGCGGTTCTGCGTGCGCAACTCCGGCGCCACCGCGGTGGTGGAGGGCACCGGCGACCACGGGTGCGAGTACATGACGGGGGGCACCGTGGTGGTGCTCGGCCGGACCGGGCGCAACTTCGCGGCCGGCATGTCCGGCGGCGTGGCCTACCTGCTCGACCATGACCCCCGACGGGTCAACACCGAAATGGCCGACCTGGAACCACTCGACGACCGCGACGCGGAACTGCTGTATCAGCTGGTGCACCGCCACTGGGCGGAGACCGGCTCCACGGTGGCCGCGGGGCTGCTGGCCGAGTGGGGCATGGCCGCTGCCCGGTTCCGCAAGGTTATGCCGCACGACTACAAACGCGTCCTGGCCGCGGCCAGGCGCGCCGAACTGGAGGGCACCGACGTGGACGAGGCGGTCATGGCCGCCGCGCACGGATGAGGGGGCGGACATGGCTGACCCCAAGGGCTTCATGACGACGCCGCGCCGCACCGCGGCGCGCCGCCCGGTGGACGTGCGGATCCAGGACTGGCGCGAGGTGTACACGGAGTTCGGCACGGACCGGCTGGAACGGCAGGCCTCGCGGTGCATGGACTGCGGCATCCCGTTCTGCCACTCCGGGTGCCCGCTGGGCAACCTGATCCCCGAGTGGAATGACCTGGTGTGGCGGCAGGACTGGCAGGAGGCGTCGCAGCGGCTCCACGCCACCAACAACTTCCCCGAGTTCACCGGGCGGCTGTGCCCCGCGCCCTGCGAGAGCGCGTGCGTGCTCGGCATCAGCGCTGACCCGGTCACCATCAAGCAGGTCGAGGTGGAGATCGCGGACCAGGCGTGGCGGCAGGGCTGGGTCCGGCCGCTGCCGCCGGTGGTGCGGACCGGGCGCACGGTGGCGGTGGTCGGCTCCGGGCCGGCCGGGCTGGCAGCCGCCCAGCAGCTCACCCGGGCTGGGCACACGGTCACGGTCTTCGAGCGGGCGGACGCGCCTGGCGGGCTGCTGCGCTACGGCATCCCCGAGTTCAAGATGGAAAAGCGCCACCTGGACCGCAGACTCGACCAGATGCGGGCCGAGGGGACCGTGTTCCGGTGCGGTGTGAACGCCGGGGTGGACGTGTCCGCGGCAGACCTGCGTGCGTCCCATGACGCCGTGGTGCTGGCGGGCGGCGCGACGGTCCCGCGTGGGCTGCCTGTCCCCGGGGCGGACCTCCCCGGGGTCCACCAGGCCATGGACTACCTGCCCCTGGCCAACCGGGCGCTGGGCGGTGGTGAGCCAGCGGTCAGCGCCCGTGGCCGTAACGTGGTGATCATCGGTGGCGGGGACACCGGGGCGGACTGCCTCGGCACCGCCCACCGCCAGGGTGCCGCGTCAGTGACCCAGCTCGAGATCATGCCGCGCCCGCCCGCCGGGCGTGCGGCCACGCAGCCCTGGCCCACATACCCGATGGTCTACCGGGTCTCCAGCGCCCACGAGGAGGGCGGCGAACGGGTCTACTCGGTGTCCACCCAGGAGTTCCTGGCCGGTGCCGATGGCCGGGTCCGGGCGTTGTCCCTGGTGGACGTGGAACTGCGCGACGGGCGGTTCCAGCCGGTCCCAGGCACCGAGCGGCAGCTGCGGTGTGACCTCGTCCTGCTCGCGATGGGGTTCACGGGCGCGGACAGGACCGGGCTGCTGGACGCTTTGGGCGTGGACATCGACGCGCGCGGCAATGTCGCGCGCGACGGCTGCTACGCCACGTCTGTGCCGGGTGTCTTCGTGGCGGGTGACATGGGACGCGGCCAGTCGCTCATCGTGTGGGCCATCGCGGAGGGCCGCTCAGCCGCGGCCGCTGTGGATGCCTATCTGATGGGGGAGTCGTCGCTGCCCGCGCCCATCGCCCCCACGGCGCGCCCACTGACCTGACCAGCTGACAACCGGCCTGAGCTACCTGACGGGACCGGCGGCTGTGGAGTGCGCGGACCGGCGCTGCCGTGGGCAGGCCGTTGACCGGGCACACGAGCTGGGTGGGCGTGCTGGTCTTCGTCGCCGGGGCGCAGGGCATGCCGCTGCTTGCCTCCAGCGGTGGCGGCAAGACGGTCAGGGTGTGGGACCTGGCCGCGGGCACGCTCGCGATGACTTTGCGCCGCCGGTCGATAGTGCGCTCGCTCGACGCGTCAGGATCGGCGATGGCCATCGGGGACGAGGAGTGCGTCAGCGTCATCGGAGCGTCTTGAGTGCCGCTGTGACGGAGCGCATGGCCGCGAGGTCGGTGGCGCTGGCCAGGCCAGCGTGGTAAAGGCGGAGTTCGGTCGCCCCGGCGGCCAGCACCCTGGTCGCCAGGCTGGCCAGGTCGGGGTGCCCGCCCATGGCCGACACGGCCACCAGGCTGGCCGCGATCCGGTGGCCTGGCTTGGCCGCCGCGGCAGTGCGGCCTACGGTCTCGGCGGCGTCAGCGGGCGTACCCCGGCAGGGCACCACCAGGCCGTCCGCTACCTCGAGCACGGCCGCGGGGTCAGCACCCGGGCTCGCGTCACACCGGCGGGGGTCTGGGTGCCCGTGCAGCAGCACCGGCAGGCCTGGGCTGGCGGCACGGACGGCCGCGATCACCTCGGCGCGCAGCACACTGGCGAGCACGCTGCGGGTGGCAAGTACGTGCGCGGCAAGCTCGGTGCCCAGCGCTGATGTGACCCAGTCTGTCTGGCCCGCAACCGGCTGGCCCGCACCCTCCACCGTGGGCGCTGTCCCCGCGAAGACCGGGTCGAGCGCTGCCTGGACCAGGTCACGCAGCCGGCCTGCGTCGATCCCTGCCGCGGCGTAGGCACGGGCGCAGGCAGGGCAGAAGCAGAGCGAGAACAGGTAACGCGCCTGGCCGCTGAGCCGGACACCGCCGGTCTTGTCATGGCTGCTGAGGTGGTCGAAGCCGTACCAGCCGCAGGCCTCGAGTTCGATGGCGTCAACCTGGGGCAGCGCCGCCACCTCGGCGGACAGGCACGCCGCGTATTCGCGCACCTCGGCCTGGGCCGGGCACAGTGCCCACGGGTAGTGGTCGCCGTAGGCGTTGACCACTGTCAGGTCCGGGTTGGCCGCTCCGAGCCGGCTGTTGTGCAGGAGAACGGCCCAGGCATTGACCGCCAGCCCGCACGCGCGGAGTTGCGTGGCCGCGGCCGTGAAGCTGTCCGGCGTGGGCATCCAGCCGGCGGGCGCAGGGCGCAGCCGCCGTCCCCGCCACCGCTGGCCGCCGGGTGGGTAGTAGACGGCCGCGTCTGGTGCCAGCACCACCCGGTGGCCTGGGTGACGGGGGGTGAGGGCGCGGGTGGCGTGGTAGGCGGCGGCGAGTGTGACCTGGTCCGCCCCTAGCGAGGCGACGAGCGGCGCCGCCTCGGGGTCTCCCACCACGTCCCACGGGTACAGGTTGACGCCTACGCTCATGGAGCCTCTCCCATCGCTGACGCACGGGTCAGAACCTGGGCCGCTTCCCCGTCCAGTCGGGGACGGCCACCCGCATCGCGGCGACATCGTCACGCCTGCGGATGCCACAGCCCTGGTACTGCTCATGCAGCCTGGCCAGCGCGTCCTGGTCGATGCTCACCCCGAGCCCCGGCCCTTCCGGCACCCGCACAGCGCCGTCTGAGAACCCGAGCACGCCGGGCTCCACCACGTCCTCCCGCTGCCACGGCATGTGGGTGTCACAGGCGTAGCTGACCTCGGGGGTGGCGGCGGCGAGGTGGGTCATGGCGGCGAGGCTGATGCCCATGTGGGTGTTCGAGTGCATGGACAGCGCCAGGCCGAACGTACGGCACAGCCCCGCCAGCACCTGGGTCTGGCGCATGCCGCCCCAGAAGTGGTGGTCGGCGAGGATGATGCTGACGGCCCCGGCCGCGACAGCCTTGGGAACCTCGGCGAAGGTGGTCACGCACATGTTGGTGGCCAGCGGCACCGGCGTACACCGCGCGACCTCGGCCATCGCGTAGACGCCGCCGACAGGGTCCTCCAGGTACTCCAGCACCTCATGGAGCTTGGCGGCCACCATCATGGCCGTCGGCACCACCCAGTTGGCATTGGGGTCAATGCGCAGCGGATGGTCCGGGAAGGCCTCCCGCAGCGCCATGACGGCCTCTACCTCCTGCGCTGGCGGGAAGACACCCCCTTTGAGCTTGAGCGAGCGGAACCCGTACTCGTCGACCATCCGCCTCGCCTGGGTGAGGATCCCGTCCACAGACAGCGCCTCACCCCAGTCGTCGGCCGGGTAACCCGGGTCCACTGGGTGCCGCCCCCACCGGTAGAAGAGGTAGGCGGCATAGGGCACGGCGTCGCGTACCGCGCCGCCCAGCAGGTCGGACACTGGTCGGCCGACCGCCTTGGCCTGCACGTCCAGCAGCGGCACCTCGAAGGCGGCGAACGTGGTCGCCACCGTCCTGGCCGCGTTCGCCGCCCCGGCCAGTTCGGTCGGAGTGCCGGGTACGGCCTGGCCCAGGGCCACCTGGACCCGCTGCCACAGGCCGTTGAGGTCGAACACATCCAGCCCGGGGAGCAGGCTGGCCACCGAGCGCAGCCGCTGCAGCGTGGGGCCGTCGCCGTATGCCTCGCCTATGCCGGTGATCCCGGCGTCCGTCCGCACCTGGAGCACGCAGCGCAGTGCGTAGGGCTGGTGGACGCCAGCGGAGTTGAGCAGTGGCGGGTCGCGCAGGGCCACCGGTGTGACCGTGACACCGGTGACCCGCAGTTGCTGCG
>DASYYE010000059.1:0-6191 GCA_035946955.1 Streptosporangiaceae bacterium | reverse complement strand
GAAACCCGTGGCCGTGCAAGAAGCCGCGGACGGGCACGACACGCTGGTCAGGAAACTGCTGGCGGCACCAGCCGGGTTGGGCGTGGACTGCACCGTCCAACCCGTCCCGTTCCACTGCTCCGCCAGTGTCACCAGCACACCACCGGAGAACACGTCCCCCACGGCGGTGCAGGCGTTAGCGGACGTGCAGGACACCCCGCTGAGGTTGCTGTTGCTTGCGTTCGGCGTGCTGAGCACGGTCCAGGTGCTGCCGTTCCAGTTCTCGGCGAGCGAGTCGAACGTGCTGCCACTGGCTTCGTAGTTGCCGACGGCCATGCAGGCGTTCAGCGCGGTGCAGGATACCGAGTCCAGGCCGGTCGCGATCGCGCCCGTGGGCACAGCGGCCTGTGCCGGGTGCCAGCGCAGCTGCATGATCTCCACCAGGGCACGGTCGCCGTCCACGGGGTCGTGGTAGGCGCCCACGGCAGTGCACGTGGTCGTGTTCTGGCAGGAGATGTCAGTCAGCACGTCGGTGTCGTAGGACGCGGTGATCTGGGTGTTGTCCACCTTCCACGCGGTGCCGTTCCAGCCTTCCGCGATCATGAACTGGACGCCGTCGCTGTAGTAGCCACCCACGGCCGTGCACAGGTTTGGCCCCACGCACGACACGCTGGTGAGGTCAGCCACTGACTTGGCGATCTTCTCCACCGTCCAGGTGCTGCCGTTCCACCCCTCCGCGTAGCCGTCGCCCACCGCCGTGCATGCGCTGGCGGAGGTGCAGGACACGCCATTGAGCGGCTTGAAGGTTGAGCCGGTGGGCACGGGGATCGTCTGGGTGGCCCAGGTGGCGCCGTTCCATGTCTCGGCCAGGGGGACCGAGGTGGTCCCCGTGCTGCCAGTGCCCACCGCGGTGCAGTGGGTGGACGACGTGCAGGCCAGGCCGTTGAGCTGGCTGTTGGCCTGCCCACTGGCATTGGGCGTGCTCTGGATGGTCCAGGTGCTGCCGTTCCAGGACTCGGCCAGGGTCGAGGTGGTGGTGCCGGTGGTGGAGTCCCCCACCGCGATGCACGCGCTCGCGGAAGTGCAGACCACGCGGTTCAGGATGGCGCCCGTGGTGCCGGCCGGGTTTGGGGTGCTCTGCATAGACCAGGTCGAGCCGTTCCACGCCTCGGCGAGGGTGACCGTGTTGGACCCGCTGGTGTAGTTGCCGACCGCGGTACAGGCACTGGTGGACGTGCAGGAGATACTGCTGAGATTGGCGCCGCCAGGGTCAGGGACGCTCAGGATCGTCCAGTTGCTGCCGTTGCGGCTCTCGGCCAGCAACCCATCCGAGCTGCTGTCGGAGCTGCCCACGGCCATGCAGGTGGTCAGCGAAGTACACGACACGGCAGTGAACGACCAGAGTGACGCCCCTGGCACCGCGGGCGTGGCCTGGTCGAGCCAGCTCGCGGACGCCGTCTGCGCGGCCATCAGCACTCCCCCGGTGGCCAGCGCCCCCGCCACCATTACCCGGGCAGCATTACGCAGCCCTGCCCTCCCCGGTCCCCGCATGTCCACCATCTCCAGGAATGTCAAGTTACATACCGAGGCGATTCCTACCACGGCCGCCTCGGCTGGCGCACTGTGTCGGATATCACAGACCCGACGTCCAGCAGATTCAATAACAACGCGACGTAAGGGTGGACTAGTTGAAGGGCGCGTACAGGGGGAACTCGTTGCCCTTGTTGTCGTCGTAGAACCCGGTCGCTATGCAGCCGTGCCCAGACACACATGACACGCTCGAGAAGTTGCCCTTGACCCCATTGGCTGGGAGCCCGGGAGCCACTGTCAGGTTCCAGGCCGATCCGTTCGAGTGCTCCGCCACCGGTGTCAGGTTGGCCGGGTCGCTGTGGTAGCCCGACCCCACCGCCATGCAGGCGCCGTTTACCGCACACGACACACTCGACAGGAAGGTCGCCGCGGCGTTGATCTTGTTGGGGATGGGCTCGATGCTCCAGCTCGTGCCATCCCAGCGCGCGGCCAGGGCATTGGTAGTCCCTGCGCCGTCGTAGTTGCCCACGGCGGTGCAGTTGGTCGCGGACACACACGAGACACCGTTGAGCAGCGCGGCGGTGCTGCCGACCGGGGCTGGCGTGGACTCGATCGTCCAGGTGCTGCCGTTGTAGTGCTCGGCCAGCATCGTGTACGAGGGAGTCAGGTAGTACCCCACGGCATCACACGTCGTGGCCGTGCACGACACGCTGTTGAACTGGACACTCGTCCCACTGCCCGGGTTCGGGGTGGACTGCAGCGTCCAGGAGCTGCCGTTCCACGACTCCGCGAGCGTGAACTGGCTGCCCGAGCCGTCACGGTAGAAACCCGTGGCCGTGCAAGAAGCCGCGGACGGGCACGACACGCTGGTCAGGAAACTGCTGGCGGCACCAGCCGGGTTGGGCGTGGACTGCACCGTCCAACCCGTCCCGTTCCACTGCTCCGCCAGAGTCACTGGCACACCACCGGACAACACGTCCCCCACGACGGTGCAGGTACTGGGTGCCGGGCAAGATACCCCGGACAAGCTGCTGCTGGTGGCGTTAGGCGGGTTCTGCACGGTCCAGGTGTGGCCGTCCCAGGTCTCGGCGAGCGAGCTGAAGGTGCTGCCACTGGCCTCGTAGTTCCCGACCGCCATGCAGTTGTTGATCTCGGCACACGACAGCGTGTCCAGGCTGCTCGCGATCGCGCCAGGAGGGACGGCGGCCTGTGCGGGGTGCCAGCGCAGCTGCATGATCTCCACCAGGGCACGGTTGCCGTCCACGGGGTCGTGGTAGGCGCCCACGGCAGTGCACGTGGTGGCGTTCTGGCAGGAGATGTCGGTCAGCTCGTCGCTATCGAAGGACGCGGAGAGCGGAGTGCTGTCCACCTTCCAGACGGTGCCGTTCCAGCTCTCGGCGATCATGAACTGGACGCCGTCGTCGTAGTAGTAGCCCACAGCCGTACACACGGTTGCCGTCTCGCACGACACGCTGGTGAGGTTGGCCACTGACTTGGCGATCGTCTCCAAGGTCCAGGTGCTGCCGTTCCAGTTCTCCGCGTAGCCGTCGCCCACTGCCGTGCATGCGCTGGCGGAGGTGCAGGACACGCCGTTGAGCGGTTTGAAGGTGCCGGTGGGCGCGGGGATGGTCTGGGTAGCCCAGTGAGAGCCATTCCAGGTCTCCGCTAGCGGGTCCGAGTTGCTGCCCGTGCTGCCGGTGCCCACCGCGGTGCAGTTGGTGGACGACGTGCAGGCCAGGCCGTTGAGCTGGCTGTTGGCCTGACCGCTGGCATTGGGCGTGGTCTGGATGGTCCAGGTGCTGCCGTTCCACGCCTCCGCCAGGGTCGAGGTGGTGGTGCCGGTGGTGGAGTCACCCACCGCGATGCAGGCACTGGCAGAAGTGCAGACCACACGGTTGAGGATGGCGCTCTTGGTGCCAGCCGGGTTGGCGGTGCTCTGGACAGACCAGGTCGAGCCGTTCCACGCCTCGGCGAGCGTAACCGTGTTCGAGCCACTGGTGTAGTTGCCGACCGCGGTACAGGCACTGGTGGACGTGCAGGAGACGCTGTTGAGGTTTGCGTTTCCAGGGTCGGGGATGCTCAGGATGGTCCAGTTGTTGCCGTTGCGGCTCTCGGCCAGCAGCCCATCCGAGCTGTCATCGCTGCCCACGGCCATGCAGGTGGTCAGCGAAGTACACGACACGGCAGTGAACGACCAGAGCGTCGCTCCCGGCACCGCTGGTGTCGTCTGGTCCAGCCAGCTCGCGGACGCCGATTGCGCGCCTATCAGCACCCCCGCGGTGACCAGCGCCCCCGCCATCGTCAGCCGGGCAACATTACGCAGCCCAGCCCTCTCCGGTCCCCGCATGCCCACCATCCGAATGTCAAGTTACGTACTGAGCCCGATTCTTAGCACGGCCGCCTCCGCCAGCACCCCGCGTTCGTTCACATGCCGATGTCCACTATCGGCCAAAGACCGTTTCCTACCGCTAACACAACTAACGTCAACGTGTTAGCGGTAGGAAGCGAGCTACGGGATCCGGCAGGCATGGCCGTACAAGCGATCCAGTCCGGCGGTTAGCACCAGACTGCCGGGCCGGGATGCTTCGGCTAGGAGTTCATCTGTGAACCCGGTGGTGCTGAACAAACCCAGGACCGCGCCGGTGGCATCGTGTCCGGACATGGTCAGTAGGTCTCGGATGTGAGTGAGCCGACGCAATTCGGCCATGCCTGGCCTGCGGTCACGAGACTTGGCCTCACCTAGGAACGAGACAGCCGCACCTGCTGCGCGGGGCCGCGCTCCGCGGGCAAGGGCAAGAATGTCAACCCCATGACTGGTTTTGTGCTCCCGGCATGCGACGGTAGCCGTGCCGACGGTACCTGCGTTGAGGCCGGCTTCGCCGCGCGCATAACGTGCCACCCACTCGGTGGCCAATGCCTCAAAGTGGGGCCCAAGGATCTTGGACTCCACCGTGTTCGAAGGGCTGCCGGGCATGACCACTCCAGCGGGGCCAGCGGCTGCGGCTGGGCCAGCGCCGCTTGTGCCGCTGCGGCGCAACCGGGGTTTCCGGTTGCTGTGGGTCGGCCAGGTTGTGTCCGACACCGGGACCGAGGCAGCCGTTATCGCCTACCCATTGCTGATCCTGGCGCTCACTCACTCACCGGCGATCGCTGGCGTCGTTGGCACAGCGCGCATGATCGTCCAACTGGTCTTTGGTTTGCCGGGAGGTGCGCTATCGGACCGGTTTGACCGCCGGTGGACGATGATCGTCTGCGACAGCAGCCGCGCTGCCGTGCTGGCCCTGCTGGCAGTCCTGGTGCTGTTGCACCTGGTGACCTGGCCGGTGGTGCTGGCTGTAGCGGTCGTCGATGGCGCGGCGAACGCGCTCTTCGATCCCTCAGCCGTCGCCGCATTGCCCGCCATCGTCGCAGACCGGCAACTGGAGCAAGCCTGGGCGGCGACGGAGGCCAGGTCATACGCGGCCGGGCTGGTTGGCCCGGCGCTGGGCGGGTTCCTGTTCGGGCTGGGCAGGGCAGTCCCGTTCGTCGGCGACGCCGCCTCCTACCTGGTCTCGGCCACAGCGGTGAGCCGGATCCGCGGCAAGTTCCGGGCCGAGCCCGCCAGCGGCCGTAAGGCGCTGTGGCGTGAGGTCATCGACGGGCTGCACCTGGTCTGGCACCATCCGCTGCTGCGCCTCGTGCTCTTCGACGCCCCGCTGATCAACTTCGCCTTCAACGGGGTGCTCTTCACGATCACGCTCGCCCTCCGCCAGCACGGGACCGCGCCAGGCACCATCGGACTCGCCCAGGCCGGCATCGCGCTCGGCGGAGTGCTCGGCGCCGTCATAGCGCCGAGACTGCAGGGCCGGCTGTCGCTGCGGCAGCTGGCCATTGCGGTACCGGCGGTGGGCACCGTGATGTTCGCTGCTGCCGCGCTGGCGCTTCCGTCGACGCTCGTTGCACTGCCAGTAGCAGTCGCTGTACTGCTGGCCCCGACCGCGAACACGGCGCTTTTCGCGGCGATGCAGCGAGCCACCCCGAAAGACATGCTCGGCCGCGTCAGCAGCACCGTGTACCAGGCAGCCATGAGCATCGCCTGGCTCGCGCCACTGACAAGCGGCCTGCTCGTCGAGTATTTCTCCGGCGAATGGGCGATAGTAGCGTTCGCGGTGGCTGTGGGCCTTTCGGCTGTCCTGGTCGTGGTCATGCCCGGGCTCAAGGACGCTATGAGGGCCGCATCCTCCGAGGCGATGCGGCACGAGCCACCGGCCCAATAGTCACACCCAGGACGGTCAGGCCGGGGTGAAGGACCACTGCTGGCTGGCGCCTCCGTTGCGTGCCGCCTGGTCGAGGAGGGTTCCGGCGGTGACCGAGGAACCCGGCACCGCCAGCACGTCCATGCTGTTGATGTTGGTGATGGTGAAGTAGCCAGCCGAGTTGCGGGCCAGCAGGAACTGCTGGTTGCCACCGCCCCAGTAGTCCCACTCATCGACCTTGGCGCCCGCGGCCGTTGACTGGCCGGAGATGTCCACGGACTCGCCGTCTTCCGCCGAGGTGACCGAGTACAGGCCGCAGCCCAGCCTCGTGACGTCCCAGTGCTGGTTGGCGCCGCCGTTGCTGGGCCACTGGTCCAGGTCAGTACCCTCGGTGGTGCTGCCCTGCGGGATGTCGATGACGTCGCCGCTGTGCCGGTTGGTGATGAC
>DASYYE010000058.1:0-20066 GCA_035946955.1 Streptosporangiaceae bacterium | reverse complement strand
CCCAGCTGGAAAACGTTGAGTCCGCCATCAACCTCGCACTTGTAACACGATACGCAGAACTAAGCAGACAGCACACACCGAACCCATCATCGATAGTTTCCACCAACGCCCTGTAACGACACCCGGAAGCCAGCGCGGGTCTGTCAATTTAACGGCTCTGGCGCACTTTCGGTGGGTGACGTTTCGTAGCCTCAGCTGAGGAGGATGCGGTGGTGCATCCGGCGCGCCCGTACATCTGCCTTTGGTCATTTTGGTCTTGGTGTTGACTCCTTCGGTGCGCCCGTTGTGGTGAGGGAGGGTGGGCGCGGCGGTGGCGGCGTGGAGTCGAGGTCGAGGCCGCAGGTGAATGAGTGCAGGTGGGGCAGGTCGGCGGCGCGCGTGTCTGAGATCAACGAGGATCCGGAGTTCTCAGCGGCGGCCATCACAGCGGAGGAGTTCGAGCAAGTGTGGCAGCGCGCCACCCGCGAGGGATGAGCGCGAGGTGCGGGTTTGTCGCTGCGCTAGCGGGCGTGGCCGGTGAGGGCGACGCGGGCGCGGTCGTTGGGGATACGGATGAGGACGGCCCGGTCCTCGGCAGTGAACTGGGCGAGGCGCTCGCCGAGCAGGTCGCTCGGTGCGTGCAGTGGCGGATACGCCTCGGCTGGCTGAAACAGCTGCGGGCTCGTGAAGGACAAATCGATGAATCTTCGACTGTGCGTGCATGGTTGACCGGAACAAGCGGCCTTTCACGCGTCTCCCCGGAAGCAGACGAGGACGATCTGGTCTGTCGCCTTGCTCAGCAATGCGCGTGGGGAGAACGCCATGAGACTGGCCGCTTCGCCGCGACGGAATCCGTCCGTGCCTGTCCGCGAACCTGTCACCCGTGAATCGCCCGCGCACGGACGCATAACGGACGGGAACATCCCTAGCCATGATCGTTAATTGTGAACATGCAGGTCAGGCAGTAGGTAGCTACCCCAAGCGAAACGGGCTGCCGGACCGCCCCCGGACGCTCTACAGACCCAGCCACCGGGAACACCTGGACCGGGCTTGACCTGGGGAAACTGGTGGCAGGTTCTGGATTCGAACCAGAGAAGGCGTAGCCGACGGTTTTACAGCCGTGCTCATCGGGGCTGGTCGCGTTCGCGTGAAATCTTCGGCGCGTGCGGGTGGGCTGCTGGCGGGGGTTTACCCCGCCTGTGGTGCGGCGTTTGGGGTCCATGCGGGAATGCGCGTGGGGTTGGATGGCGGCGGGCTGCCCGTGACGCCGGCAGGTTTGTGGGATCTGAGCCCGTTTTACAGCCTGGCGCTGGGACCTGACCCGAGGGTCGCCTTCTGCTGCCGTGAGCGCGCTGGTCAGACTTCGGCTTGCGTGAGCCTGCTGACCTGGTCCCCGGGCAGCCCGCCTTGTATTACCCGAGGTCAAAGGATAAGGGGACGCGGTGGCCGCGCGGAAGCAGAAGCACAGGCGCATGAGCGCGCAGGTGGTGGAGGACGAGGACTACCAGCTGCGCTATGAGGTCGCCGCGGGGATCGACGTGGCGAAAGAGTCCGCGGTCGTGTGCGTCCGGATGCCCCCGGCGGCGGGGAGGAAGCACCGGACCTCGCACCTGCAGACGGTGCCGGCGACGGTGCGGGCGATCGGGGAAGCTCGCGGCGGAGCTGAAGACGGCCGGGGTGCAGATGGTGTCGATGGAGGCCACCTCCGACTACGTGCGGCGTGAGGGTGCATGAGTTCAAGTGGGAGGCGCTGTTGGAGGTCCGGCTGATGCCGGAGGCGCAGTACCCGGGCCAGTGCGCGTTGGCCCGTCTCCGCCCTGTCGTGCGCCGCGGGTGACTGCGGGGTGCGGAGCCTGGGGAAGAAGCCGAAGCGGCCCTTGTCCCATCCAGGGGGCGCAGGCGAGGAGAAGACCGGCGGGAAGCAGCAGCTTCCCGGCCCCGGGGTGGCAGCCAGCTGCCCGGGGGTGATGGGCGAACGCAAGTGAACCCTTGTTGACGTCTCGTGAAGGTGACCCCCGCAGGTGGGATGGTCCAGCGGGGCCGTAGGGACTGGCCGCGGAAGAGCGGCGGGTGCCGGCCGGAGGATAATCGCCGGCCGGGAGCGCACCACCGTCCCTGGGGTAAAGGGGGCGCCCTGTCTGGTCGCGTCTTGCTCATGTGCAACACGACAACCCCGTTGGGGTCCGGCAGGCAGGTCGCTGCCGGTGGGCCGGCCGTGAGGGAGGCTGAGTCCCCCAGCGGGCGAAGGATGACCCAAGAAGCGAATGCCGGTGGCCGAAAGGGCTGCAGGAAACCGGGGACCGCGTGCTGGCACCTCCGCTGGTGGTCTCCGGATAACTGGCCGGATACGGGCGGCATGCCCAGCCCGAAAGGGAGCTGACGTGGGTCAGGTGAGCCTGTGTGGACCTGGTGAACGGAGACGCCAGAACCGATGGGCAAGTTGGGCACCGTCATGGTGAACGGACCTGAGGGCGACGTCTTGGACTGGGACAGTGTGGACTGGCCCCAGGCTGAGGATGACGTACGGCGGTTGCGGCAGCGGATCTTCACGGCGAGTAAGGCAGGAGACCTGAGGAAGGTCCGCAGCCTGCAGAAGCTGATGCTCCGGTCCCGTGCTAACGCGCTGGTGAGCGTGCGACGCGTGACGGAGGTCAATGCTGGCCGCAAGACGGCCGGGGTCGACGGCAGGGTCGTGCTGGCAGGCTGGGAGAAGGCCAGTATGGCTGCCTGGCTGCGGCGCGGCGCGGTCGCGTGGAGGCCCTTGCCGGTCAAGCGGGTGTTCATCCCTAAGCCGGGAGGAAAGCGGCGTGGGCTCGGGATTCCCGTGATCGCCGATAGGGCGCTCCAGGCCCTGGCGGTGAGCGCGCTGGAGCCCGAGTGGGAGGCCCGGTTCGAGTCACGGTCGTATGGGTTCCGGCCGGACCGCTCCTGCCAGGACGCGATGCAGGCCGTCTTCGTGACTGCACGCGGGAAGACCTGCAAGCGTGTGTGGGCGCTAGATGCCGACCTGGCCGCCGCGTTCGACCGCATCGACCACGATCATCTCCTCGGCCAGTTCGGCCTGTTCCCCGCCCGGGGACTGGTCGCAGCCTGGCTGAGAGCAGGCGTGGTCGATGATGGCCGCTTCGCCCCGACCGAGCGGGGCTCCCCACAAGGCGGGGTGGTCAGCCCCGTGCTGATGAACGTGGCCCTGCACGGGATGGAACAGGCCGCCGGTGTCCGCTACATCACCACCGGCGCCAACGCCGGGACGGCGAGACCGGGCTCCCCGGTGCTGGTCAGATACGCCGACGACGTGCTGGCCCTGTGCCACTCGCGGGAACAGGCCGGGCAGGTCAAGGCGCGGCTGGCCGCGTGGCTGACGCCCAGGGGCCTTGCCTTCAATGAAGACAAGACCCGCATCGTCCACCTCGATGACGGGGTGGACTTCCTGGGGTCCAACGTCCGCCGCTACCACGGCAAGCTGCTGATCAAGCCGTCCAAAGCGGCGGTGAAACGGATCCGGGCACGGCTGAGCACCGAGATGAAGGGCCTGTGCGGTCACAACGCGCAGATGGTCCTCATCCGGCTCAACCCCATCATCCGGGGCTGGTCGGCCTACTACCAGCACTGCGTGTCCGCCCGGGTGTTCAACGAGCTGGACTGGCATGTGTGGAAGCTCACCTACAAATGGGCGAACTGGACCCACCCACACAAGGGGAAACGCTGGGTCACCAGCAAGTACTTCGGCCCGTTCAACTCCGCCAGGCACGACCGGTGGGTGTTCGGCGACCGCGACAGCGGCGCCTACCTGCTCAAGTTCGCCTGGGTGAAGATCACCCGGCACACCCTGGTCAAGGGCTGGGCCTCACCCGACGCCCCGGCCCTGGCCAGCTACTGGGCAGCCCGGCAGCGACACCGGACACCCCCGGTGGACCCGGCCAGGCTGCGGCTACTCCAGCACCAGCGTGGACGCTGCCCGCTTTGCGGCGGCCTGCTGCTCCACGCCGACCAGGAGCCACGCCACCCCGACGAGTGGGAACAGTGAATCAAAGCCGTCCGCACCGCGACCCGCCACCAGGCGGTCACCCTCGGCGCGGCACCCGGGAAACCAGGCGGGCCCGCCGTCTACCGTCTCACCCACACCCACTGCGCACGCCGCCACCCAGACGGCCCCAGCAGCGGGACCAGCGCTCCTGCGGCCCTGGCCCGAACGCCTGTGGGCATGCTTGAGCCCGGTGCGTCGAAACGGCGCACGCCGGGTTCTTAGGGGGCGGCGGCGCGGCAACGCGCCGCCGCTACCCGACTGGCGCATCTGGTTCGCGGTGCTGGAGGAAGCCGGGCTGGCGGTGCAGCTGGTGAACTCCACCCAGGCCCGCAACCTGCCGGGACGGCCGAAGACCGACAAGGAGGACGCGCGGTGGATCGCGCGGCTGACCGAGATGGGGATGCTGCGGTCCTCGTTTGTCCCGCCGCCGGAGATCCGGGCGCTGCGGGTATACACCCGCCACATCTGGGACCTGACCGCGGACCGCACGAGGTACTGGCAGCGGCTGGAGAAGCTGCTGGAAGACGCCCTGTGCAAGCTGTCAGCCGTCGTATCAAGGCTGGCTGGACACCAGACCGCCCGCGCGGTCATCGAGGCGATGATCGCCGGGGAACGCGACCCGCGGGTCCTCGCCGCCCTGGGCCAGGGGAAGATTCGCAATGACAAGCTCCCCGCGCTCGCTGAGGCGCTGTCCGGCATGCGGTTCGGCCCTCAGCACGCGCACGCCGCCGCGTCCCTGCTGCGCGCCATCGACCTCCTGGGAGCCGAGCTCAGGGATCTGGAAGAGCAGGTCACCGCGCACCTGGCCGCGATCCCTGCGTCCTGGGGCGTGGACTCCGACGGCGTTACCGGGCCGCAAGCCGGGCGGGCCCATGATGCCGCCGCGCTCCCGGCCACCGACCGGCTGGATGAGGTCCCCGGCCTGGGCAGGAAGGCCGCCGCCGCGCTGATCGCCGAGACCGGCCTGGACATGAGCCGCTTCCCCACCCCGCAGGCCCTGGTGTCGTGGGCCGGGCTCACCCCGACCGCGCGGCAGTCCGGGCCCCGCAAGGGCCGCGGGAAGAAGGGACACGGCAACACCTACGCCAAACGGATCGCCGTCCTGGCCGCCTACGGCGCGGCGAACACCGACACGTTCCTGGGCGAGCGCTTCCGCCGCCTTGCCTCCCGTCCCGGCGGAGGCGGGCGCAAGAAGGCCGGGTGCGCCGTGGGCCGGTCCATCCTCGTCATCGTCTGGCACCTGCTCAACGACCGCGACGCCCGCTACCGCGACATCGGACCCGGCTGGCACGCCAGGCACACCGACCGCAGCCGCAAGGCCCGCAACGCACAGCGCCAGCTCGAGGCCCTCGGCTACGACGTCGTCATCACCCTCCAGGAGAACGCCGCCTGACCCGAACCGACGACAACCGCATAGCCGTCACCGCAGGCCCCAGGCAGCGCTTGTCACGGGGCCATCTCGTCATACCCGGAACGGCAGTCACGCGAGCGGGCTGAGGTGGTTATTTCTTGGTCAGCGAGCCCATCGCGACCCATCGGAATACCCACTGAGCTGCGGAAACTCCCGTCACCGCCACGTCGGCCCCGGCCGCTGTCCGTGTGGCGTCCGTAACTTCCAAGCCTGCCTGGTCAGCACAGTCTAGGTTGTGGATCTTGTCCCACGAAGTCCGGCTGGATCCCACTGAATCCCATCCTCCCCCAGCACTCCCTCCGCACCCGAGTCACATCGGTGAGAAGCCGCAAGCACTCACGTCCGTTGAGACGGCGAGAGCCGTCACGGAACCTCACCGTCAGCCTCGGGAACGCGCGCAAGATCTGCCTTATGGGGAGCCCTGCAACCCAATGAGCACCCGATCGGGAAGGTCACGCAGCACAGGCCAGTCTGGCGATCTTCGATCTGCTCTGTCGTCAGGGCAAGGCGACGTGCCCGGGCACTGGGTAGCGGTGCCACGTTCGGCGAGGCGTCGCGTGCCCGGCTCCTGGACCCGGGATGTCCTCATATCGATGGAACGCAGGTGACCCAGGAAGAACTCGCCGAACGCTCTGGGCGGAGAACCCGACCCCACCTTACCTACACAAGGAAGGTTTATGCAGTCCGGAGGCCTGATCCCCTTCTTTCGCAATGTGAGTTGCGCCTGCCCGGTGACAGGCCCGCTGCTCTTAGCGGGCCTGTCACCGGCGTGGCCATGCGTCCTACGAGACACAGTCGAAGGCGACCGAACCCGCTCCAATCTCCCAGCCAGCGGTGTCCCTGTTTGTCAGGGTGACGGCAATGTTGGTGTAGTTGCCGACCGGATGCTGCCCAAGAAAGACCCAGCCGGTGGTTGTTTGCTGGTCGATGTTGTGCCCCGGCCAGAACAGCCAGTGCCAGCCCGCCGGAGGATTCACCTCCGAGAGGCCGTAGTCGTTCGTGGCCCAGATGTCGTACCTCGCACTGGGCGCGCCCGCGTTCTCGGAGGGGATGTACACCCACACGTAGCAGTCCAGGCCAGCGACCGACAGGTCACCGACACCGGTTCCCTCTACCCAGACCCACGTCGTGTCCACCCCGCCCGGGTCGGTCCACACGTACTCGCTTGTGTCGTTGCACAGGTCCGTCTCCTTCATGTTGTACACCTCGTGACCGGTGTAGTCGCCTCCGGTCACGATGGGCAAGATGGAGGAGCTCCACCAGAAGTGGCTGCCTCCCTCGCAGTTCGGGCCTGTTACAAAGGCACCCGTGTACGGGGTGTTAGTGACGGCGTAGGCCGGTCCGGCGGTGGCTGTCACCACGAGGCTGGCCAGGCTGCAGGCGACAGCCGTGGCGATCAGCCGTTCACGTTTCACATGGAGCCTCCTCCGGACCATGAAGAGGTAGACGAGGTGACCGCAACCGCGGCGGCCAATGGCGCCGGCAAGCCTGGCCGACGGCCCACCCGGCAGGTCAATTTCGTCTATTTCCTTACTCCTCACTCGCCCTTCCTTTCCCTAACTTTTCCCAGGTATTTATTCTTGACTTCGTGGTTGAGCATGCAGCCGACCGGCTCGGCCAGGCTGAACCGCTGGTTCGCGGAGTCGATCGCGAGGATCTGCGCCGACACGCGCGCGTGCCAGGACTGCTGTGGCGCGAGACTGGTGAAGCCCCCGGACTCGACGGACGAACCAAATGGCGCCTGCTTGGTCACCACGCCGTCGATGACGTCACCGGCCTGGTGACGGGCGAGGAAGTCTGCCAGCTCAAGCGGGAGACCCAGGAGCGCGGCCGACGTCACACGCGGGCTGGGCACATCAGGTGCAGATGAACTTTACGGCGTAGGCGGCCTCGTACTTGCCGCTCTGGCCGAAGGGGTTGTGGTCGTTGAGCGTGACCCGCATTCTGCTGCTGATGGGGAACGAGCCGTTGTTGGTGATATTCACCCAGTTGTTGGTGACTTTTTCCTGATTGATGAACGCGTCGTTGCCAAGGTAGTGGCTGCCGTCGAAGAAGAAGTACTGGGCATTCGGGTCGTTGGAGTCGCTGTCAGGGATCCATGCCTGTGCGGAGCAGGTCATTCCTGCGGCGTTGGGCGAGTCCCACTCTGCCTGGCCGGTGGCGTTGCCGGACACTGTGTAGCCCCAGGCGAAGGTGTTGCCGCACTGGCCGGTCGGGAACATCGGTGGTGGGAACTTGGTGGATGCGGTGTAGGGGAACGCGCCGCCGGTCAGAGCAGGGCTGCAGACCACCGACGTCAGCGAGCCGTTTCCGTCGGGGACTGCGCTGGCGATGGGCGTGGCGCCAGCCGCACCTGTCATCACCCCGAATGTTAAGCCCGTGGCGGCGAAGTTGGCGGCGGCGAGCCGCCAGAGGCAACGGTACATGTATCCTCCCGTATTTGCTGTGATGAGCCCTGGTGGGCTCGCTCCGAGTCTGCAGATGGCTGTCACAGGTCCGTCCCCGGTCCGTCACATGCACGCCCCCGGGGGGCTGCCAGGGCAGTCTCATGCCTGTCGGCCTGCACAGCCTCCGCGCACGGCTTTGACACGCTTGCTGCCTCATTGCGTCATCTGGCGATGCCGGTGCCGCAGGTACCATGCGGGGTGTCGCGTCAGCCGGGTGTGGCCTGCTGAGCGGGGTGTGAGGTGGTGTGTGGAGTTTCGGGTCCTGGGGGAGCTTGAGGTGGTGGCCGGGGGGTCGCGGCTGGTGCTGGGCCACCCCGGTGACCAGAAGGTGCTGGGGCTGCTGTTAGTCCACGTGGGCCGGGTGGTCCTGCTGGCGCGGCTGGTGGATGCGCTGTGGGAGGAGCACCCGCCGGCGACCGCGGCCAAGCAGGTCCGTAACGCGGTGTCGCGGCTGCGGCGGCTGCTCGCCGACGCCGGGGCGCCTGGTGTCATCCAGACCCGCGGCAGCGGCTACCTGGTCAGCCTCGACGGTGCCGTGCTCGACCTGGCGGAGTTCGAGGCGAAGACCGCGGCGGCGGGTGCAGCCGCAGCGGCGGGCCGGTGCGGTGAGGCGGCCCGGCTGCTGGGCGGCGCGCTCGGCCTGTGGCGCGGCCCGCTGCTGGCGGGCATGGACGGCAGTGTCTTCCGGGATCTGGCCACCGGCTGGGAGGAGCGGCGCTGCGCGGCCGCGGAGAGCTACTACGACCACCAGCTCGCGCTCGGCCGCCATCACGAGGCCGTGGCCGGACTCAGCAGGTTCGCCCAAGAGCACCCACTGCGGGAGAAGCCCGTCGGCCAGCTCATGGTCGCGCTGTACCGGTGCGGGCGGCAGGCGGACGCGCTGTCGCTGTACGCAGCCACGCGGGAGCGGCTCGCCACCGGGCTTGGCCTGGACCCGGGCCCCGAGCTGCAGGCCCTGCACCAGCAGGTGCTGACCGCAGACCCTTCCCTGGCCACGCCACCAGCAGGCAACGGCGCAGACCATGCAGCCAGCGACCGGTCTCCTGTGGTGGGAGTGCCGCGGCAGCTGCCGACAGCGCTGCGGCACTTCACCGGCCGGTGCCGGGAGCTCAAGGCCCTGACCGAGCTGCTCGACCAGGTCGGCGCGGGCGCGGGGACGGTGGTGGTCGCCACGGTCGGCGGCACGGCAGGGGCGGGCAAGACCGCCCTGGCACTGCACTGGGCGCACCAGGTGGCCGGGCACTTCCCCGACGGCCAGCTCTATGTGAACCTGCGGGGGTTTGACCCGACCGCAGCTCCCATGAACCCGGCCGAGGCGATCCGCGGCTTCCTCGATGCGTACCATGTTCCCGCAGGGCGGATCCCCGCCTCGGCAGAGGCGCAGGCCGCGTTGTACCGCAGCCTGATGGCGGGCAAACGGGCCCTGCTGGTCCTGGACAACGCCCGTGACCCGGCGCAGGTCCGCCCGCTGCTGCCCGCCTCATCCGGCTGCCTGGCCATAGTCACCAGCCGCCACCAGCTCACCAGCCTCATCGCCGACGGCGCCCAGCCACTCACCCTGGGCCTGTTCACCCCCGAAGAGGCACACGACTTCCTCACCCGCCGCCTCGGCGCCGAACGCACTGCCGCAGACCCCGCCGCCGCAGCCGAACTGACCCGGCTGTGCGCACGGCTGCCGCTGGCACTGGGCATCACCGCCGCCCTCGCGCTGGCCCAGCCCAAACTGCCACTCGCTACGCTCACAGCCCAGCTACACGACACCACATACCGGCTGGACACACTGGACGCCGGAGACGCCACAACAGGCATCCGGCCCGTGCTCTCCTGGTCCTACCGCAACCTGAGCCCCTCGGCCGCACGCCTGTTCCGGCTGCTCGGCCTGCACCCCGGCCCCGACATCAACACCCCGGCCGCCGCCAGCCTCGCCGGCATCCCCCGTCACCACACCCACCAGGCCCTGGCAGAACTCACCCACGCCCACCTGGTCACACAACACCTACCGGGCCGGTACACCCTCCACGACCTGCTGCGTGCCTACGCCGCCGAGCTGGCCGACCGCCACGACAGCGACGATGAGCGCCAGGCGGCCCGGCGCCGGATGCTCGACCACTATCTGCACACCGCGTTCGCGGCAGCCATGATCTTGTACCCGACCCGGCAGCCGGTCGCGGTCCAGGTGCCAGGCGCGGGCGCTGCGCCCCAGCCGCTGGTCGGCTACCAGCAGGCGTTCGCATGGTGCGAGGCCGAGTACCGGGTACTGCTCGCGCTGGCCAAGCAGGCCGCCGCAGCCGGGTTCGACCGGCACGCGTGGCAGATCCCGTGGGCGCTGGCCCACTTCCTGAACCGCCGCGGCCTGTGGCAGGAACAGCTGGCCACCCAGCAGGTCGCGGTAGCGGCGGCCGGGCGGCTGGGCGACACCGACGCCCAGGCGCGGGCCCACTACCACCTCGGCGACACCTACCGCCTGCTGGGCGACCACGACCTGGCCCGCCGCCACCTGACCCAGGCCCTGGCCCTGTTCGAAGGGCTCGGCGACCAGGCTAACGCCGAGCATGGCCTGGCCCAGGTGGACGAGTCTGACCACGACTACCGGCACGCCCTCGCCCACGCCCGCCGGGCGCTGCGGCACTACCAGGCGGCCGACCACCGGCCCGGCGAGGCCGCGGCGCTCAACGCCACCGGCTGGTACCTGTCCCAGCTCGGCGCGCATGAGGAGGCCGTCGAACACTGCCAGCGGGCCCTGGCGGCCGGCCGCGAACTGGGCGACCCGGTCGTGGCGGCGGCCGCGCTGGACAGCCTCGGCTACGCCTGGCGGCACCTGGGCCGACACGACCAGGCGCTGGCCTGCTACCGCGAGGCAGCCGAGATCCTGGAACAACTCGGTGACCGGCCCCAGCTGGCCAGCACGCTGACCCGCCTGGGCGACGCCCAAGCCGCGGCGGGTGACCTCAGCGCCGCCCAGGCGTCCTGGCACCAAGCCCGCCAGCTCCTCGCTGACCTGGACCACCCCGACGCCCACAACATCCTGGCCCGCCTCCACCCCCGGCGAAGCGCACCTCAATGACGACGCAATCCCCCGAATCCCCAAGTGGCGACGCCGACCGTGAAGCGATCACCCACGGAAACCAGCACGACCCACATCCTTCACCTGCGACCGACTAGAGTGCCCCGGACTTTCCGGACGGGGATCCAATAGGATCTTCTTCCGAAAGGATGGGAGGGAATGTCGGTAAGAAACGTGGGGGTTTTTCTCCGGAGTTCAAGGAGGAAGCCACCAAGATGGTGGTGGAGGCCTCCCGCTCTATCGTTGAGGCCGCCCGTGAGCCCGGGCTGAACGAGACCACATTGGGTTACTGTGTGAAAGCCTACCGGGAACGCCATGCCGGGACGAGCCGACGCTGGGGGTTTCCGAGCGGGCGAGGCTGCTGGAGCGGTGCAACCGTGAACTCGAAATGGAGAACGAGCTCCTGAAAAAAGTGCCTATGACTGCTCGCGGTCACGGGGCGGTATGAGAATCTGCAGTCGCCTGTAGTACCTCTGAAATTCGGCTACAGGCCCTGACCTGGCTCGTTACGCGGCGGGCTGGTACTCGTTGATCAGCCCGCCGAGAAGCTGCTGACGGCGGATCTGATGAGGCGGTGCCGGGAAAGGGATGACGCTGGGTGCGTGTGCTGTGCCAAAACTCGTTCATAGACGCTTACCTGCCGTTTTGCATCCGCTAGGCTGCCCTGCGGTACTCGCTGATCGAGGCATCCGCGGTGAAGTGTTCCCACGACCGTTCGGCATACGAGTCCGCTCGCGGGGACAGGGGCCGGGGTCTTGATCACCCGCGTGTCGTTCCCGGCGAAGACCGCGTCGGATGCTGCCGTAGGATTGCTGTCGCGGTCGCACAGACGGCCTTGTTGGCGCTCTTCCCGCCCTGGATCACCCGTTATTCAGTGCCCTCCTAGCCGGTCTTGCCGGACGTCGCGTCTGGGTTGCGCAGGTAGGCGAGGACTGCCACTACCCGCACGTTCACCGCGCTCCTGCCGGGGTAGCCGATATCGGGTATGCCAAGTTTCCTGGTAATCGCGGAGACCCGTTTCTCGACGGTTTTCAGACTGCAGGGCAGCCTGTCGGCTATCGCTGTGTTAGAGAGGCCCTCTGCCATCAGGCCGAGCACCTGCCGTTCGGCCGCGGTCAGCGCGCTCAGTGGGTTCTCGGTGCGACGACGGCTCATCACCCGATGGACTATGTCCGCATCGATGACCGTGTCACCAGATGCCACCCGGACAAGCGCGTCCAGCAGCCGGCCGGTGTCTTGCACCCGGTCTTTCACGAGGTACCCGATGCCGCGTGCCCCGTTTTCCAGCAACCGAACCGCGTACGATGTCTCGGCGTAGTTGGACAGCACGAGGATCCCGACGCCAGGGTGGCGCGCACGGATCTCGTGCGCAGCCTGGAGCCCTTCGTCGCAGTGGCTGGGTGGCAGCCGGATGTCCAGTATGACGACGTCAGGTGGTTCTGCCGCGATCATGCTCAGCAGCTTGCCGGAGTCGCTGGCCTGCCCGGTCACCTCGAACCCGTGCTGGTTCAGGATCTCCGCGAGCATCTGCCTGAGCAGGCCAGAGTCCTCGGCGATCATCACACGCATGGCAGCTCAGCCTTGATCTGGGTACCCAGCCCTGGACTGCTGGTGATCTGCAGAGTGCCGCCGAGGGCGGCAACCCGGTCCTCGAGCCCGCGCAGCCCGGTGCCGCGGCCGGGATTGGCGCCGCCCCGTCCGTCATCGGTGATGTCCACAAACAGGTGGTCACCAGACATGCTGACCATGACCGCGGCGTAAGTTGCCGCCGCATGTTTGTATACGTTTGCCAAGGCCTCATTGATCACGAAGTAAGCGGCACGCTCGGCATCATCGGGCCAGCGCCGGGTCGGCACCTGGAAGCGCACTGGGATGGGCGCACGTTCGGCGAGGTTCTCCACGACGGCCGCCAGGCCCTGTCCGGCCAGCGACGGCGGGTGGATTCCATCGGTGAGTTCGCGGAGGTCCGAAAGGGCCTCGCGCAGCTGCGTGCCGGCTTGCTCCAGGAGCGCATGGCCGGGCGTGCCGAGGACTGCCTGGCCGACGAGCATTGCCGCGGTGAGGAGCTTGTTCTGCACGCCGTCGTGAAGGTCACGCTGGATGCGCTGTCGCTCCATGTCCGCCGCCGCTACGATCCGTGCCCTGGAGGCCCGTACCTCCTCAAGCTGAGTGCGCTGCACGGCATGCAGCCGGCCGTTTTCCAGGGCCAGGCAAGCCGCCGCGACGACAGCGTCGACGAGCGGGCGCTGGCCGACCAGGTCAGGGTCATGTATGAGAGCCGCCAGCAGTTCGCCGTGGCGTGCCACCGGCGTGACCGCCCGCCCAGCCGTGGCAGGTGTCCCGGCGGGGCCGGACGCAGGTAGCAGGAGGGGACGCCCGTCGGCGTCGACGTAGTCACTGGTACCAGGCAGGCGGAAACAGACCTGGAGGGTCGGGTCACCCAGTGCGTCGGCGAGCGCGCTGCACAGGGCTCGGGGTTCCGGGCTTTCGTCGAGCTGGATGACCAGATCGGCGACGCGCATCCGGGCCATCCGTACCCGGAGCACCCCGGCCAGGACCGCGAACGGGGTGAATATGAGTGCGAACGCATAGACCAGCTGAAACGGGCGCAGGACAGCCGGGCCGGCGTCCAGCACGCTGACGGATGTGCTGCCGGTCACGATGACGCCCACCACGGCGCCGGTGACCCATGTCAGGGCATGAGTACGGCGGGCTGGTCTGCCCGCCGCCCGCCAGCGTGAGACCACCAGCCAGATGGCGGTGAGCGTCAGTGCCAGGCCAGCCACGCTGGCCGCCGTCGCCCAGGGGGATGGTGTCCTGTCCGGGGACGTCCAGCTCTGCGGTGGCCTCGGATGCTCGATGAGGTACCGCATCGGCTGGGTGACCAGTACGTCCAGGTACAGGCCGACCGTGACAAGCCGCTCCGGGCGTGTGGTGAGCCGCCCGGCCGGAAGAGCCAGCACCAGGTGGGTGAAGATCACCGGCCCGAGATAGAACAAGCTGAAACCGATCGCGAACAGGGCGGGCTGGGTGCTCCAGCGGAGATCCACCGCGCACGACGCAATGCCGACCGCTATCATCAGCCAGCCGATGCCGTGGTCGGGGCGCCGCAGCCGGGCGGTCACTCCCGCAGCGGTGAAGGACGGCCCGACCACCTGCACCGGAACCCACACCCACCAGGGGTCGAGCGCACGGTAGGTGTGCACCGAAGCCAGCACTCCCACTACCGCGGCTGCGCCGCCCGCTAACGCACCCGCCGTGGTGGCCGCCTGGAGCACCCTCCGGCCAGCCATGCGCCGTCCCCATCCGCCATCGGCATTCTCTTACCTCAGAACGGATGGCGGCAGCGCATGGTTCGGCTGCGGACACCTCAGGACGTGACGCGCCTGACACCGTGGGAGTGACACAGTTTTTTCGGCGCCCCACGGGCGTAGGGGTATCCCTCCGAGAACGGCGGGATTCCCCCGATGCGGCTGGCGGTCTGGATTGACAGCCTTTCCGTTGTGGTTCATCCATCCACAACGGAAAGGGGACCTGACCATGACGCTGGTCACACGGCGGAGTTGCCGCTGGTGGTACGGGAGTGCGGCGGTCGCGGTGGCTGCCTCAGCGCTGCTGGCGGCTGGGTCCGGCACCGCGAACGCAGCGATCCGGACAGCACCCGCCCCGCCCACGGCTGCCGCGCTGCAGGCCGCCCGCGCGGCGCTCGCCGGGCGGCTCGTACCGGACACTGCGGTCGGCATCGACCCCCTGACCCACCACGTGGTGCTGACCATAGGCAGCAAGGCCACCCGGACGGCCGGGCTGCTGTCGGCGGCCCGCAGCCTTGGCCCGACGGTGCAGGTCGAGCGCTTCCCCGGCGCGATCACCCCCGCAGCCGGGCACATCCTCGACGGCGACGGGATCGTCACCGCGACCGGGGTTGGCTGCACGCTCGGGTTCAACGTGACCGGGGGCTTCGCGCTCACCGCAGGCCACTGTGCCGTGAACGGCGGCCCGTGGTACAAGGCCGCCACCGGCGCGTTGTTCGGCCCGGCGGTCGACGCCCAGATCCCCGGCAGTGACTTCGGTCTGCTGAAGGACAAGGGCGGGCTGGCCCAGCCCGGTGCTATCCAGGCCTATGACGGCACACGCATCCCCGTCATCGGCGCGGCCGAGCCGTATCTCGGCGAGTGGGCGTGCAAGTCCGGCGCCACCACCGGGATCACCTGCGGCGCCATCACCGTCCTGAACGTCACCGTCATGTACCCCGACGGCAGCATTATCTACAACCAAATCCAATCCACAGTCTGCCTGCAGCCCGGTGACAGCGGCGGGCCGCTGTATGACGACAGCGGCAACATCGGCGCCACCGCCCTCGGCCTGGCCGCGAGCTTCATCGGCGACTGCAGCGCCGGCACTTTCTTCTACCAGCCAGTCGTGCCAGCGCTCAATTTCTACGGCGTCCAGGTCCTCACCAGCGGCTGAGCCACCGGTCGCGTGACCCACCGACAGGCCCGAACCATGCGCCGCCCCTATCCGTCTGACATAGAGGTCATCTCGACAGCGGATAGTGGCGGCGCCTGGCTGCACGCTGGGCACCTGGGTGGCTGTCGCAGCACGCGCCACAGCGGGCATCTGTAGCCGGGCCTGCGCCGTGGCTGGCGGGCGCTTGCAGGTGGGGAGCCGGGATTTCCCGACGAACCGGGGAGGCTTGTGCCAGAAGGGGTGGACGTCGGCGGAGTTGCTCACGTCTCCGGACCGGCTGATGACGCCGCTGGTCCGGGCGCACCGGTCAGCTCCCCTCGAGCCCGCGAGCTGGGATGAGGCGCTGGCCCGGGTGGCGGCAGAAGTCCGCCGCGTCCAGTCCGCGCACGGGCCAGACGGTGTCGCGGTCTTCGGCGGTGGCCGCCTGACCAATGAGAAGGCCTATGCGCTGGGCAAGTTCGCCCGGGTTGCGCTGGATACATCGAATATCGACTACAACGGCCGGTTCTGCATGTCTTCGGCTACGGCGGCCGAGGCGCGGGCATTCGGCGTCGACCGCGGGCCGTCTTTCCCGCTGCCGGATCTCGCCACCGCCGACGCCATCCTGCTGCTGGGCAGCAATGCCGCTGAGACCATACCGCCATTCACGCGGTGGCTGTCTGATCGGCAGGCGCGCGGCGGTGCGCTGATCCTTGCCGACCCGCGCCAGACGCCGACCGCGCCTTGCCACTTTGCACCCGGAAGTCACGCCAGGGACCAACCTGGCGCTGGCGAATGGGCTGCTGCATATCGCGATCGCCGGGGGCACGTCGACGAGTCATACATCGTCGCCGCGCGGACGTCGGGATTCGGCGAAGTGCGCCGGGTGATGGCCGCGTACTGGCCCGAACCCGGGGCGGTTCAGCCTTCACCACCTCGATCCCCGCGTCGGCGAGCCCTACATCCCGTTTTGGACCCACAGCGCATTTCTGAGATCGCTGAGGTCGCTCGCCCAGCCATGACGATGCTGAGGCTCGCCGCGAGCGTGCCGCGAACAACAGAATGGCGATCTTGAGAATTCTCATTTAGCCTCCCTCGTGATATCCGTCACCGGTTCAACCCACTGTCGCCGTAGGGCTTGACGCGCCGGGACGGCAGTGGATGCCTTGGGAGCGGGGGAAGGTCATGCAGGTCAGGCTGCTCGGGCCGGTTGATGTCATGGTTGACGGGACCGCGCGGGACGTTCCAGGACTGCGCCGCAAGGCGGTGCTGGCCGCGCTCGCCCTCAATCCCGGGGAGGTGCTGAGCACCGACCGCCTCCTCGACATCGTGTGGGGACCTGACACGGCGGCACGCGTGAATACGCTGCAGAGCCACGTCTCGTACCTCCGGCGGTTGCTCGGCGGCAGGACCACGATCGTCGCTCGGTCGCCGGGTTACCAACTCAGGCTCGCCGGCGACGCCACTGATCTTGCGGTCGCCGAACACCTGATCGAGCGGGCAGACCAGGATGCGGACCATGCCGGTGGCGAGGCCGCCTTACGGGCCGCCCTCGCCCTGTGGCGGGGGCGGCCGCTGGCCGACGTCGCCGACCTGGGCTGGTTCAGTGAGCAGGCGCAGCGGCTGGAGCAGCTCCGGCTCATGGCGGTCGAGGGACTCGCACGGATACGGCTCGAGCGCGGCGAACACGCCGTCCTGGTTCCGGAGCTGGAGTCCCTGACCCGCCAGCATCCCTTCCAGGAGCGCCTGTACGCCCATCTGATGCTCGCGCTATATCGGGCCGACCGCCAGCACGACGCCCTCGCGGTCTACCAGCGGCTGGCCAAGCTCCTCGATGAGGAACTTGGCATCAGGCCGAGCACCTACCTGCGCGACCTGCACACGGCCATCTTGCGCCAGGATCCGCAGCTCGAAGCGCCAGCACATCCGGTCATCGTCAGCTCGCCACCGCCGACCGGGCCGGTTCCCGCTCAGCTGCCGGCGTCGGTAAGGGCTTTCGCTGGCCGGGTCGGCGAGTTGACCCGCCTCAACGACCTGCTGGCCGCCGATCCTGCTGTCGCACAGCCAGCCGTCATTGTCTCCGCGGTGTCCGGGACGGCCGGGGTGGGCAAGACGGCACTGGCGGTGTACTGGGCGCACCGGATGGCCGCGCGGTTCCCGGACGGACAGCTGTACGCCAATCTGCGCGGGTTTGATCCGGGTCGCGCGCCGCTGGATCCGGGCGAGGTGCTGCGCGGATTTCTCGACGCGCTGGGTGTGCCAGCGCGGCGCGTCCCCCCTGGCCTCGACGCCCAGCTGGGACTGTACCGAAGCCTGCTGGCAGACAAGCGGGTTCTGCTGCTGCTGGATAACGCTCGAGATGCTGACCAGGTCCGGCCGCTGCTACCCGGTTCGCCCGGTTGCCTGGCGGTCGTGACCAGCCGCAACCAGCTAACGCCCCTGGTTGCGATCGACGGAGCACGGCCGCTGACACTGGGCCTGCTCACGGCCGCGGAATCGGGTGAGCTGCTCAGCTGCCGACTTGGCGCTGGCCGGGTCGCGGCGGAACAGGGGGTGGTGGAGGAGATCATCGGCCGGTGCGCCGGGCTGCCGCTGGCGCTGGCCATCGTGGCCGCACGCGCCGAGACAGACCCGATCATGCCGCTGTCCGTCCTGGCCGGACAGCTACGGGACTCCGCCGGCCCGCTGGACACACTGACCGCTGGGGATGAGAGGACCGACCTGCGCGCGGTGTTTTCCTGGTCCACGGGGACGTTGAGCCCGCAGGCCGCCGGCCTGTACTGGTTCCTCGGCCTGCATCCCGGCCCGGACCTGACGGCGGCGGCCGCAGCGAGCCTTGCTGGAGAACCAGCGGAACAGATCCGGCCGCAACTGGACGAGCTGGTCCGGGCCCACTTGCTCACCGAGCACGTGCCCGGCCGGTTCACCTGCCACGACTTGCTCCGTGCCTATGCCGCTGAGCAATCGCGTACCCAGCGCACCGGCGATGACCGGCACGCAGCCATTCACCGTATGCTCGACCACTACCTGCACAGCGCCCAGGAGGCAGCCCGGCTGTTGTCCGGGCCGTGGGACCACCTCCCCTTGACCAGGGCGCATCCCGGGGTGATACCGGAACAATTCGCGGATGAACCACGAGCAAGCGCATGGCTGCACGCTGAGTATCAGGTTCTGCTCGGCTGTATCGAATACGCCGCTGACGCCGGCTTCGAGCAGCACGCTTGGCAGCTGGCCCGGACCATGGCCAGCTACTTCGAGCGAAGCGGCCACTGGCGAGACTGGACCAGAACGCAGCAGGCCGCAGGCATCGCGGCACAACGCACCGGTGACATACCCGGGCAGGCCCATTGCCATCACCAACTCGGCTACGCACTGGCCCATCTGGGGGATTACGGACCGGCGCACGCCGAGCTTGATCGTGCCCTCGACCTGTTCGGCGACCTGGGCGACGACATCCGCCGCGCCCTGGTTCACCTCGCTCTCGGTTACACGTTCGACTGTCAGGGCGCGGACCAGCAAGCCCTCAGCCACGGCCGACAAGCCCTTGAGCTGTACCGCTCGGCGGGACACCGTGCTGGAGAAGCCATCGCGCTCAACAACATCGGCTGGTCCTATGCCCAGCGAGGCCACTACGGCGAGGCGCTCCAGAACTGCCGGCAGGCCCTTCACATGCACGAACAGGCCGACGACCGGGAAGGCCAGGCCGGTACCTGGGACAGCCTCGGTTACATCCACCATTGCCGCGCCGACCACACCGAGGCCATCGCGTGCTACACCAAAGCCTCAGACCTCTACCGGCAGAGCCGCGATGGCTACAACGAGGCCAGGACGCTGACCCGCCTCGGCGACGCCCATCACGCGGCTGGAGATCACCAATCGGCCCAGCGCGCCTGGCGCCAGGCGCTGCGCCTGCACCAGGCACTGGATCATCCCGACATCGCCCAGCTCCGCCGTCGGCTACACCAGCACGTGGGAAAGAGTAATGGACGTGCTCTCTAGAACCAGCCGAAGGCGCCTCTCGCCGGTGATCAGCATCTGGCACACGCGCGGGTGCGCCCGGATGGCCGCTTTGTCCCCAGCAGGCCGCACAGGCAGGACACGTGGTTCTGCAGTGTGTTCGCCACGGTTGGCGGCGCTGCCGTGCCCGGACGGCATCCGTGAGGCGCCCGGTGCTGACGATCTTGCCACTGTTCAGCGCCAGCGTCGCGAGCAGCGCCTTGCGCCGCGGCCCGGGGACCGCCGTAGGCCATCGTCCGCCACGACATCAACCGGTCCGAGAAGCCGTATCTACACGCCGCCCCCGTCCCCACCAGGCGGCGAGATCCCCTAGCTGATACGGATCGTGAGCACCTCCGGTCCGACCTCACGCGAGAGGTGGCCGGCGGGTTACCTCGTCGGCCACCTCTGGTTATCGGATTGTCACTGACATATGTGCGGCGGCTTGGGCGGAATCCCGAAGACGAGGTTCACGCTCGATCCCCTAGGCACCACTGTGCCCGGGGCCGGGTCCTGACTGGCCACCACGTTGAGGTGGTTGCAGTCGATGGCCTTGCCCTGTGAGCCCACCACAAGACCCACCGCATTGAGCGCGCCGGTGGCCTGACTCATGCCGTCACCGGTCAGGTCCGGCACCGCCGACATCGCCGGCTCGTTGATCACCCAGTTGAAGGTGTATGTCCCGGGTGGCGTAGC
>DASYYE010000057.1:0-17223 GCA_035946955.1 Streptosporangiaceae bacterium | reverse complement strand
TCGCCGGGCGCGGCGCCTGCTCGCTGCGGCCAAGGCGAAGCGCGACGTCGGCGCACCGGATGCGGCGCTGGGCCTGCTGGTCGCGGTCGAGGCGGGGCCGCGTGACCCGCTGCGCACCGCCGAGGTGGAGCACCTGCGCGGTCAGATCGCCTTTGACCAACGCCGCGCCCGCGACGCTGCGCTGCTGCTGCTGCGCGCGGCCAGGCGTTTCGAGGCGCTCGACGCCGGCCGAGCGCGCGAGATACACCTGGAGGCGCTCGCAGCTGCGATGTGGGCCGGCGATCTGGACCATCGTGGCGGCGTCCTGGCCGCCGCCGAGGCGGCGCGCGCCGCGCCTGCTGGTCCCGAACCGCCGCGTGCGGTTGACGTGCTGCTCGACGCGTTCGCCGTGCGCTTGACGGAGGGGTACCCGGCGGCTGCGCCGGCGCTGACCCGGGCACTGGTGCTGGTTCTCGCCCTGAACGGCGGCACCGATCTCGAAGCCGGCCGCTGGCTCTGGCTTGCCAGCGGGCGAGGCAGCGCCACAATCGCCCTCGAGCTGTGGGACGACGAATCCTGGCATGCCCTGGCAGCCCGCCAGGCCCAGGTCTCCCGCGACTCGGGCGCCCTCGTGCACTTGCAGTTCGCGCTCAATTTCCTCGCCGGAACCCATCTTCTGGCCGGCGAGCTGGGCACGGCGGCGCGGCTGATCGAAGAAGACCGCCTGATCGCGGAGGCGACCGGGAACCCGTGGCTTGGGTATACCGCTGTGGAGTTGGCGGCCTGGCGTGGCCAGGAACAAGAGGCGTCTGAGCTGATCGAGGCCACCATGCAGGAGGCGACGGCACGGGGCCTGGGCAGGCTGGTCAGCTTCGCGGACTACACCAGCTCGGTGCTGTACAACGGCCTGGGACGCTACGATGCCGCGCGCGGCGCTGCCCGGCGGGCTTTCGAGCGCGACCAACTCGGGTACGGGCCCTTGGTCGTGCCCGAGCTGGCCGAGGCGGCGTCCAGGACGGGTGACGTGGCGCTGGTCAGGGCCGTACTCGGGTGGCTGTCCGAACGCACGGCTCAGACACCTGCCGAGTGGGCGCTGGGGATCGAGGCCCGCGTCCGCGCCCTTCTCAGCGACGGAGACGCCGCCGAGACCCTGTACCGGGAGTCGATCGACAGGCTGGGCCGGACCCGCGTCCGCGCGCAGCTGGCCCGCGCCCACCTGCTCTACGGGGAGTGGCTGCGCCGCGAGGGTCGCCGCGTGGATGCGCGGGTGCAGCTACGCACCGCCCACCGCATGCTGGACGCGATGGGCATCGGGGCGTTCGCCGGGCGGGCCCGGCGTGAGTTGCTGGCCACGGGCCAGACGGTCCGCAAGCGCACCGTCGAGACCAGGGGCGAGCTGACCGCCCAGGAGGCGCTGATCGCGCGGCTGGCCCGCGACGGCCTGTCGAACCCGGAGATCGGCGTCCGGCTGTTCATCAGCGCGCGCACGGTCCAGTACCACCTGCGCAAGGTCTTCACCAAGCTGGGTATCAATTCCCGCAACCAGCTCAACCGCGTCCTGCCCGAGGACCCAACGTCGGCGCAGGACGCCTAGCCGTTCAGCTGTGCTATGCCTAGCGTATTACCCTCGCTATCCTTAAACCAGGCATTTCGGCTTGACGGCATGGTTACTATGCTATCGGCAGACTTGAAGCCGGGAGAGTCATATTCTTCGAACACGACCCCGCGAGATTTCAGTTCCGCGACTTCCGCGGCAATGTCATCTGCCACCCATGCCATGACAGTATTCTGCGCGGTACCAGCGGATTGCGATGGAAATAGAAAGAACCAGCTTCCACGCACAGACTCGTAAACCAGACCGCCGGGAGTTTCCTGACTTGGAGATAGCCCAAGCTTTTCTCGGTAAAACACCTTAGCTCGTTCCAGATCTTTGACAGGTATGGTCGTATGAAACTCCAGATTCGATAGCATACTGCTTTCTCTCCTCTTAACCGATCTTGTGGGTAAGGCGTTGGGTTCGACTGGTCCCGGGCTTGAACCCGAAGACTGCCTGGGCGATGACCAGCATGGGCCCAAGGTAAGTCCGGCGGGACACTAGCTCGCATCAGCCCACTGGCTAGTCGTCGCCAGCCAGCTGGTCGACTCGTGCCGCCCGCCTCCGAGCGCTCTCGACTGCTCCCGTGACCCGGACACCACCCGACTGGCCACTTTGGACTGTGCACCTGGCGGATGCGAACGCCGCCCGGCCGCTAAGACAATCGCGGAGAAGCCGCCGCCGAGCGGGGTACGACAACACGAGGAGCAAACACCGTGGCCACCTGGCTGAACACACCCATCCAGCCGCAGTTCCGGGTCATCGACGGGCTGTCCATCCGCTTCGCCGAGAGCGACGACCGCGATGATCACGCCTTGCTGCTGAGCCCGTGGCCGGAGAGCCTGCTCGCATTCGAGCCGACGTGGGAGCGGCTGGCCGAGCACACCCACCTGGTAGCCGTCGACCTGCCGGGATTCGGTCACTCCGAGCGCCGAAACTCGCTGCTGTCCCCGCGGGCGATGGGCGAGTTCATCATCCGCATCGCCGACGCGTTCGAGCTCGACAACCCGCACACTGTCGGCCCCGACATCGGAACCGGAGCCCTGCTCTTCGCGGCGGCATCACATCCGGGCCGGCTGCGCAGCATTGTCCTGGGCAGCGGCGGCGCGGCGTTCCCGCTGCAGCTGGGCGGGATCTTGAACGACTGGGTGATGGCCCCCGATGTCGAGGCGTACCGCAAGGTGGATCCGAGGGAGATTGTCACCGGGGCACTCAGCGGCCTCGAGCGCCATGTCCTTCCCGAGTTCGTCAGGGAGGACTACCTCTCCGGCTATGATGGCGACCGTTTTGCCGAGTCGATGGCCTACGTGCGCGCCTACCCTGCAGAGCTTCCGGTCCTCGCCGGCCTCCTGCCGCAGGTACAGACACCGGTAGAAATCATCGCCGGCGCCAAAGACTGGGCCGTGCCGCCGGTCAACGCCGAGTTCCTCCACGAGCGGCTGCCCCACAGCAAGCTCGACATCATCGACGTGGGGCACTTCACCTGGGAAGACGCAGCGGACCAGTACGCCACCCTCGTCGCCAGCTGGTGGAGCGGAGGCTACGCGAACGCCTGATACAGGACCCTGACCTGTTCAGCCCCTTCCCTTGGCAAGCCCGTCAACGGCGGATTCGCCACACGCGGACCGCCCCGAACGCACGCCACGGTCCCGGACACCGTCGGCGGGAGCGCTGAACAGGACATTCAGCTCAGGCGGCGCTCGGGACGCGCGGGGTCAGCTCCCCCTGGGAACGAGTAGCCGTGACAGAGCCGACAGGGAGCCGTGTGCCCCGCATTTCGCCTCACGCTGCGTGATCGGTGTTCCGCAGACGAGGCACGCCTCGCCGCCGTTCGGGGCGCCCGCGCACACTGCGGCGCCGCACGACCATCTCCTCCCTCGCGGCCTCCGGGGCCGTGCTGGCCATCGGCGGCGGCGAGGGCGTCAGCGTGACCGAACTGGGACACCCCACCTCCCCCACGCTAGACGCTCCCAAGGTACACAGAGCAAAAGACGGAAACCGGGTGTGAAACGGTGAGGCGTGCTTTCCGGTCGCTCATACCGCTCGCCCTCGACGAGACCCGGTTTGAGGACAGTGTGCCCGGGGTGCTGTCGTCACCGCAGACCGGGCGCGAGCCTGTGGCGGCCTGTGCCCGGTCTGGTTGCCTCGGATCGGTCAGGTGGTGCAGGTAGTTCCGGCAGGTTGGGGACCAGGACAGTGCCGGTGCGGGACTGGTGGCGTTCTCCTCGGCCTTCCCGGTCATCGTGATGGTTAGCCGTGCTTCCGGGCGGCGGAGCCGCTCCGGAACGCGGCGATGCCGTCTGGGGTGCCCCAGCCCGTCGGGCCGTTGTAGGTGTTCGGGGCGCCGGTGGCGGTGCACAAGACGGCATGGGTGCACTTGCCGTTGTTGCTCGCGGTGACCTCGTACAGGTCGCTGGTGTGGGTGTAGATCGAGTCGGCCGCGTTGTTGCCGCCGTTGCCGTTGTTGCCGGCTAGGGCGAACACCGAGGCGATTATCGGTGTCGACTCGCTGGTGCCTCCCACCTCGTTCCAGCCGCCGTCCTTGTTGGACGTGTCGTAGACCGCGGCGCCGGTACTGGGGTCGGCGTCGGCGGCGACGTCATTGTCCACACGCTTCGAGCAGGCAGGCGGAATGATCGAGATGGCCGTCTGCCACGATGGCTGCGGCTCGTATTTGGAACAGCCTGACCCGGTGCCTTCGCATTGACCAAGGAAGCAGAGTTTCCAGACTTTCTCGGTCCAGCCGCGGGCGTTGGACGAGCGTTTCAGCGTGGTGCCGCCGACCGAGACCACGTGCGGGGAGGTGGCCGGGTAGATCCGGCCACCGGCATAGGCGGCGTCACCGGAGGCCGCGGTGTAGACAACCCCCGGCACGCTGAAGTACTTGGAGTCGTCGCTGGTTTCGGCGGACAACTCGCTTTCGCCCCAGCTGTTGGAGATGTACTTCGCGCCCAGCACAGTGGCAGCCGACTGCTCGGCGATGAACAGGCCATCGCCGGTGTCGTTGTCGGCCTCGACCAAGTCGATCTTGCACAGTGGGCAGATCGCCGAGACCATGTCGACGTCGAGGGCCTCCTCCAGGGTCCAGTCGTCACTGATTGGTGACTCAGCGGGCAGCGGAGAGGTCTGGCCCTCCTGGTTGTACTTGGTGAACTGACCGGGCGTCAGGGGGGGCAGCCCTGCCGCGGCCCGGTACGTGGCGAGGTCGCTGGCGGCAGTCGGGTCATCGAAGGCGTCAACAATGGCAACGGTCGTACCCGAACCGTCAGCAGCGGACGCCGCAGTGAGGCCGTAGGCGGACTGCAATTGTGAGGGCCCGTAGCCTTTGCCTGCGGGGATCGCGCCGGGCCGTACGGTCTGCGCGTCCGGATGGGCGGCGGTGTTCTTGATGACGAGGCACCGGAACTTGCCTGGCCTGAAGGTATCGCCGCAGGGATAGGTGAAATGGGATGCCGGTGCTGACGCGGCGGCGGCAGCGGCAATGGACGCCAGGCCAGTCGCCTGGCTTACGGCGAGCCCTCCGGTTATGAGCGCGATCGGCGTGATGACGGCCAATGTGCGGCACCGGGCCGTCCTACCGCGGTGCTTGTGATCCTGCAACCTGGTGTCCTCTCGGTGGAGTGGGTATTTCCCGTGGCGTGGGCAGATAGCTCCGCCGGTCTTGGCCGGAATGACCCGGCTGTGTGATGTCGTGGCTGAAATCCGGCACCTGGTCTTGACACCGGTAGGCTGACGCACCTTTGATGACCAGGCCGCATCGTCCACCCGCAGCCTGGGCGGACGGGCCACCTTTCAGGGACTGAGCGCGTCAGGGCGCGGCAGTGCCGCAGGACTGTCCACGTGGTCCAGACCATGGCCGGTGCCTGATCGGCTCCGCGGCCCTCAGCCTCTTCACGCCGGTCACCTCCTGAAGACTCACTAGGGTCGCGCATGCACCCTGGCGCGAGTGGGAGAAAGCCAGCTAGCTGATCCTGGCCATTTCCTACCACCACATGACAGACAACGTCAATACCTATCAAAAAACAACAGAACCAAACAGAATTCGCTGAACGGCAACCGCGGCAACTCCAGCCCCCGTCAAAGTGGTGTGATGCCCGTTTGATGGTGTTGGCGCTGGACGCGGCGATCGGGTCGCGGCTGGCCGGGCGGCTGCGGGTGGCCAGCGGCTGGGGAGCCGGGCGGGAGGCGGCCGCTGGCTGCGGACCGTAAGCCGCTGCGGGGCACCCGCCACGCCAGCGCGGATGGCCAGGCCGCCCACCTGCTCGCGGTGGCGGACCAGAGCTCCCACGCCACCTTCCTGGTGGAGGACAAGCAGGCGCACTACCTGCTGATGGTCAAAGACAGCTCTACCGCTCACGAGACTGAGCACGCCAGCCGTCATCGTGGTCACCATTGGCCGGGCGCCCTTGGGCAACCTCGGGTGGTACCCGGCGTCTGGTCCGGGACGAGGAAGCACCAGTACAGTCGGCGTAACTCCGGCAGGCCTGTCCGGGACGTCGGTGTCCTTGCAGGGGGATTTGGCTGCCCTCGCGCACGAAGGAGCCCTGCACATGGTGAGGCGATGGATGATCCCGCTGGCGGGTTTAGCGCTGGCGGCAGGTTCCGCGGTGGCGTCCCCGGTGATGGCGGCCGGGTCGGCGCTGGCGGCGGGCCCCGGCACACATGCCGCGCGGGCCGCGGTGCCGCGGCTGCCCGCGCCCGGCGGGCTGGCCGAGGCTGCGATCCCGTGCACGGTTGTGGGCCCCAGCCATGACCTCTGCTACTCCATCAACTGGTCCGGCTACGTGGTCAGTGGCGGCATGTTCAGCACCGTCACGGCGGCCTGGACCGAGGCGAAGGTCACCTGCACCAAGGGTGACGGCACCACCGACATGTCGCCGTGGGTGGGTCTCGACGGCTACACCACCAACACGGTGGAGCAGATCGGCACCTCCGGCGACTGCGCCGGGGCCACACCGGTCTACTACGCCTGGTGGGAGTTCTACCCAGCAGGCGTCAACGTCATCTACAAGGACGTCGAGCCGGGCGACCAGTTCACCGCCACCGTCACCCACAGCGGTGCCAGCTACACCCTGACACTCCACAACACCACCAGGAACTGGACCCGCACGGTCACGAAGTCCGTCACGGCCAAGAACGCCAACGCCGAGGCGGTGCTGGAGAAGGCGGCGCCTCACCTCAGCCAGTGGGCCGGTGCACAGTCGTTCACCGGCTTCGCTATCGACGGCAAGCCGGTCGGCTCCTACGAAACCGCCCCCTACACCGTCAGCCAGTTCGACATCACCAAGGACCATACAAGCGCCACGCTGTGCGACTCGGCGTCCGGCCTCGCCAACAGTGACGACTTCGGCGTCACCTGGCTGAACGCCTGCTGACCCCCCGCGAACCCCAGCGGCCGCCCGGTGTGCCCACGGGCGGCCGGATGGTCAGCTGTCCGAGGCCAGGGCCGTCCCGATGCGGCGGAGCTGGGATCCCGTCCTCGCTGTTGTCGCGCGGTCAGTCCGGCGTGTGGCTGCTGACGTGGTGGAGCGTCTGGGTCCATGACTCCAGTCGCCGACGGACCCGCCGTCCGTCGGCGTGAGTGTCGTGGCGTACCCGTGTCGGCGCCGCACCGCGCGATAAACGCGCCGATCAGCCGATGACAGGCTGTCGAGGGCAGCGATACGATCGGTTATCGCCGCCTGTTGAGGAGTGGTTTGCGATGAACGGCCCGCAGTCAGACGCCCCGCGGCCGCTGGTCATCGATCCGACCGGCAGTGACATCCACGGCGAGTCCGACCGCATCCGCGCGCAGGGCACGGCGACCCGCGTCGAATTGCCAGGTGGTGTAGTCGCCTGGACCATCACCAGCTACAAGCTGATGCGCCAGCTGCTGACCGACCCGCGGGTCTCCAAGAACGCCCGCGAGCACTGGCCCGCGCTGCGCAACGGCGAGATCCCGTCCGACTGGCCACTGATCGGCTGGGTCATCTTCGACAGCATGGTCAGCGCGTACGGTGCCGAGCACACCCGGCTGCGCAAGCTCGTCGCCAAGGCGTTCACGGCCCGGCGCACCGAGGGCATGCGGCCGGTTGTCGAGCGGATCGTCGCTGACGCGCTCGACGAATTGGCCGCGTACCCGCCCGGGCAGGTGGTGGACCTGCGCACGACGTACGCCGACCAGATACCCGCCGAGGTCATCTTCGCGATGTTCGGCGTACCCGAAGGCGAACGCGCTGCGTGGCATGAAATGAGCGGTGGCCTCCTCGACACCTCGGCGACACCGGAACAGGCTGTCGCGTTGGCGATCCGGACCCAGCAGACGGTACAGCGGCTGATCCAGATCATGCGTGAGGCGCCGGGCGACGACCTTACCAGCGGCCTCATCGCGGCACGCGACGAGGAAGGCTCGCAGCTGACCGAGGCCGAACTGGAAAGCACCGTCCTGACCCTCATCGGCGGCGGCCTTCAGACCACGGCCGACTTCATCGACAACGCCGTCACCGCCATGCTCACCAGACCCGGCCAACTCGCCCTTGTCACCGCGGGCAAGGCGTCGTGGGACGACGTGGTGGAGGAGACGCTGCGCGCGCTCAGTCCGGTCGAGTACATACCGCTGCGGTTCGCCGTCGAGGACGTCGAACTCGACGGTCTGACCATCGCGGCGGGCGAGCCGATCCTCATCGCGTTCGGCGCGGCCGGCCGCGATCCCGAACTGCACGGCGACACCGCCAAGGACTTCGACGTCACCCGCCCTGACAAGGAGCACCTGACCTTCGGCCACGGACCGCACTTCTGCCTGGGCGCGCCGCTGGCCCGGATGGAGGCGCGCATCGCGTTGTCGGCGCTGTTCGAGCGGTTCCCCGACATGACCCTCGCGGTAGCGCCGGAGGAGCTCAAGCCGTCCCCGGGGTTCGTCTTCTACGCCCACCAGACCCTGCCGGTGCGGCTCACCCAATGACCCGCGGGAGGCTCGCTACCCCTCTGCGCAATGAGGAACCCAGGTCTGGGTACCCGGACGCCGAAGTTCCTGGCCCCAGCGGCGTCGAGCCCCGGCCGATTCCGTGACCGATCGGTGAGGGCAAGGATGACAGATGCCGACATCCGGTCTCAAGGAGGCGGTCATGGCAGACACGACCACGGTGCGGTTGTACCCGTTCGGTCCTGTACACGGGCTTGTGATCAATCCGATCTACTTCTGGCTGCAGGAGCACGAGCCGCTCGCCCGGGTGAAACTGCCCTACGGCGAGGAAGGCTGGCTGCTGACCCGTTACGACGACGTGCGTGCCGCGCTGGGTGACGCGCGGTTCAGTCTGGCCGAGGCGGCGGTGCGCGACGTACCCCGGCTGACCCCCCAGCGGTACGGAGGCATCCTGACCGACCAGGATCCCCCGGACCACACCCGGCTGCGCCGGCTGGTCGCCAAGGCGTTCACTGCACGCCGGGTCGAGCAGCTACGCAGCCGGGCCGAGCAGATCACGGGCGGGCTGATCGACGAGATGGTCAAGGCGGGGCCGCCGGCGGACCTGGCGCAGGCGCTCGCGATCCCGCTGCCCGGCCTGATGATCTGCGAGCTGATCGGAGTGCCCTACGCCGACCGCGACCAGTTCCGGGACTGGGTCGGCGCGTGGATGTCGGTGACCGCGCTGACCCCCGAGCAGCGCGGTGGGTACATCGGCCAGCTCGCGGGATACCTGACCGACCTGGCGGCGCAGCGACGCCAGACGCCTACCGCTGACCTGCTCGGTGCGCTGGTGATCGCGTCGGACGAAGGCGACCGGCTCACAGAGGACGAGGTGGTCCAGCTGACCTTGGTGATCCTCGCCGCTGGGTACGAATCGACGGCCAGCCAGATCGTCAACTTCACGTACGCTCTCCTGACCCACCCCGACCAGCTCGCCCTGCTGCGTTCCCGGCCGGACCTGATGCCCGGAGCCATCGAGGAGCTGATGCGCTGGGTACCGTTGCTCGCGGTCTCCGACGTACTACCCCGGTACGCCCTGGAGGACGTCGAGCTCAGCGGCGGCACGGTACGGGCCGGCGAGCCGGTCCTGCTGGCCAAGCACGCCGCCAACCGCGACCCGCGCAGGTACGCGGACGCCGACCGCCTCGACATCACCCGCGACGCCCAGGGCCAGCTCGGGTTCGGGCACGGCGCCCACCACTGCCTCGGTGCGCCGCTGGCCCGGCTGGACATCCAGACCGCGCTGACCGCGCTGCTGCAACGCTTCCCCGACCTGCGGCTGGCGGTGCCCGAGTCGGAGCTGGAATGGAAGAGCGGCATGGCGGTGCGAGGACTGGCCGCGCTCCCGACCGCCTGGTGACCGACTGATGAGCGAGCACTGGAAGGTCACCGTCAACCGGGACGCCTGCCTCCGGTCCGGCGTGTGCGCAGCCCTTCGCGCCGCGTTCGGCGCGTTGGGGGCGGGCAAGGCTGGGTTGGCGACCTTCGTCCAGGCCGTGCCGCTCCACGACTCGACCAGGGTCCGGAACTGATAGGCGTTGATCGAGCGGGATCCTACGGCGGTGCACGCGGCGGTACTTCTCCTCATGCCCCAGCGCACGTTCACGGGTGGGCGGCCCGCCCCTTCCGTGCCGCCGAGCGCGTGGTCGAGCCTCAAACAACACCTCCAGCGCGTTCCCGTACCGGTCGGCACTCAGGTCAGGAACTCGGTCTGGCGGAGCTTCGGCGGGTTCCTCGTCGTCCCAGGCGCGCGTGAAAGCTGCCACAGCCTCGTTGTAGAGCTTGGCTCGCTGCGCCAGCGACAGCACCGATACGACGGCCGGGTTGTCCTGGCTGCTGGTCGCAGCGTTCCAGCGGAGGGGTGTCGGCAGGCTCAGCCGGGCGTGAGCCTGCCGAGTAGCATGCGCAGGTCGACGGTCGCGATCCGCACGGAGGAGTCGCTGCAGCCATACGGCAGCACGATTTTCCCGCCGTGCAGCATGGAGCCACAGGAGTACACCACGTTCGGCACATAACCCTCGCGCTCCGACTCGTCGGCCACCAGGAGCGGCTCGGGCAGTGCGGCGATCAGGTGCTCAGGCTCATCCAGGTCGAGCAGGACAGCGCCGATGGCGTACTCGCGCATCGGCCCGACACCGTGGGTGAAGACCAGCCAGCCGACCGGGGTCTCGATCGGCGACCCGCAGTTGCCCAGCTGGATCAGCTCCCACGGGCGCGTCGGCCCCTGCACCCTGATGGCCTCGGGCCAGTGGTGACCGTCGTCTGAGTAGCCGATCGCGTTGCTTTCCCTGTCCCAGCGGGACAGGGCGGCGTACCTGCCGCCGATCCGCCGGGGAAACAGGGCCATGCCCTTGTTTCTTGCTGCGGGGCCGGAGAGCTGGGAGATGGTGAACGTGCGGAAATCGCGGGTTTCCAGCAGGTGCGGCGCGACTTGTGAGCCATCGAACGCTGTGTATGTCGCGTAGTAGACCGCTTCTTCAGTGTCGGTGAAGCGGACGAATCTTGCGTCTTCCATACCGTGGCTCTCAGCCGGGCCGACAGGCCAGAGAACCCGCTCGGACAGTGCATGGTTCTCATCGAACTCGACCGCGTACTGAGACGCTGCCATCCACCGCACCCGATCGGCCAGCACCGCGGAGTCTCCGCGCGTCCCTTGGTGACCGGACAGCTCAGTGAGCCCGGCTTCCAGTTCGGCCGCCGTGAAACGGGATGGCAGCATGGTCCACAGGTATCGCTCGTCCTCGTCCTCTCGGCCAAGTTCGGCGAGCTTCTCCTGGAACAGGCGACGGTCGTAGGAGACTGGCCGTCGGCAGCCGGTGTCGAGGAAGCGGCCGGGCGGGTCGAATCTGACCTCACAATTGCTGCCGATCGTGCCGCTCCTGAACTCGATGCTGGAGAGGTGGCCTTCCCCCACTGCCCGTAGGCTCATGGCGAACCGCACTTCCCCGCGGGCGCAGCCCTCCTGGTCGGGATGCGCCACGATCGACGGATTGAACAGGGCCGCGGCCTCAAGCGCGTATTCCCGCGTGAAATACGCTCCGATCAGCTGCCGCCGGGCGTTACCCACCGTGGTCTCGGGGCCGAACCGATGGGCGACGAGCCCGAAGTTGTGCTCCAAGGTCTCGGCTAGGCCGGGATGTTTACCGGAGAACCGGGACAGCGTCTGGGCCAGCGCTTGTCCCACCTCCTCCTCGCTCAGGGCAAGGACCCGGTCGATGACAGCCGTCGCGCGCGACCCTCCCCTGATCAAGGCCTCCTGGCCAGGCACGAACAACTGGCAGAGCGTGCGAGAGACGTCCGGCTTCAGCCGGTGCTGCGTCCTGGCCACCAGTGGGCTAGCTGAGCCGTGCGCCATCACTGGGCAGCCGTGGCTAGGCGGTGGCCTTGCTGCATCACGGAGATCATCGCCAGCGTCGACTCAGCGCCCTGGTTTCGACTGCGGCCGGTCGGCCCGAGGCCGTCGCAGCCACCGCCCGTCTGCTCGTCCAGCATCGGCACCCTCGCATCGTTGTCACCGAGGAACCACGCCACGCTCATCTGCGCACCCGCGAGCCAGGCAGCGTCGCCGGTAACCGCTGTCGCGCGCATGCAGGCATCCGCCAGCGCGGCCACCTCGATCGGCTGCTGGTCGAAAGCGGGGCGCGTCTCACCGGGACCCCAGCCCCCGGTCGGCACCACCGACAAGTGGCCATTCCGGGTCTCGCCAGCCAGCAGCCACGCCAGCATGCGGAGGCCGTTGTGCAGCACCCGGTCCTGGCCTAGCTTCCAGCCCGCCACGATGACGGCCTCGGCGATCGCGGCGTTCGCGTAGCTCAGCCTGGGTGCTGGCCATGGCCATGCCGGATCCTCAGGAGGTTCACCTATAGCCGTGCTGGCTTTGCCAAGAAGCGTGAGCGCACCGGAATGCCCGCGCCACCTCTCGAGTACCTCGGCCGCGCCGAGCGCCGCGAACGCCATGGCGTGCGGCCACACGGAGGAGACCTGTGCGCTCAGGCCGAATCGGGTGTATGCCTCCTCGCGGATCCCCGCTGTGGGGCCCCGCGCGGCCGCGGTACCCAGTGCCCACAGGGCACGGCCCCAGCAGTCCTGCGTTCCGGGCTGGTCGCGCCACCGGCGGTCGTAGCCGAGGCGGTTGCGGAACGTTCCATCGGCCGCCTGCGCCTGCACAAGGAAGTGCAGGTAGCGCCGCCCCAGGATAATGAGTTCCTGGGATGGCGACGGTTCCCGGCACACCACCACGAGGCCACGGGCAACGTCGTCCACGCAGTAGCCGTGATCGTGCCGGGGCACTATTCCCTCGGCGTGCTCAAGCAGGCCGATGTGATCGGTCAGCCGCTGCAGGTGCCGGAACGGTGCGGCCGGGTAACTCATGCTGTCGCCCCGGCCGGGGTCACGGTGAGCAGCGTGGCGAGTTCCCGGTAGGCACTCGCCACCGCGGGCCACAGCAGCTGTGGCGCGAGGGCCGCCGAATGGCGGCTCATCCGCGCCGACAGGCCAGGCTCAAGCAATACGCGCAGGAGCGCGTATGCAATGCCTGCCGGGTCCCGCCGCTCGACCAGGAGCCCCGCACCGCCGCCGAGCAGCTCGACAGCGTGCGGGAAGCATGTCGACACCACTGGCCTGCCCGCGGTGACCGCCTCAATCAAGACCCCGGAAGTGACCTGTTCCGTCGAGTCATACGGCAGCAGCACCAGGTCCGCGTCGCTGATGCAGTGGCTCAGGGCAGCCGCGGGAAGGAACTGGTCATCGAAGTGCACCTGGGCCGCGACACCCTGGGCCCGTGCTCGCGCTTCGAGTGACCGCCGGTAGGCCTCACCGTCGCGTGCCACCACGCGCGGATGGGTCTGGCCAGCTACCTGGTAGTCGACCCGCAGCCCGCAGTCGCGGAGCAGGCCTACCGCATCAATCCCATGCTCGATTCCCTTACCCGGTCCCAGCAGCCCCCAGGTCAGTACCCTGGGCCGGCTGCCCTTCCCAGCCGGTGACGCGGCCCTCCGGTGGTCGGCGGCGCCATGCGGGATCACGGACACTTTCCCCGGGCTCGTGCCGTAGATCTCCAGCAGCCGTGACCGGGCCGTCTGCGTCATGGTCACCACCAAGCTGGCGGCAGAAATGACCTCGTCGAGGATCTTGCGCTGCCGGAGCGTGGGACGCGCCAGCACCGTGTGCAGGACCACGATGCTCGGCGCTCGCAGCGCCTCGAGCAGCGCAATGATGTCCTGCCCGTCGGGCCCGCCGTAGATGCCGTACTCGTGTTGCACGATCACCACGTCGAAGCCGTTAAGGACTGTTATGGCGGCTGCCGTGCTCACGGCGGATCCGTTCACGAGATGGTGCACCACCTCGTCGGTAAAGCACGGCAGCGGCTTGTCAAGCACGCGCACCACGGCCGCCGAGTCGCCCGGCGCGGGCAGATGGGCGAGCAGTTCCGCGCTGAAGGTCGCCAGCCCGCACTGTGTCGGGGGATACGTGCTGAGCAGCGCGTATTTCGTAGGCATAAGACGGCTCCTTGTCGTCGCTGGCAACGGCGCAATTGCGGCACCAGCGGATGTGCGGGTCGTGCGGAAGCCCGCTGCGCAGCCGTGGAATAACCGCCCCTTCAAGGGCACGGCCGACGGGAGCACGATGGCCAGGGCAATCTCCTGACGGATGATCCTCAAGCCGAACACATCTGTGTGTCAGCGGTGCGCGGGCCGGCTGCTGCTGCGGTCGGTCACCAGGTGATAGGCCAGCAGCAGCACGACTGATCCGGCGATGGCGGTGAGCCATGTAGACAGGTTGAAGAACCCGTGGAGGGTGTGGGCATGGAACAAGCTGGTGGCCACCCAGCCGCCGCCGAGCGCCCCGGCGATGCCGGTCACGCAGGTGAGGATGAGGCCTTGCCGTCTCCTGCCCGGAATCAGCATGTTGGCGAGCAGGCCGGCCGCGAGGCCGAGAACGATCCAGGCGATGATGCCCATGACAAGACTCCTAAAGTCAGTGCGCGCGCTCGATGCGCGGTGGTCAGAGGTGCTGGGCAGACTGCGGGGCCGGCTGCTGTGCTCTCTCCTGCGCGTGCGCAGTCGTTGCCGGGTGCCGGTTTCTGGCTGTTCTCAGTGCGCCTTGCGTCGCGCCGGTCGCGCCGCATGGCGTGCCGCAACTGAGTGGTGCGGGCGGTCCCCGCAGCGGCCATCACCAGGGCGCCCGCGGCGGCAGCGAGGAATATCGCCAGGGCCAGCCGCAACTGGAAGGACGCGGGCCGTTGTGGCCAAGGCCGTCTCCTTTGCGAACCGGTTTTGCGGCGGTCTTCGGCTGCTGCTTCCCGGTGTCTTCCCTCAGATTACACAAGAATGCTAAAACCAGCAATGAATTTCTATAATGGCCTGCCTCACCCTCCTGTGTGATGTGAGGCTGTGGATGCCGCTTCGTGGTCCGCCGACGGCATCCGGGCTGTGGTGGCTGCCGTCGCCAGAAGCGCTGACTCCTTCGGCTGCCAGGTCCGGCCGGGCAGCTAGGTGCCCCCGTGCCCTGGCTGCCCGTGCGTTTGGTGCTGGGGGACGGTCAATACCAGTGTGACGGTGTCGTCGCTGGTTTTGCCGCCGCTGAAGCGCAGTACGGCTTGCTGGATGGCGTCGGCGGTGCGCGGCGCGGGCAGAGTGCCCAGGCTGGTGATGAGCTCATGGAGGCGGCTGTCGCCGTAGAGGCTGTGGTCGGCTTGGCTGCGGGCCTCGGTGACGCCGTCGGTGTAGAAGATGAGGCTGTCGCCGGCTCGCAGCAGGCAGCGTGAGTCGTGCAGTTCGGGGTCGGGCAGGAGCCCGAGCAGGGTTCCTGGCTGTCCGACGGCCTGCACGTGCCCGTTGGCGCGGTGCAGCAGGGCCAGTGGGTGGCCTCCGGAGCTGATCCGGACGGAGGCACCTGCGGCTGTCGGCCTGACGGTGGCGTAGATGGCGGTCAGGAACCGCGGGTCATCGGTCATCCAGTCCAGCAGTGCCTGGTTCAGGGTGGCCAGGATCACGGCGGGCCGGGTCTCGCGGTGTGCCTCCGCCCGGAGGGTGTAGCGGGCCAGTGCGGTGCTCTTGGCGGCGGGGGCGCCCTTGCCGCATACGTCGCCGACTGCTATGCCCCAGTTCCCCCGCACCGAGGGGAACACGTCGTAGAAGTCCCCGAGCACCTCTGCGCCTGTCCCCCCGGCGGTGTAGCGGGCCGCGACCTGCATGCCTGGGATCTCCGGCAGCCGCGGCGGCAGCAGGCTCTCCTGGAGTGTCTGGGCCAGCGCCGCGCGTTCGGCACCCAGCCGCAGCGCGGCCCGCAGCGCGACTTCGCTGGCGGCGACATTGGCCAGGGCGCGCAGTGCCCCGGCGTCCCGGCTGCTCCACTGGCGTGGCCGGTCATCAGCCACACACAGGGTGCCCACCACGCGGCCGTCCGGGCCGCGGACCGGGAGCCCGGCCCACGCGACCAGGCTCGCCGGCGCCTCTGAGCCGCCGCCACTGACCTCCTGGTCCCGCCCTGTGGCGCCGATTATCAGCTCACACCCGTGGTCGGTCACGTACTGGCACAGTGCTACCTCGGCTGCGCGCTGCCGGTCCGCCATTCCCGGGCCGGGAAGACAGACACTCCCGGAGGTGGACCGGCCGCCGGCGAGGGTGACCGACGCCCACGGCGTGCCCAGAGCCACCCTGGCCAGCCATGCCACACGCTCGAAGGGATCCTCCGCGGGGGTATCCGGCTGGTCGTCCCACCGGGCACTGGCCGGCTCAGGCAGCCCGGGGCTCCCCACCGGGACCGGCCCGGCCACGGCGACAGTCCCGGCCGGCACCCGGATCCGGGCACTGCCAGCAACCCCCATGACTGCCGCTCCCGCTGAGATGGTGACGTTGCATACCAGCATCCAGACGAAGCGAGGACCAGACTCCGACGATCAATTCAACCACAAGAAGCCCTGGTGAACGCCGACTGCGGGTAAGTTCCGGCCGCCAGGCCAACTGCGGCCAGGCCCGAATGCGGGCGCTGCCTGGCAAAGCCACCACGTCCATTTGCGGAGCACCAGCATGTGCAACCGGGTGATCTGGATGTTGCCCGCCAGGGGGCAGCTTCTGCCGGTGGCTGTGACATCAGAGGTGCCGTCGGGGAAGCCGTCACCTGCGGGTGCGGGTATGTGGGGCACGCTGGTCGCCGACGCCCGGCGCAGCCGTGGTTACGGGGCGGCCAGCCTCGCTGATGCTGTTGAGGTGCCGCAGTGCCTGGAGGTAGGAGTCGGCGAGGCTGGTCTGGCAGTAGGGCAGATCCAGCTGCAGGCAGTATTCCCTGATCAGGGCCTGCGAGTGCCGCAGGTTGGGCCGGGGCATGGAGGGGAAGAGGTGGTGTTCGATCTGGTAGTTCAGGCCACCGAGCGCGGCGTCGGTCAGGAAGCCGCCGTGTACGTTGCGGGAGGTGAGCACCTGCCGGCGCAGGAAGTCACTGCGTTCGGAGGCGTCCAGGACGGGCATGCCCTTGTGGTTGGGGGCGAATGAGGAACCCAGGTACAGCCCGAACAGGCCCTGCTGCACCAGGATGAACACCACCGCCTTGACGGGGGAGAGGACCAGGAACACCGCGGTGAGGTAGCCCACGACATGGACAGCCAGCAACCCGCTCTCCCATGCCCGGTGACGGGAGTCCCGGCTGGCCAGCGCACGGATGCTCGCCACGTGCAGGCTGGCGGCTTCGCCGAGCAGCATCGGGAAGA
>DASYYE010000056.1:0-26577 GCA_035946955.1 Streptosporangiaceae bacterium | reverse complement strand
TGATCGTAGTGAAGTTCGCCAGCCGCAGCTTCACCACCACGGTCCTGGCCACGGACCCGCTCGCCCGCAGGCCGCGCGCAGTCCGCCCGGACAGCCGGAGCAGTTCCTTCCTGACCACCTCTGGGTCGTCCACGTCGGTGGGGAAGGTCTCCTCAGCACCGATGCTCCGGTCCGGGACGCTGGTGTCCACCGTACGTTCGTCACGCCCCCAGGCGAGCGCGGCGAGGTGGGAGCCGGCCGCGGTGCCGAGTTCCCGCTGGAGCGTGGCCAGTGGCGCCTGGGCGATGTCCGCGACCGTCCGGAGGCCGAGCCTTCCCAGTGTCTTGCTGGTCTGCTCCCCCACCCCCCACAGGGCCGAGACGGGCAGCGGGTGCAAGAACTCCAGCACCTGGTCGGCCGGTACCACGCACAGGCCATCGGGCTTGCACAGCGCCGAGGCCAGTTTGGCCACGAACTTGGTGGTCGCGACTCCCACCGAACAGGTCAGGCCCTGCTGGTCAGCAACGGTGGCCCGGATCATCTCCGCGATCGTGGCGGGCGGTCCCAGCCGCCGGATGGCGCCTGCCACGTCCAGGAACGCCTCGTCGAGTGAGAGCGGCTCCACGACCGGGGTCACCGCCCGGAACACCGCCATGATCTCCCGGGACACCGCGCCGTAGACGTCGTGCCGTGGGGCGATGTAGACCGCATGGGGGCACAGCCGGCGGGCACGCGTCACCGGCATGGCCGAGCGCACCCCGAACGCGCGGGCCTCGTAGGTCGCGGAGAGCACCACGCCCCGGCTGCCCACCGCCCCGACGACCACTGGGAGCCCGGCGAGCTCTGGCCGGTCCCGGACCTCGACGCTGGCGTAGAAGGCATCGGCGTCCACATGGAGGATGCGGCAGCCGCTGTCGTCAGCCTCGCGTGCCACGGGTCTGCCCTACCGGTACCCGAGGACGTGGAACTGGGCGGCGAAGTCGTGGAATGCCGGGTGCGCCGACGCGGCCTGCTCCAGCGCGGCCAGTGCCTGGGCCGCGCCCCGGTCGGTGTCTGCGGCGCCGCCGGGCACCAGGTCGGTGAAGACCCGGACCCCATGCGTGGCCCCTGGGCGCAGCCCGGCCTCCTCGATCAGGCCGGTAACCTCCGCCAGGGTGAACCGGCGCATGCCTGCGGTTGCGGGCCCGACGCCCTGTGGGCCGATACCCGCGAGCAGCCGCACCGCCTCCTCGAACCTGCCCGCCAGAGCGCGGTGGACCACGGCCGCCACAGCACTGGCCGCGAGCACACTGACAGCACCGCCGGGCTGCAGCACGGCGGCGATGGCGGCGACCGCGGCCGCCGGGGAGTCCACGTACTCCAGCACGCTGTGGCACAGCACCAGGTCAGCGCTGCCCTCTCCGACCAGCCTGACCAGGTCGGCGGCGTCTCCCTGGACGGCGCGCAGCGGCACGCTCATCTCCGCGGCCCGCCGCTGCGCGGCCGCGAGTGAGTCCGGGCTCGGGTCCACGACAGTCACGTGGTGGCCCGCCACGGCCAGGGGCACGGCGAACCCCCCGGTGCCACCCCCGGCGTCGACGATCTCCAGCCCCGTCCGGCCGGTCCCCGCTACCAGGGCCGCGACCACGGACGTGAGCACGTCACCCACGGCCGTCCGTGACTCGTCGTGCCTGCTCCAATGGCTGGCCATGGCATCCCCGGCGCTGTGACCAGCCAGTGGGCTGGCGGTGGCGCCACCCTGCACTGCCACTGTGGTCCTCCTCACCCCACCCTTACCGGCTCACTGTAGTGGTTAGCTGAGACAAAGCCCCTCTAGCAGCTACACTCCCCTGCATGCTGGACCACTTGGAGCTGCCTCGTCCGCTGCTGCTGGCGCGGACGATCGCCTGGAACCTGACCGAGTCGCTGGGGCTCCCACTGGCTGCCCTGGTCATCGGCGGCTGGCTGTACGGCCGCAATGCCGGTCTGGTGGCGGCGCTCGTGGCCACGTGGCTCACGGTGGCGATCAGGAAGGTGGCGACCGGGAGCGTGCCCGGCCTGCTCACGATCTCCGCGCTGGTACTGACGCTGCAGACCGGAATGGTGCTGGCCACCGGTCAGCTCTGGATCTATCTCCTCCAGTTCCCCGTGGCCCAGCTCGCCATGTCCCTGCTGTTCGCCCGCACCGCACGGGGGCCGTCGCCGCTGGTGGCCAGGCTCGCCGCCGAGATGCTGGCGCTGCGCCACCCCGCAGGCCACCACCCCCACCTGCACCGCTTCTTCCAGCACGCGACCTGGCTGTGGGCCGCGGTCTTCTTCCTGATCACGGTCGCCCTCAGCATCCTGATGGTCACCGAGCCGGTGCGCACCTTCATCCTGGCCTCGACCGAGGTCACGGTGGGCCTGACGGCCGTCGGGATAGTCGTGTCCGCCTGGTGGTTCCGCTCAGTGCTCCGCCAGTCCGGTCTGCGCCTCCGCTTCGCCACCCCCCAGCCATAACCCCCCTCCCCTCTCCCACCGCCCCGCTCAGCCCCACCTCTAGGCCCCTGATCTTCGTCGTCGCGGTGCCCTTTACTGCGCATAGCAGTAAGATCCGCCGCGATGACTGGTGACAACGTTGTCATACCTGGGGAGACGCGGCGTTGAGAGTGGCCCAGAGGTGCACTAGCGCATTTTGGGGGCGGGTTGTCCACAGCGGCCGCACTTATCTTGCTGTTATCAGCGTTCTTAGAGTGGGTCTCACGCGTTCGTCCACAGGGCGGTAGTGACCCCTTCCTGAGCTGGCCAACAGCCAGCATGGTTGGCGTGTGGACCGCTCCATACCCGGTCAATGCCGGGAACTGCTCGAGACCCAGCACGGTGTCATAGCCCGCTGGCAGGCAGCGGGCCTCGGCATCAACGCGCGCGCGATCGACGCCAAGGTCCAGCGCGGCGGATGGCAGGTCATGTACCGCGGTGTGTACTGCGCTTTCACAGGTGACGCACCACGGATAGCACTCCTGTGGGGCGCAGTCCTGCGCACTGGGCCCGACGCGGCGCTGAGCCACCACAGCAGTGCCGAACTGGATGGGCTCATCGACAAGCCCGCCCCGGTGATCCACGTGGCAGTGGGCCGTCACTCTCACGTGAGTGCCGATGGGCACGGCCCCGCCGGACGTAGTCCGGCCATCGTCGTCCATCGCTCGGCCCAGATGCCCGGCGCCCGCCACCCGTCCCGACTGCCACCCAGAACCCGCGTCGAAGAAACCACTCTCGACCTGGCACACGGGGCAACGAACGTGGCTGAAGCGACAGCGTGGCTGGCTAGCGCATGCTCACGCAGGCTGACCACTGCCACGTTACTTCGCGCGGCCATCGAGGCGAGACCCCGGCTTCGGTGGCGCAAGGAGTTGTCTGACGCCCTGGCCGACGTGGGCGAGGGGGCGCACTCGGCACTGGAATGGAGGTATGTGCGTCAGGTGGAGCGGCCCCATGCCCTCCCCCGGGCGCGGCGGCAGGCTCCCAGCAGGGCGGGTTCGCGGATGCGTTACCTCGACAACCGCTACGAAAAGTTCAACGTGGTCGTCGAACTGGACGGACAGGCGGCCCATCCCCTGGAAGCCAGGTGGTCAGACATCCACCGGGACAACGCGAGTGCAGCGATGGGCCTCACCACCCTGCGTTACGGTTGGGCCGACGTCACGATGCGCCCCTGCCTGGTCGCCACGGAGGTCGCGGTCGTACTGCGGAATCACGGCTGGACCGGCCGCCCACGCGCCTGCGGCCCCCAGTGCCAGGTTCTTCCCACTGGATGACAACGTTGTCACCAACCATTGCGGTGGACCCTACTGCTATGTGCAGTAAAGACCGCCGCGCTCAAGGTGGTGGGCTTGGGTGGTGGGGGGCTTGGGTGGTGGGGGGTGGGGTGGGTGCGACGGGGTTAGAGGACCAGGGTGGGTTTTAGTTCTAGGAGGCGGGCTAGGAGGCCGTTGACGAAGGCTGGGGAGGCGTCTGTGGAGAGGTCGCGGGCTAGTTGGACGGCTTCGCTGATCGCTACCGCGTCCGGCACGTCGTCGGCCCACAGCAGCTCATAGGTGGCCATGCGCAGGATGTTGCGGTCCACGGCTGGCATCCGCTCCAGTGCCCACCCCTGCGCGTGCTCGCTGAGCAGCGCGTCGATGCGCTCGGCGTGGGCCGCCACGCCACGGACCAGGTCAGCGGCGTAGGCGGGTACCGGCGGGTTCTCGCCGGGAGGCCGGTCGCTGAGTACCTCGAGGACGGGCTCACTGCGCAGTTCCGCCTCGAACAGCACGTCAAGGGCTCGCTTACGGGCCTTGCTACGCGCGGGCACGACAGGCGCGCAGGTCAGGCGCGACCGAGGTAGTCGCCGGTCCGCGTATCCACCTTGATCTTCTCGCCGGTGGTGATGAACAGCGGCACCTGGATCTGCGCTCCCGTGTTGAGCGTGGCGGGCTTGGTGCCGCCGGTGGACCGGTCTCCCTGGAGCCCCGGGTCGGTCTGGGCGACCGTGAGCTCTACGGCGGCCGGCAGTTCCACATACAGCGGGACGCCTTCGTTGAAGGCCACTATCGCCGTCTGCTCCTCGAGCATGTAGCTCGCGGCGTCACCCACGGTCTCGGCCGGGACATGGGGCTGGTCGTAGGTCTCGGTGTCCATGAAGACGAAGTCGTCGCCCTCGCGGTAGAGGTACTGCATGTCGCGCTTGTCGACGGTCGCGACATCGACCTTCACGCCCGCGTTGAAGGTCCGGTCGACGACCTTGCTGGACAGGACGTTCTTGAGCTTGGTGCGCACGAAGGCGCCGCCCTTGCCGGGCTTGACGTGCTGGAACTCCACGACGGTCCAGAGCTGGCCGTCGAGGTTCAGTGTCATGCCGTTCTTCAGGTCGTTCGTGGTCGCCACGTCTGTCATCTCTCCTGGTCACGGGGCTGGCCGAACTGCCGCGCAGGGGCCCGCGCGGGCACGGCCTTACAGGACCGTCAGCTCCCCGGGGGTCACGGTCTTGGTCGTGGTGAGCAGGTCACGGGATGCCCCGTCCCCCGAGCGCACGACCAGGGTGTCCTCGATCCTCACGCCGCCCAGGCCTGGCAGGTAGACACCCGGCTCGACGGTGATGGGAACCCGGTCTGCGAGTGTACCTGGCCGCTGCTTGCCCATCAGCGGCAGTTCGTGGATCTCCAGCCCCACCCCGTGCCCCAGCCCGTGGGTGAAGTGCTCCGCGTGCCCGGCCGCGGCGATGAGGTCACGCGCGGCGGCGTCCACGGACGCGATGGCGGCACCCGCCACGGCGGCCTCGATGCCGGCCTGCTGTGCGGCCGCGACCAGCGAGTAGACATCGCGCTGCCAGCCTGCGGGCTCTCCGATCACCACGGTGCGGGTCATGTCCGCGTGGTACCCGCCGTAGCGGGCACCGCAGTCCACCGTGACCATATCCCCGGCCACGAACCGACGCTCGCCCGGTTCGTGGTGCGGGATGGCCCCGTTGGGCCCGCTGGCCACGATGGTGGGGAACGCCAGGCACTCCGCGCCGAGGTCTGTCATGGCCCGCTCGACCAGCACGGCCAGACCACGCTCGGTCAGGCCTGGCTGGATCTTGCCCACCACGGCGTCGAACGCGGCACCCGTGATCTCGCAGGCCCGCGCCAGCAGCGCGATCTCCGCCACGTCCTTGACCACCCGCAGTTCTTCCACCGCATGCCCGAGCGGGACGAACTCCAGGGACTGGCTGGTCTTGAGCGTGTCAAAGCGTTCGACCGTCATGATGTGTGCCTCGAAGGCCAGCCGGCGGTACCCGCGGTCCGGGGCTAGCTCGACGAGCGCCCCATCGGCGCTGTACACGGTGAGCAGTTCGAGGTCGGGGCACTCGCGTTGGGCAGTCAGCGCGTAGCGGAAGTCCGTCGCCAGTACCGCGGGACCGTCCGCGGGCAGCAGCACAGCGGCGTTCGTGCTGGCCAGCCCGGTGAGGTACCGGACATTGACCAGGCTTGTGATGAGCGCGGCGGCTACGTCCTGCTCGGCCACCACGGCTCGCAGCGCCTCACGGCGGCGGGCGTGTATCTCCGGCATCCCCCGACTTTACGGGGCGGCACCCGCTCACCCGAACACCAGGCAGGCGGGACTTGGCACCGCGGTGGAATGCAGCGGGCGCAGTGCGCCTGTGCGGTCATCGAACCCGCAGGACACAACCAGGCCGCTGCAGGTGTTCGCGATGACGACATGGCGCCCGTCCGGCGACACGGCGAGGTCACGCGGCTGTTCACCCCCGCTCGCGGTGGTCCCGGTCAGGGACAGCGACGAGGTGGCACTGCTGAATCGAAGGACCGAAACGCTGTCGTGCCCGCGGTTGGACACCAGCACGTGGCGACCGGACCTGCTCATCCGGATGGCACCCGCCGTGCCGTGGGAACCGACGCCGGGGGGCAGCGTGGACACGCAATGTACCTGCTCGAACCGGCCGGCCTGGCGGCGCAGCGTCGCGACGGTGTTGCCGAGTTCATTGACCACGAACAGGTGGTGGGCGTCGGGGTGGAAGGCGACGTGCCGCGGACCCGCTCCCGGGGCGGTCACCCAGCGTGCGCTGGCCTTCGGCGTGAGGCGCCCGGCCTGGTCGAGGCTGTAGACGACGACGGCGTCGATACCCAGGTCGGTCACCAGGACCTCGCCGGTCCGCGGGTCGCTGGCGGTCATGTGGGGATGGGACGCGGCCTGCCGGACCGGGTGGGGGCCAGACCCAGCGTGCTGGACGTGGTCGGTGACATCGCCAAGGCTGCCGTCAGCGGCCAGCCGGTGGACCGAGACCGAGCCTGGCCCTGAGTCCGCCCCGTAGTTGGCGGTCAGGACGAACCGCCCGCTGGGGTCGACCGCGATGTGGCATGGTGAAGCGCCGCGCGATGAGCGGTCGTTGAGCCTGGTCAGGTTGCCGGTCTCCCGGTCGCGGGCGTAGGCCGTGATGCCGCCGCCCTCGCGGTCCCGCAGCGACAGGGTCTCGGTGACGGCGTAGAGGTTCTCACCGGACGCGGAGGCCGTGAGGTACGACGGGTTGCGCGCGGCGGCCAGCAGGCAGACGGGGCCGATGCGCCCGGTCGCGGCCTCGAAGTCAGCTCCGTAGATGCCCAGGGCCTTGCCGCGGACGTGGGGCAGATCCTCGGTGTAGGTGCCGATGACCAGCTTCACAGGGCGTCAGCGAACTCGCGGATGCGCTCGATCAGCCGGACGCGGCTGGCGTGGTCGGGGGCGACGGGGGTGACGTTGATCGTGGTGACGCCGGTGGCATGGTAGGCGGCCAGGCGCTCCTGGACATAGCCCCCGGGGCCTATCAGGGACAGGCCGGTGAGCAGTTCAACAGGCACCAGGGCGGCTGCCTCGTCCTTGCGCCCCGCGAGGTAGGCGTCCTGGATCTGCGCCGCCTGCTCAGCGAACCCGTACTTCACTGCCTGCTCGTAGTAGAAGTTCCGGCCACGGTCGCGGTGCGGGCCCATGCCGCCGATGTAGAGGGCGAGGAAGGGCCGCAGCTGCTCCAGGTATGGTCCGGGGTCCTCAGCGATGGCCAGCATGGCCTGGCCGACCACGTCCAGGGGCGGCAGGGACTCATCGCGCTTGGCGAGGCCCGCGGCCAGCGCGTCGCCCCACAGGTCCGCGGCCTTCTCCGGGACGTAGAAGATCGGCTGCCAGCCCTCGGCGAGCTCCGCGGCGAGCTCCACGTTGCGTGGCCCGATCGCGGCGACCACGATGGGGATGCGCTCCCGCACGGGCGTGTTGATCAGCTTGAGCGGCTTGCCAAGGCCGGTTCCCTGCTCAGGCGGCAGCGGCAGCGTGTAGTACCTGCCGTCGTGCACGAGCCGCTCACGCCGCCACACCTGCCGGCAGATCTCGATGACCTCCCTGGTACGGCCGACCGGCGCGTCGTAGGCGACGCCATGCCAGCCTTCGATCACCTGCGGCCCGGAGGCGCCGATGCCGAGCGTGAACCGGCCACCCGAGACGTAGTCCAGCCCGGCCGCGGTCATGGCGGTCAGCGTGGGGGTGCGCGAGTAGATGGGGATGATCCCCGACGCGATCTCCAGGCGCTTGGTCTTGGCAGCGATGTAGCCGGCCTGGCTCACCGCGTCGAAACTGTAGGCCTCGGGCACGAACACGATGTCGAGCCCGGCCTTCTCATAGTCCGCGAGTTCCTCGACGGTCTCGGCGAACCCGCCCGCGTAGCTCAGCGCCATCCCGATCCGCATGACCGAGAGGGTAACCTGCGCCGGGTCTGCGCCGTCAGCCGGCGCCGGCCACAGCCGCGAGCTCGGCGATGGCCTGCAGCGCGAGCTGGTAGGACATCAGCCCGAAACCAGCGATCGAGCCGTCGGCCACCGCAGCCACCACGGAGGTGTGGCGGAACCGCTCCCGGGCGGCCGGGTTGGAGATGTGCACCTCCACCAGGGGGGCGGTCCGCATGGCCAGTGCGTCCCGCAAGGCGTCGGAGTAGTGCGTGAACGCGGCGGGGTTGATGACGACCGGGATGGCGGCGTCGATGGCCTCGTGGACCCAGGAGATCAGCTCTGCCTCGTCGTCGGTCTGGCGTACCTCCACGTGCAGGCCGAGCGTCCGGCCGGTGACGCGGCAGGTCTCCGACAGGTCCTCGAAGTCCGCGGTGCCGTACACGTCGGGCTCACGCGCGCCCAGCCGGCCCAGGTTGGGGCCGTTGAGCACGAGTACCTGCCTCATGTGGACCTCATTTCCTGGTAGGCCGAGGCGAGCAGGTCTTCTGCGGGGTCGTCGAGCACCACGGGCATGGCGAGCCCCGCCAGCACCACGAAACGCAGCCGCACGCCCCGCGACTTCTTGTCCACGGTCATGGCCTGGCGCAGGGCTGGCCAGGCACCTGCCGGGTAGGACGTGGGCAGCCCGACCGCGCTCAGCACGGCGCGGTGCCGCTCACAGGCCGCTGAGTCCAGCTGGCCAGTGAGCCTGGCGAGTTCCGCCACGTAGACCATGCCGACCGACACCGCCTCGCCATGGCGGATACGGTAACCCTCCACCCGCTCGATCGCGTGGCCGAGGGTGTGGCCGTAGTTGAGCACCTCGCGTGGCCCTGATTCGCGCAGGTCCCCGGCGACCACCGCCGCCTTGACGCGCACGGCCCGCTCGACCAGTTCGCGGGCGTGCCGCCCGTGGGGCACGACCGCGCCCGCCGGGTCTTCCTCGATGAGGTCGAGGATGACGGGGTCGGCGATGAAGCCCGCCTTGATGACCTCGGCCAGGCCGCTCACGTACTCCTCACGCGGCAGGGACTCGAGCACGGCCAGGTCGGCGAGGACCCCGGCCGGCGGGTGGAAGACTCCGGCCAGGTTCTTGCCCTCGGGGGTGTTGACCGCCGTCTTGCCACCGACCGAAGCGTCGGCCACGGCCAGCAGGGTCGTGGGCACGAGCACCAGGCGGACGCCGCGCAGCCAGGTGGCGGCCACGAACCCGGCCAGGTCGGTGGTGGCACCACCGCCGACGCCAACGACCGCGTCAGAGCGGGTGACCCCGTGCGCGGCCAGCCTCGACCACAGCGCCGCCGCCACAGTGATGTCCTTGGCGCTCTCCCCCCCTGGCACCTCCTCGGCGTGGACCAGGTACCCGGCGGCCGCCAGCGCCCCGCAGACCGGCCTGGCTATCTCGCCCAGGCCCTGCGGGTGGACCACCACCACGGTCCGCACGCCTGGGCCGACCAGGGGCCCGAGCTCGCCGAGCACGCCTGTGCCGACCACGACGGGGTAGGGCTGTTCTCCCCCGACGACGATCCTGGTGAGGGTCACGGGAGTTCAGTGCCCCCGGCTGCCTCACGCGGCTGGGCTGTCTCGTGCGTCCGCCCACCGGGGCTGGCCCACTCCGCAGGGTCTGCCACCCCGGCCCCCTCACCTTCTCGCGCCGCGATCCAGGCGCTCACCGTGGCCGCGATGTCGTCGGCGATCTCCTGCGGCTCGCGGCCGTCGGTGTCCACCGTGACCCACGCGAGAGCCTCGTAGGTGGGGAGCCGCTGTGCGAGCAGTTCCCTCAGCTTGGCCCGTGGGTTGCCGGCCAGCAATGGCCGGGCGGAGTCCAGGCCCACGCGGTGGGCCGCGGTGGCGAAGCCGGTCTGCAGGTACACCACCGGGTGGTCAGCGAGGAGCTGGCGCGTGGCCGGGTCCATGACGGCACCACCGCCGAGCGCGAGCACGCCTGGGTGGCTGGCGAGTGCGCTGGCCACCGCCTGCCGCTCCAGGCTGCGGAACGCTTCCTCACCGTCGGACAGGAAGATGTCGCTGACTGGCTTGCCTGCCATCTCCGCCACGATGGTGTCGGTGTCGATGAACTCGCACTCGAGTTCGGCGGCGAGCAGGGGCCCCACCGTGGACTTGCCCGCACCAGGCGGCCCGATGAGGATGGCCACCGGGCTTGTCACCTCATCGTCGCCGCCGTGACCCGCCTCGGCCGTCATGTCACCACCAGTGAGTCCAGGTAGCCGCGCACATTGCGCCGCACCTCCGCGATGGAGTCGCCGCCGAACTTCTGCACGGCCGCCTCGGCCAGGACCAGCGCGACCATGGCTTCGGCCACCACGCCAGCGGCTGGCACCGCTGTCACGTCGCTGCGCTGGTTGATCGCTTTTGCGGGCTCGCCGGTGGCCATGTCGACGGTGTCCAGTGCCCGCGGCACCGTTGAGATGGGTTTCATGGCGGCGCGCAGCCGCAGCGGCTCCCCGGTGGTCATGCCGCCCTCCACGCCACCGGCCCGGTTGGTCCGGCGGCGGAGCCCCGCGTCCGAGGCCTCGATCTCGTCGTGCGCCTGCGACCCACGCCGCCGCGCGGTAGTGAAGCCGTCCCCGACCTCGACTCCCTTGATCGCGTGGATGCTCATGAGCGCCGCGGCGAGCCGGCCGTCGATCCGGCGGTCCCAATGGGTGTAACTGCCCAGCCCGGGAGGCAGCCCATAGGCCAGGACCTCCACGACCCCACCCAGGGTGTCACCGTCCTTGCGTGCGGCGTCGATCTCCGCCTGCATCTTCGCACTGGCGGCGGGGTCCAGGCACCGAACCGGGTCCGCGTCCACCGCCGCGCCGTCGCCAGGGCCCGGGACCAGGCCGTCGGTGGCCTCCACCGTGCCGATCGCCACCACGTGGCTCAGCACCTGGGCGCCGAGCGCCTGGTGCAGGTAACGGCGGGCCACCTCGCCGAGGGCCACCCGGGCGGCGGTCTCGCGTGCACTGGCCCGCTCGAGCACCGGGCGCGCATCGTCATGGCCGTACTTCTGCATGCCCGCGAGGTCCGCGTGCCCCGGCCGCGGCCGGGTCAGCGGGGCCGCCCTTGCCAGGTCGTCAAGTGCCCCAGGGGGCACCGGGTCGGGGCTCATCACCGTCTGCCACTTCGGCCACTCAGTGTTGCCGATTCGCACGGCCACCGGCCCCCCGAGCGTCCGGCCGAGGCGCACACCTGCGGTAATCTCGGCCTCGTCCTGCTCGAAGGTCATGCGCGCACCCCGGCCGTACCCGGCACGGCGCCGGGCCAGCGCGGTCGCGATATCGGCCGTGCAGACCTCGATGCCTGCGGGCAGGCCCTCACAAACAGCAACCAGGGCCCGCCCGTGTGACTCACCGGCCGTCAACCATCGGAGCATGCTGCGATCCTCCCATGAGGCGCTACGGCGCCTGACCGCGCGCCGACCGGAACGCGACATGCCAGCCAACCAGGTTGAGGTGAAAATTGGCATATGAGAGTCTTGAGTGCCTGTTTCTTCCCTGTGTCCGGCTCTGTTGACCGGCAGGTCAGGTATCACACAACAGGCCACCAATGACACCCGAGGGGAGCGAGTGACGCAGGCCGAGCCCGAGACGAGGATCCTCGAGCCGGGGACGCCGTTGGTGAAGGCGATCCCTCCCCGCCTCGTCGAGCCTTACCTCAGCGGGCAGAGATCCGTGATAGCCGGCTACGTGTACCGGGCGGCCGAGTGCACCTTCAGCGACCCGGCGGGGTTCTTCCATGCGCTGCGCCTCGGGTACCCCGGTTCGGACTTCTCCGCGGAAATGCCGGAATTGTTCCTCATGTGCTGGCCGGCACTGGACATGTCGGCATCGCTGGTACCGCTGCCCCCCGCGAACTCCTACGGGCCGGCACCTACGGCCGAGGAGTTCTTCACGCTGCCGATCCCGATCCCGGTGGGCGCCGAGATCCAGCGCGTCACCCACGGTGGGCGCGACCTCGTCGCCCGCTTTGACGGCCAGGCCTGGCTGAGGCGGAGCCCGCGATGAGGTACCGGCTGATGGCCACCTACCGGGGCGTGCCGTACGAGGCGGGTGTGGGCCCCTCAAACGCGGACGTGGTGCTGTATGCCGCGTGCCCTCCCCCGGAGGAACTCGGCTTCGAGCCTGCCACCGGGCACTGGCGCAAGCGGGTGATCCGCGCGGAGATCGACGGGCTGTGGGAGTCGCGGCCGGTGGGTGTGTTCCGCGGCGAACCGTGCATCGTCCTCGACGACCTTGGTGACCGACTGCACATCGCCTACCTCGGCATGGAGGCGAGCCGGGCGCTGCGGCTGGGTTACTGGCAGATCGACCGCGGTGTCTTCGAGCTCCTGGCGTTCCGGGAGGATGTGACCGGTCTCACTGAGGAACGCCTCGACCGGCCGCTGACCTTTGGCCAGCCGTTGTCCGAACAGACACCTGTTGCGGCCTACCCGTACGGTTCCGCACCCACCCCGCCTCTGCCATTCGACCCATCGTCGCAGCTCACAGTCGGTCGGCCGGAAACCCACTCGCAGGACAATGGCGGGCGGTCAGCTCGCAGGCAGCGCGTGGCGACCCGGGACATCTTCTGCGAGCTCGCCGACCTCGCCGCCATCCCACGCAGCGCCTACACACTCGAGGGTGAGGTCGACGGGACGCTGTGCCTGCTGCCCACCGTGGATGGGTTCGAGGTCTTCATGGCGGCCGCAGGCGCCCGTCACGAGGTGCGTTCATTCCCTGATGAGGAGTCGGCGTACTTCTACCTGTTTGGCGTGCTAGCGGCCGAAGCGGTACGCAATGGCTGGCTTGCGCGCGCCGATGGTGTACGCGGAGGTTGGTGAAGTTGGCCCTGATTCGTCGCCAAGGCCGCTAGTGTGCAATTGCCGACGGGGCTGACGGTCCCCCCGCTCCCCAAGCAGCCCCGTCGGCGCATCTCCTCCCCCTGGCAGACTGGTGGCCTGTGGCGTGGACCGCGCCGGGGCTGCCCGGCAGGCAGGGAGCAGACACCGCGATGATCCCGGTCACGGGAACGCAGTACACGATCGGGGCGGGTGACTACGAGGCGGTTGTCACCGGGCTCGGTGCCGGGCTCCGCACGCTGAACCACCGTGGGCGGGGGGTGCTCGACGGCTACCCGTCCGACGAGCTGCCGCCGGGCGCGGCGGGCCAGCTGCTCCTCCCCTGGCCCAACCGGGTCGACGGCGGACGGTATGCCATCGCGGGGACCAGCTACCAGCTCGACCTCAGCGAGCCCCGCGCGGGCAATGCGATCCATGGCCTCACCCGCTGGTCAACCTGGTCGCTGGCCAGGCGGTCCAGGCACGAGGTCTGGCTGAGCCTGGCGCTGCTCGGGCACGCGGGCTACCCGTTTTGCATCCAAATCGAGGTGGGGTACCACCTGGACCCCGACACGGGCCTGCGGTGCACCGTGACCGCGCACAACACCGGGTCGCGTCCAGCACCGTACGGTGCTGGCGCCCACCCCTACCTGTCCACCGGCGTCAGTGTGGACGAGTGCAGGCTGGAACTGCCGGCCGCGCGGTGGCTGCCAACCGACAGCCGCGGCATCCCGGACGGGCCGCTGTCCGACGTCACCGGCACCGAGCTGGACTTCCGCGCTGGCGCCCTGGTCGGGACGACAAGGCTGGACCATTCGTTCACCGGGCTGACGCGTGACAGCGAGGGCCGGGCCTGGGCCAGGCTCACCGGGGGCAGCGTGCAGGTGACCCTGTGGGCCGGGCCGGGGTACGGCTGGCTGCAGGCGTTCTCCGGCGACACCCTGGCGCCCGGCCGCCGCAGGCGCGCACTGGCCGTGGAGCCCATGACCTGCCCGCCGAACGCTTTCGCCAGCGGGACGGACCTGCTGGTGCTGGACCCCGGTGACGCCGTCACCCACACATGGGGAATCGCGGTCAGCGACGCGCCAGCAACTGGCTGATCCGGGCGAGGTCGGCCGGCGTGTCCAGGTCGTCGGGGCTGCCGGTGTCAGCGCACTCCACCAGGCTCACCTGGTCTGCCTGGGCCCTCAGGTAGCCGCGTGCCCCGGCGTCGCCGGTGGCCGCGGCCACTGCACTCGCCCAGTGGCTGCGCTCGAACAGGACCGGGTTCCGGGGGCGGCCACCGTAGGTGGCGACCGCCAGACCCGCACCCCCACGCCAGGCCGCCACCAGGCGGCGGACCGCCTCGGGGCCTACCAGGGGCTGGTCCACGAGAGCGACCACCGCGGCCGGGCAGGTGCCAGGCAGGGCACCCAGCCCGGCGGCGAACGAGGTGGACATGCCAGCGCGCCAGTCTGGGTTGTGCACGGCAAGCGCGCCAGGCACCGCCACCACCACCGCTCCGGTGACCACCACCACGGGGTCGCAGCCGCCGTCGCGCAGCAGCCGCACCCCGCGGTCGACCAGCCGCACACCGCCGACTTCGACGAGCGCCTTGGGAGTGCCCAGGCGGCGCCCCTCCCCCGCGGCCAGCAGCACCCCGGCGGCGCTGTCACTGGCGGTGCGGTCGCTGGCAGTGCGGTGGCTGGCGGCGCGCTCCCCCATGGCCTGGCTCAGTCGTGGTGGATGCGGCCGTCGGTCTCGGTCAGCGGGTGCCCGGACCCTCCCCAGCGCAGCTTGATGAGCTCGGCAGCCACCGACACGGCCGTCTCCTCGGGGGTGCGGGCGCCGAGGTCCAGCCCGATCGGCGAACGCAGGTGGGAAAGCTCGGCCTCGCTCAGCCCGGCCTCGCGCAGCCGGGCGAGGCGGTCGGAGTGCGTGCGCCTGCTGCCCATCGCGCCGATGTAGCCAGCCTGAGTGCGCAGCGCCACCTCGAGCAGGGGCACGTCGAATTTGGGGTCGTGGGTGAGGACGCAGACCACCGTGCGCTCGTCCACGGCGGTGCGCGCCAGGTAACGGTGCGGCCAGTCCACGACGACCTCGTCGGCGTCGGGGAACCGGGCGGCGGTCGCGAACACCGGGCGGGCATCGCACACCGTCACGTGGTAGCCGAGGAACTTCCCGGCCCGTGCCACGGCCGCGGCGAAGTCGATCGCACCGAAGACCAGCATCCGCGGCGGGGGTGCGAACGACTGGACGAACACCGCGAGTTCGTCGGCGCGCCGTTCGCCGTGCTCACCGTAGTGGCGCAAGCCGGTCAGCCCCTGGGCGAGCATCCCGCGCCCGTCGTCGTCCACGGCCTGGTCCAGCCGGTCCCCCGCACCCAGCGTCCCCACCGCATCCGCTGGCAGCGGCCAGAGCACGCGGCGGGCCCCGACGCTGCCAGGGCCGGCCACCACGGTCGCCACGGCCACCGGGTCACCCGCTGCGATGGCGGCGGTGATGTCCCCGAACTCGGGGAAGTGAGCCAGGCTGACCGGCTCGACAAAGACCTCGATGATGCCGCCACAGGTGAGCCCCACGCTCAGGGCCGCGTCGTCGCTGACACCGAACCTCCGCAGCACCGGCTGACCAGTCTGGCGGACCTGCTGGGCCAGGTCGTAGACGGCACCCTCGACACAGCCGCCGGAGACGCTGCCGGCCACCTCGCCGCCCGCGGACACCGCCATGGCGGCACCGGGGTCACGGGGCGCGCTGCGGAACGTCGCAACCACCCGCGCGAGGCCGAACGCCTCCCCGGCCTCCCACCACTTCGCGACCTCGTCGAGGATGTCGCGCACGGTTGTCACCTCTGCACTCTCGCGTAACCGGGCTGAGTCCCAGCCTACGTCTGCGCCAATCTGGCGGCCCCAGTGAAGCGGACAAGGTTGTGCGATCCAGGCCACAGCGGGAGGATCGTAGCCAGAGCCTGACGCGCGAGCCACCACCGTCCCCGTACGGCCACTGTGCCGTAGCTGGTGGGCAGCAGCGCGGGCTTGCCTGTCACCGAGTTCCGCAGACTCAACCAAGCTCGGGCCAGGCCAAAGTACGGGTCAAACGGAACTAGCTCCGAGGGGCGCTGTGGGCTGGCTTGTGGCATTGGGCGACCGGGTGGGGAAGACCAGCAAGGATGCAGCTGACGCTGTGCCGCGCGCATTCGAGGCTGACTTGGTGGCCATGGGCGAGCATGGACCGTCCGCCCGTGCGCTGCTGACGGCGCTGGCTTGGGCCAGAGGGCCCGGCCTGCCGAGATCGGGGGTGTGGGTGCCAGTCGCCCGGGCACTGGCGGCTGCGTCAGATGCCGAGCACCGGCAGGTGACCGACGACGATGTGCGGTGGCTGCTGGACCAGGCAACGGGCTACCTGACACATGACACGGGGCTCGCGTCTCGGCGGGCGTACCGGCTGGACAGTGACGTGCTCGCGGCCTACCTGCGCGGGCAGCCCGCTGCCCGGTGGAAGGCGCCATTAGCGAACGGGGAATGGGACCGGCACCGGGCCGCTGCGGAACAGGCCGTGACCCGGGCACTGCTCGCCACGGTGTCTCTGGGCACCCACGGGCGGGACTGGGCAGCCGCCGACCCCTACGTGCGCTCCTACCTCGTCCAGCATGCCGCTGCCGCCGGCCCCAAGATGCTGGCGGAACTGGCAGCCGACACCGGGTTCCTGGCCGTGACTGACCCACGCACCGCCGGCCCGCTGCTCGGGCTGCCGGGCCCGCCCTGGTGCGACGCGGGCCGGGCATACCAGCGTGCACACCCGCTGCTGGGCAAAGACCCCCACGCGAACGCCGCGTACCTGGCCGAGGCCGCCTGTGTGCTGGACGCCCGAGACGCCACCCGAGACACGGGGACCATCCGCCCGTGGTACCGGACCCTGCTCGCCGACGCCCGCCGCGATGACAGCCTCCTCACCCTCACCGGGCATCCGGACTGGGTGAACGAGGTGGCAGCGGGCACCATCCCGGACGGGCGGCTGCTGCTGTTCTCCTGCGGCCGCGAAGGGACGGTGCGGCGGTGGGACCCACTCACCGGCGACCCGCTCGGTGAGCCGCTGGCGGGCCACACGGACGGGGTCATCTCGGTCGCGCTGGGCACCACACCGCAGGGGCAGTTGCTGCTCGCCTCCGGCAGCAGGGACAAGACGGTACGGCTGTGGGATGCACTGACCTGGAAGCCCTTCGGGGAACCCCTGACTGGGCACGACGACCGGGTACAGACCGTGGGGTTCGGCACGGCCCCGGACGGGCGGTTGCTGCTGGCCTCCGGAGGCTTCGACGAGATGGTCCGGCTGTGGGACCCGCTCACCGGCACCGCGATCGGCGAGCCACTCCCCGGTCACCGCGAGTGGGTGGTCTCGGTGGCGTTCGGCACGACCCCGGACGGGCGGCTGCTGCTGGCCTCGGCGGGCGGCGACAACGCCATCCGGCTGTGGGACCCGCTGCGGGGGTCCCCCGTGGGGGAGCCGCTCACCGGCCACACCGAATGCATCCTGTCGGTGGCGTTCGGCACGACCCCGCAGGGGCGGATGCTGCTGGCCTCCGGCGGTGAGGACCATACGGTCCGGCTGTGGGACCCGCTGACCAGCACCCCAGTGGGCAGGCCGCTCACCGGCCACACCGACATCGTGTGGGGGGTGGCATTCGGCACCACCCCTGGCGGCCAGCGGCTTCTGCTCGCCTCGGTCGGCGCCGACCAGACGGTGCGGCTGTGGGACCCGCTGACCGGTGCGCCGCTCGGTGAGCCTCTGCACGGCCACAGCGGTGACGCCAACAGCGTCGCATTCGGCACGGCCCCGGACGGCCGGCTGGTGCTGGCCTCGGCCAGCGACGACCATACGGTCCGGCTGTGGGACCCCCTCAGGCTCCGCTCGGCTGGCCGGCCAGTGCACCAGCGTGTTGACCGGCTGTGCGAGGTGGCGCTGGCTACCAGCGATGACGGGCGGCTGCTGGTGGCCTCTGGCGGCGGTGACCGCATGGCCGTGGTGGCCGACGCCCGCAGTGGCGAGCTCGTGTGCGGGCCGCTCACCGGGCACAAGGAGACAGTCTGCTCGGTGGCGTTTGGCGAGGCCGCGGACGGGCGGCTGCTGCTGGCCTCGGCCAGCCGTGACGCGACCGTCCGGCTGTGGGACCCGCTTACCGGTGCCGCTGCTGGCGCGCCCCTGACCGGGCACAGCGGCGCGGTCTACTCGGTGGCGTTCGGCACCGCGAAGGTGGATGGAGAGGCGGGCGGGGGACGGCTGCTGGTGGCGTCGGCGAGTGAGGACCACACGGTGCGGGTGTGGGATGCCGAGACCGGCGCACCTGTGGGTGGGCCATTGACGGGGCACGCCGGCTGGGTGGCCGGAGTGGCGTTCGGCACCGTGAAGGAGAATGGACAGGAGGGTACGGGGAGGCTGCTGCTGGCCTCGGCCAGCGGTGACCGGAGTGTCCGGGTGTGGGACCCGCTCACTGGCGAGCTGGTGGGCAGGCCCTTGACGGGCCATGGTGGTGCGGTCCGCGCTGTTACCTTCGGGCACACCCAGGATGGAGCCCTGGTGCTGGCCTCCGCCGGTGACGACCACACTGTCCGGGTGTGGGACCCGCTCACCGGCGAACTGGCTGGCAAACCGCTGACCGGCCACGCCCACTGGGTGACTTCCCTGGCCTTCACCACCGGCCCCGGAAGCAGGCCGCTGCTGGTGTCCGGGGGAGGCGACGACACGGTGCGGGTGTGGAACCCGGCGACAGGCTCGTGTGTGCTGGTCATGCGGCGCCGCAGCTCCGTCTGCTCCCTCTCCGCCGCCGGACTGGTGCTGGGGATCGTTGACAACGAGGGCCTGTCCATCATCGAACTGGACGCCGGGGCGGTAGGGCTCGGCGGTTAGGGTTGTGCGAGCCAGGTCACAGCGGCAGGATCGTAACCAGAGCCTGACGCGCCGCCCACCATCCGTCCCCGTCCGGCCGCTGTGCCGCCGCTGGTGGACAGCAGCGGGGGGCTTGCCCGTCACCCGAGTTCCGCAGACTGAACCAAGCTCGGGGCCGGGCCTAATCATGGATCAACGGAAACTAGCTCCGGGGGGGGCTGTGGGCCGGCTTGTGGCGTGGGGCGACCGGGTGGGGAAGAGCACTCAGGGCGCGCCCAGCGGTGTGCCGCAGGCATTCGAGGCTGACTTGGTGGCCATGGGCGAGCATGGACCGTCCGCCCGTGCGCTGCTGACGGCGCTGGCTTGGGCCAGAGGGCCCGGCCTGCCAAGGTCCGGAGTGTGGGTGCCAGTTGCCCGTGCGCTGACAGCCACCTCGGATACCGAACACCAGCGGGTGACCGACGACGATGTACGGTGGCTGCTGCACAAGGCAACGGGCTTCCTCGCCCATGACACCGGGCGGGCCTCCCGGCGGGTGTACCGGCTGGGCAGTGACGTGCTCGCGGCCTACCTGCGCGGGCAGCGCAGCGCCCAGTGGGAAGCGCCATCGGGCAACGGGGAATGGGACCAGCACCGGGCCGCTGTGGAGCGGGCCGTGACCTGGGCCCTGCTCGCCACGGTGCCTGCGGGCACCCACGGGCGGGACTGGGCAGCCGCCGACCCCTACGTGCGCTCCTACCTCGTCCAGCATGCTGCTGCCGCCGGGCCCGGCATGCTGGCGGAACTGGCGGCCGACACCGGGTTCCTGGCCGTGACTGACCCACGCACCGCTGGCCCGCTGCTGTGGCTGCCGGGTGTGCAGTGGCGCGACGCGGGCCGGACTTACCAGCGGGCCCACCCGCTGCTGGGAAAGGACCCTCACGCGAACGCCGCGTACCTGGCCGAAGCCTCATGTGCGCTGGGCGCCGGGGACGCCACCCGAGACACGGGGGGCATCCGCCCGTGGTACCGGACCCTGCTCTCGGAGGTCCGCCGTGACGACAGCCTCCTCACTCTTACCGGCCACATGGACTGGGTGAACGAGGTAGCGATGGGCACCGCCCCGGACGGGCGGCTACTGCTGTTCTCCGGCGGTCGTGAGGGGACTGTGCGGCGGTGGGACCCACTCACCGGCGACCCGCTCGGTGAGCCGATGGCGGACCACACGGACGGGGTGATCTCGGTGGCGCTGGGCGCCACGCCTCAGGGGGGGTTGCTGCTCGCCTCGGCGAGCAGGGACAAGACGGTCCGGCTGTGGGATGCGCTGACCTGGGAGCCTGTCGGAGAACCCCTGACTGGGCACGACGCCTGGGTGCTTACCGTGGGGTTCGGCATGGCCCCGGACGGGCGGCTGCTGCTGGCCTCCGGAGGCTTCGACGAGGTGGTCCGGCTATGGGACCCGCTCACCGGCACCGCGATCGGCGAGCCACTCGCCGGGCACAGCGACTGGGTGGTCTCGGTGGCCTTCGGCACAGCCCCGGGCGGACGGCTGCTGCTGGCCTCCGCAGGCGGGGACCACGATGTCCGGGTATGGGACCCGCTCCGGGGGACACTCGTGTGCAAACCACTCACCGGCCACACCGACCGCGTCCTGTCGGTGGCGTTCGGCACGACCCCCCAGGGACAGATGCTGCTGGCCTCTAGCAGCGAGGACCACACCGTCCGGCTGTGGGACCCGGTGGCTGGCACCGCGGTCGGTGGGCCGCTCACCGGTCATACCGATGGCGTGTGGGGGGTGGGTTTCGGCACTGCCCCCAACGGCCAGCGGCTCCTGCTGGCCTCGGCCAGCGCCGACCAGACGGTGCGGCTGTGGGATCCGCAGACCGGTGCGCCGCTGGGCGGGCCACTGGCCGGCCACAGCGGTGACGCCAACTGTGTCGCGTTCGGCACCGTGAAGGAGGATGGGGAGGCGGGTGGGGGGCGGCTGCTGCTGGCCTCGGCCAGCGACGACCACACGGTCCGGCTGTGGGATCCCCTGCGGCTCCCCCCGGCGGGCCGGTCAGCGGGCCGGTCAGCGGGCCGGCACACCGGCTGGGTGGCAGCGGTGGCGCTGGCTGCCAGCGATGACGGGCGGCTGCTGCTGGCCTCCGGCGGTGGTGACCGGACGGCCGAGGTCCGCGATGCCCACAGCGGTGCGCTCATCTGCGGGCCGCTCGCTGGGCACAAGGAGACAGTCGGCTCGGTGGCGTTCGGCATGGCCGCGGACGGACGGCTGCTGCTGGCCTCGGCCAGCCGCGACTGGACCGTCCGGCTGTGGGACCCGCTCACCGGTGCCGCCGTCGGCGCGCCATTGACCGGGCACGGCGGCGCGGTCTACTCGGTGGCGTTCGGCAACGCCGCCGACGGGCGGCTGCTGGTGGCGTCGGCGAGTGAGGACCAGACGGTGCGGGTGTGGGACGCCGAGACCGGCGCACCCGTAGGTGGGCCACTGACCGGACACACCGGCTGGGTGTCCGCGGTGGCGTTCGGCACCGTGAAGGGGGACGGGGAGAGGCTGCTGCTGGCCTCCAGCGGCGGTGACCGGTGCGTACGGGTGTGGGATCCGCTCACCGGCGAGCCGCTGGGCAAACCCATGACGGGCCACGTCGGCGCGGTCCGGTCCACCGCCTTCAACTCCGCCCCGGACGGGAACCTGGTGCTGGCCTCCGCTGGTGACGACCGCGCCGTGCGGGTATGGGACCCGCTCACCGGCGAACTGGCCAGCGAGCCGCTGACCGGCCACAGCCACTGGGTGACGTCGCTGGCTTTCACCACCGGTCCCGGAGCCAGGCCACTGCTGGTCTCCGGGGGCGGCGACGACACAGTACGGGTCTGGAACCCGGCCGCGGGCTCGTGCGTGCTGACGGCGCGCCGCCGCACCGCCGTCCGCTCCCTCGCGGCCGCGGGACTGCTGCTGGCGATCGGTGACGACGATGGCCTGTCCGTCATCGAACTGGACGCTGGGGCGGCTGGGCTCGGCTAGCCGCTCGCGGCTACTCGACGATCTTGGAGATGGGCAGTTCCAGGATGTCCCTGGCCCCGGCCGACTTCAGGGCCGGGATCAGCGTGTTGACACCGCGCTTGGGTACCACGGTCTCGACCGCGTTCATGTCGCCGCGGGCCAGCGTGGTGATCGTGGGCGAGGACATCGACGGCAGCATCTGGGTGACCGCCTGCAGGCGCTCGGTGGGCACGTTGAGTTTGAGCAGGACATTGCCGCGCGCCTGGATCGCCCCACGGAGCAGCAGCGCGATGTCCTCCATGGCCGCCCGCTTGCCGGGCTGCTCATAGGCGTCGGCATTGGCGACGAGTTCGGTGTAGCTGGTCAGCAGGGTGTCCAGGATCCGCAGGCCATTGCGCCGCAGCGACGACCCGGTCTCGGTGAGGTCCACGATCGCGTCGACGATGTCCGGCACCTTCGCCTCGGTCGCACCATAGGAGGGGACCACCATGGCCTTGACGCCGTGGGCCTCCAGGTACCTGCTGGTCAGCTGGGGCAGCTCGGTCGAGATCCGGATGCCCTCAGGCAAGTCGGCGACGGAGCGCCACGGCGAGCGCTCGGGCACGGCCAGCACCACCCGCACGGGGTCGGAGGTGGCCTTGGAGTACTTCAGCTCGCCGAGCGAGGCGACCTCGGCACCGGTCTCGGTGATCCAGTCCCGGCCGGTGATGCCCAGGTCGAACAGGCCGCGTTCCAGGTAGGACGGGATCTCCTGGGGGCGCAGGAAACGCACCCGGTCGATGCGTGGGTCATCGATGGATGCGTGGTAGTCACGGTCGGAGGAGCGCCGGACCGTCAGGTCCGCGGCGTCGAACAGGTCGAGGGTGGCCCGCTCCAGCGAGCCCTTGGGCAGGACAAGGGACAGCAACGTGCATGCCTTTCATGGCTGGGGTGGTCAGATGTGGTGTGGCAGGGAGCGGGCCATGGCGAGCGGGTCAGGGCTGGCGCAGGGAGCGGAGGACGAGCGCGGTCTCGAGCGCGGCCACGACCGCCTCCCATCCCTTGTCCTCGTCGCTGCGGCCCAGACCGCAGCGGTCCAAAGCCTGTTCCAGGGTGTCACAGGTGAGCACGCCGTTGCCCACAGGGGTGCTGGCGTCCAGTGCCACCCTCGCCAGGCCATACGTCAGGGCATCGCATACGTAGTCGAAGTGCGGCGTGCCGCCCCGGACCACGGCACCCAGGCACACGACGGCGTCGCACTGGTTAGCGAGCTCAGCGGCGACCACGGGCAGTTCGACCGCGCCCGGCACCCGGACCACCAGCGGGTCGCTGATCCCGCAGGCCGTGGCCGCGATCACGGCCCGGTCCAGCAAGCTGTCGGTGACCTCGGCGTGCCAGCGCGTTGCCGCGATGCCCAGTGTCAGCCCGGCCGCGTCTACGGCACGGCTGTCCGGGCGCCCGGTGCCGCTCACCCAGCCTCCACACTGGGCCGGGGGACGGTCAGCCCGTCCAATGTGGGCAACCCGTCGATCTGGTGCCCGAGCCGATCCCGTTTGGCGATGAGATAGCGCAGGTTCTCCTGTGTGGGGGTGACCGGCAGCGCGACCCGGTCGGCCACCTCAACCCCGAAGGCGGACAGCCCGCTCACCTTCGCCGGGTTGTTGGTGAGCAGGCGCACGGAACGCACCCCGAGGTCAGCGAGTATCTGTGCGCCGATGGAGTAGTCACGGGCGTCGGCGGGCAGGCCGAGCTCCAGGTTGGCGTCCACGGTGTCTGCCCCGCCGTCCTGCAGCTGGTAGGCACGGAGTTTGCTGAGCAGGCCGATGCCGCGGCCCTCGTGGCCACGCAGGTAGATGACGACACCACGGCCCTGGGCCGCGATCGCTGCCATGGCCGCGTCCAGCTGGGCACCGCAGTCGCAGCGCCGGGAGCCGAGCACGTCACCGGTCAGGCATTCGGAATGGACGCGGGCGAGCACGTCCTCGCCTCCCGCTACGTCGCCGAGCACCAGTGCAATGTGCTCGGTGCCGTCTACGGAGTTCAGGTACCCGAGTGCCCGCCACTGGCCGTATGCGTTTGGCAGCCTGGTCTCGACCAGCCTGTTGACCATGCGTTCGGTGCGCCGCCGGTAGGCGATGAGCTGGGCGATGGAGATCAGGGCGAGCCCATGGGCGTCCGCGAAGCCCCGCAACGCGGGGCTGCGCGCCATGGTCCCGTCGTCGTTGATGACCTCCGCAAGGACTCCGGCGGGCGTCAGCCCGGCGAGCCGGGCGAGGTCGACCGCTGCCTCGGTGTGTCCTGGGCGGCGCAGCACCCCGCCTTCGGTGTAGCGCAGCGGGAAGATGTGGCCGGGCCGGACGAGCTCGAACGGCTCGGTGGCGGAGTCCACCAGCACCTTGACCGTGCGCGCCCGGTCGGCTGCGGAGATCCCCGTGGTGATGCCGTCGCGCGCATCCACGCTGACGGTGAAGGCCGTGCGCATCCGTTCGGTGTTGCGCGCGGTCATGAGCGGCAACTGGAGCCGGTCGAGGGTCTCCCCTGGCAGCGGCACGCAGATGACACCACTGGTGTACCGGATCATGAACGCCATCAACTCGGGCGTCATCTTGTTGGCGGCAATGATGATGTCGCCCTCGTTCTCCCGGTTCGCGTCGTCCACGACGACCACAGGCCGGCCAGCCGCGATGTCAGCGATGGCCCGTTCCACTGAGTCCAGGGCGTCGGCGTCATCCTTGCTGGGCCGGGCGTCCAGGGCGGTCATGGCCGCACCGCCAAGTCGCGCAGCATCCGTTCCACGTACTTCCCGATCACGTCAACTTCCAGGTTCACATACGTGCCCGGCTGGGCCTGGCCAAGCGTGGTCGCCGCCAGGGTGGCCGGGATCAGGCTCACTTCGAACCAGGGCTGTCCGTCCCCGCCATCACCTGGCGGCTCCCCCTCCCCCAGCACGGAGACGGTCAGACTGACTCCGTCCACCGCCACCGAGCCCTTCTCCACGAGGTAGCGGCCCAGCGCGGGTGGGATCGCGACCCGCACCACGTCCCAATGCTCGGCCGGGTTGCGGGACACGACCGTGCCCACGCCGTCCACGTGGCCTTGGACCAGGTGACCGCCGAGACGGCCGGTGGGCAGCAGGGGACGTTCCAGGTTGACGCGTGAGCCCGGGGCCAGCGTGCCGAGCGTGGTGCGCCGTAGCGTCTCGGCCATGACGTCAGCGGTGAAGTCTTCGCCATCGGTGCTGGTGACGGTGAGGCAGACACCGTTGACCGCGATGGAGTCGCCGCGGGCCGCACCGGCCACGACCGCGCCGCCACGCACGGTCACCCGGGCGGCCTCCGCGAGGCGGTCGACCGCCACGACCTCGCCGAGTTCTTCCACGATTCCGGTGAACATCCGTCGCTTGCCTCCTCAGGCCGTTTGTCCCAAACGGCTCCGGGGTGCGCGGATGCGCCAGGACGCGACCGGGCACACAGTGCCCCGCCGCGCGCGTGCTTCCTCCCATCCGGGCTTTCACCGTCGGTCCCGGGATTCCACCGGGTCAGCCAGCCGATGCTGTGGACCTGCCACAACAATGTCGGCCGGGTCGCGGACTGTCACCGCCGGCTCGGATTTTCACCGACCCCGGAGCACGCTTCGACTCCACTAACCAGTGTGCCATAAGTGGCATTCCGGGAGGCCGGCGGCAGTGGCGGCGCGGCAGCGGTCAGCAGTGCCAGGGGGCCCCGGCGGTGGCCCGCTCGGCCTGGGCTCGCAGCGCCTGGACGGCCGCGGCCGGGTCGTCCGCGCCGTAGACAGCCGAGCCCGCGACGAACACGTCCGCGCCCGCCTCCGCGCACCGCTCGATGGTCTGCTGGCTCACCCCGCCGTCCACCTGCAGCCAGACACTGCTGCCGTACCGGGCGACCATGTCCCGGGCACGCCGCAGCTTCGGCAGCACCATGTCGAGGAACGGCTGGCCGCCAAATCCCGGCTCGACGGTCATCAGCAGCAGCATGTCGACCTCGGGGAGCAGGTCCTCGCACGGCTCGACCGGGGTGCCCGGGTTGATGGCGAGCCCAGCCCGCGCCCCGGTGGCGCGGATCGCACGCAGCGTCCGCACCGGGGCCCCGGCGGCTTCCGCATGGATGGTGACGTTGCGGGCGCCAGCTTCGGCGTAGGGGGGCGCCCACCGGTCGGGATCGGAGATCATCAGGTGGCAGTCCAGGGGGAGCCCGGTGTGCTTGAGCAGCGCCTCGACCACCGGGAGGCCGATCGTGAGGTTGGGCACGAAATGGTTGTCCATGACGTCCACGTGCAGCCAGTCCGCCACCCGGGAGACCGCTGCGGCTTCGTCGGCCAGCCGGGCGAAGTCGGCAGAAAGGATGCTCGGCGCCATCTGGACGGGCATGGACCTGAGTCTAAATGGTGCGGCCAGGCGCTAGAGTGCGGCCCGTGGGCAAGGGCGTGAGCAGCAGGTGCGAGGAAATGTCCTCCTCCCCCGCTAGTGTTCGTCACTGTGTTCGATATACGGGTTCCCTGGAGGAGGAACACTGGTGACCACACAAGCCGCTGGCGGCCTGCTCGACCGGGTGCGCAAGCTGCTCGCCAAGGCCGAGTCAGCGGGGGTGACCCCGGCTGAGGCACAGGCGCTGACCGCCAAGGCCGCCGAGCTGATGGCAAAGTACGGGATCGACCGTGCCCTGCTCGCCGCGGAGCAGCCCGGCACCGACCAGCCGGCGAACCGGGTGGTCGAC
>DASYYE010000055.1:0-7830 GCA_035946955.1 Streptosporangiaceae bacterium | reverse complement strand
CGTTCTGGTGTCCACGACCGCGAACCTGCGCCACCGGCCCCCACCAGCACGGGGGTGGTGATGGTCGACGACGGTGAGCAAGAGCAATGGCTGGTGAGCTGCTGGCGAACCCAAAACCTGCGTGACGCGCTGGCGGAGTACGCAGGCCATTCGTTGCATGGGCTCATGGCCAGCCTGGCGCCGGTGCTGGGGCGTTATGAGGTGAAGGCGGGCGAGGCGGCGCCGTGGGTGGACTGTGACACGCCGGAAGAGCTGGCGTGGGCGCGGCGGTGGGTTGAGGCCGGGAACCGTGATGGGACGGAGGGTGTGCAGGGTGAACACGCTTGAGGAATGGGTCAGGCTCGTGTGCGCGGAGCTTGGGCTGGATGAGGCGCTGACAGAAAGCCTGATGGGGGACACCCGGGGGGTGCTGGACCTGGCCAGGGATGTGGCCCATGGGGTAGAGCGGCCAGCCGCGCCGCTGACCGCGTACCTGCTGGGGGTCGCGGTTGGGCGTGGGCGGGGGCGGGCGGAGAGCGCCGAGGCTGTGCGGCAACTGGCCACGGCCTGGGGGGCTGAACACGCGAGGGCGGAGGAGTGAGTGGAGCAGGCGGCCAAACTCAAGTACGTTAAGGAACCAAGAGTTCCTTAACGTGGCTTCTTGCCTGAGGGGTAGCGCAAAAGAAGTTATCGATATATCGTAGATGCGTCGATGAAGAACGTCGATGCTCTGGCGGTCTCCGCCGGGCAAGAAACTTCAAGCTCTGGCGGTCTCCGCCGGGCAACGGGGAGTGAGGTAAGACAATGCGTGACGATGAAGAATTCGACCTGGGCGAGAAGGCCGAGAAGGCCTGGCGGCACGGGCACCGCGGCGGCCCGCGGGGTCGCGGGCGCGGGTTCGGCGGGCCAGGCGGCGGTTTCGGCGGCCCTTGGATGGGCGGGTTCGGGCCGTGGCCGGGGGACCCGAGGTCCATGCGCGGGCCCAGGGTCAAGCGCGGCGACGTCCGCGCGGCCGTCCTGGCGCTGCTCGCGGAAGGGCCGCGCAACGGGTACCAGATCATCCAGGACATTGGCGAGCGCAGCGGGGGAGTGTGGCAGCCCAGCCCGGGCTCCGTCTACCCGGCGCTCCAGCAACTGGAGGACGAGGGCCTGATCGCGGCCGAGACCCCCGAGGGCGGGCGCAAGCAGTACGTGCTCACCGCCGAGGGCCGCGACTACATGGCCACCCACAGCACCGAGACACCGGCGCCCTGGGACTCCGTAGCCGGCAGCGTGGGCTCGGGCGCCATGGAACTGCGCGGGCTCGTCGGCCAGGTCGCGGTGGCGGCCATGCAGGTCCACCGGGTCGGCGGGGACGCTCAGGTCGCCCAGGCGCACCGGGTACTCGCTGACGCGCGCCGCAGCCTGTACCGGATCCTGGCCGCTGACGAAGACGAGGTGGCGGACGCGTGAGTGTGGCCCACCAGCCTGAGCCCGCGGTCGTGGTGACCGCGCTCACCAAGAGCTACGGCGAAGTCGAGGCCGTGCGTGGCATCGACTTCGAGGTGGCGCCCGGGGAGACGTTCGGTTTCCTCGGCCCCAATGGCGCGGGCAAGACCACCACCATCAAGATCCTGTGCACCCTGGCCCGCCCGACCTCCGGGCAGGCCAGGGTGGCGGGCTACGACGTCGCCACCCAGCGCGACGCCGTGCGCCGAAACATCGGGCTGGTGTTCCAGGACACCACGCTCGACAACTACCTGAGCGGCGCGCAGAACCTCCAGTTCCACGCTGCCCTGTATGGCGTGCCCGCCGCTGCCGCCGCTCCCCGGATGCGGCAGGTCATGGAGATGGTCGGCCTCTGGGAGCGCCGTGACAGCCTCGTCATGACCTACTCCGGAGGCATGAAGCGCCGCCTGGAGATCGCGCGTGGCCTGCTGCACGCCCCCCGGGTGCTGTTCCTGGACGAGCCGACCGTGGGACTGGACCCACAGACGCGCTCCTCCATCTGGGAGTACATCAACGCCCTCAAGCGGCGTGAGGACATCACCATCTTCCTGACCACCCACTACATGGACGAGGCCGAGAACTGCGACCGGATCGCGATCATCGACCACGGCAGGATCGTCGCGATCGACACCCCGGAGGCGCTGAAAGCCAGCGTTGGCAAGGACCGGGTGCAGATCCACACCGCCGACGACGAGGCGGCAATCGCCGAGCTGCGACGTGACTTCGAGATCGAGGCGTCAGTGCACGAGGGTGCTGTCACGTTCTCCGTGGCCTCTGGTGAGCAGTTCGTGCCCCAGTTGTTCGCCAGGCTGTCCGTGCCCATCCAGTCGGTGAGCGTGTCCCGGCCCTCGCTCGACGACGTGTTCATGTCCTATACCGGAAAGACCATCCGCGACGCGGAAGCCACATCCAGCGACGCGATGCGCCAGATGGCGGCCGCTTTCCGCGGGAGGCGATGAGTATGGCGACGCAGACCACCCCGCCCGCCGGGCTCGCCGAGTCCACCGGGCTCGTCGGGACCATCCGGGTGTCCGTGCCCGAGGCGGGCCTGCGCAGTGACCTGCGGGCCGTCGGCATCGTGTGGCGGCGTGAGCTCATCAGGTTCCGCCGGGACAGGCTGCGCGCGTTCATTTCGCTGCTGCAGCCGCTGCTGTTCCTGCTCGTGCTGGGCACCGGCCTGTCCTCGCTGGCCAGCCACACCCTGCCGCCGGGGGTCAGCTTCAAGACGTTCATCTACCCGGGTGTGCTCGCGATGGCTGTGCTGTTCACCGCGATCTTCTCGGCAGGCTCGATCGTATGGGACCGCGAGTTCGGCTTCCTGCGGGAGATGCTGGTCGCCCCGGTCAGCCGCGCGGCCCTGGTGGTCGGCAAGTGCCTGGGCGGCGCCACCATCGCAACGTTCCAGGGCATCGTGATGCTCGCACTGGCGGGCCTGGCCGGTGTGCCCTACAACCCGCTGCTGCTGCTCACCCTCGTGGGCGAACTGCTGCTGCTCGCGTTCACGCTGACCGCGTTCGGTGTGATGCTGGCCGCCCGCATCACGCAGTTCCAGGCGTTCATGGCGGTCACCCAGATGCTGGTGATGCCGCTGTTCTTCCTCTCCGGTGCGCTCTACCCACTGCGTGGGCTCCCGGCCTGGCTGAGCATCCTCACCCGTATTGACCCGCTGACCTACGTGGTTGGGCCGATGCGCAACGCTGTCTTCTCGCACCTGTCCCTCAGCCCCCTGCAGACACACTTCCTCTCGCCCGGCGTGACCTGGGACGGCTGGCTGGTGCCGGGGTGGCTGTCGCTGGGGATGGTGGCACTGATGGGCCTGGTGATGATGTCAGTGGCGATCGCGGGGTTCAGCCGGACGGAGTGAGCTGTGGGGGCGTGGTAGCAGCCCGGGAACGTGACACCCCGGCGACCACGGTACGTAGGGGTAACAAAACAGTAACCCTCAGGCGACCGGCTCAGAAGACGGTGACCACGGGCCCGTGGAAGGTGGCACACCAGGCGAGCAGCCACTGATGGGTGACCACGGTTTGTGGGGGGTGTGGGGGTTCGTCCCGCCGCATGGGATAGCGAGCCCAGGTGAAGGGGCTGGAGGCTGCGGAAATATTAAGGCGACGCCGGGTGGCTACGGGGGCAAACCACCCGGCGTCGCAATCATCAGCGTTCCGACGGGGGCCCGGAACGCCGGCAGGTGCTCCGACGGGGGACCAGAGCACCACGGCAATGTTACACCGAAACCCCCCCTTGTGCGTCAAGACCGGATTACGAGCGGATCTCGGTTCCCCAGGGATGTGACGAAGCGGAGGAACGAGTGTGGATCGTGTGTCACTCGGTTTCGGGCCCGTGGCCTGCACCGTTGCCGCTGGGCCCCGCTTGGCCGTCGGTGGGTTCCCCGGCCGGGCCAGGTGTGGCCTGCTGGTGCGGGGAGTAGGGCACGGGCAAGTTGGGCTCGTAGGGACGGAAGCGCCTGGTCCTGTCCGGCTCGCGTCCGCCGTTCGCGAACACCACAGCGAAGTAAGGAATGACAATGGCGGCCACTGCCGGAATGGCCGCTACCCATCCAGCACCACGCACGAACAGCAGCATCGCGAGGCCGAAACAAACCACGCGGATCCCCATCATGATCAGGTAACGACGTTCCCGGTAGGAAATATCCTCCGACCGGGACCGGCGTGCTTCGGTCACGAGGTGCGCGGTTTCGCGGTGCGCTCTAGGGACGACCTTCACACCTCCACCGTATGCCGTCCTGACTGCGCTGCCAGCCCTCGCTGTGGCCCGCTGGCCACCATTCCCGCCAGGCGGCCCCTCCAGCGCCTCAGCGGCGCTCCTGTGGGCTCACGTGGGGTGCGCGCCCACAAACGGGTACCATCCACACCACGCCGAGCCGGCAGCGCGCCTAGGAGAGCAGACATGTCTGACCGCACATACCGGGTGACCGAGATCGTCGGCACCTCACCGGAAGGCATCGAGCCCGCGATCCGCAACGCCCTGCACCGGGCGTCCCAGACCCTGCGGCACCTCGACTGGTTCGAGGTGACAGAGATCCGCGGCCAGGTCATGGACGGCGAGCCAGCCCACTTCCAGGTCGCCCTAAAAGTCGGCTTCCGCCTCGAAGACGTCTAGCCGCCTGACATTCCCATGATCATGTAGGAATTTCAGTCACTATGACTGAAATTCCTACATGATCATGGGAACACGGCGGCGTCAGCTTGCTTCGCTCACCGAGGACATGTTGAACCCCTCGACCCGGGCTGGTGGCATACGGACGCGCTTGAAGTACTCGCTCCACTCACGTGCCAGCGCCGGGACGCTGTCGCCTACCTCGGTGAGCCGTCCCAGCATGGCGACGGGGCTCTCGTTGAAGCGGAAGTTGTTCACCGCGCCCACGATCTCCCCATCCTCCACCAGGTACACCCCGTCGCGGGTGAGGCCGGTAAGCAGTTGCGTCTGCGGGTCGACCTCCCGGATGTACCACAGGCTGGTGACGAGCAGCCCGCGCGTGGTGCGCGCGATCAGGTCGTCCAGGCCTCCCGGTCCTGCCGTGGGCCCCTCCAGGATGAGGTTGCCGATCATCGGGGTGACCGGGAGCCCGGACAGTTCCGCGGTGTGCCGTGTCTGGAGCAGGGCCGCGAGCTCGCCGTCGCGCATCCAGGCCGTCGGGTGCAGCGCCAGGCCGTTGTCGAACACTGAGAAGAGCCGGCTGGACGCGTGCGCGACCATGAAGGGGGCGCACTGGATCCCGGGTGCCCAGGGGTCGCTGCGCAGGGTCAGCGGCAGGGCCGACAGCTGCTCACCCACCCTGGTCCCGCCGCCCGGCCTGCTGAACACGGTGCGGCCATCGAGCGCGTCCTTCGCCCTGGTGGCGAAGTAGAACATGATGAACAGGTCAGCCATGGCGGAGGGGGACAGCAGGGTCTCGTACCTGCCCGCCGGGAGGTCCACCTGCCGCCGCGCCCAGTCAAGCCGCCTGGCCAGGTCAGCCGACATCGCAGGCACGTCCACGTCCGTGAAGTCGCGGGTGCCCTGGCCGGCCCATGCGGAATGGCTCAGGTCAGCCGGCTTGGCATTGAGGTCCACCTTGCCGGCCGGCTGGTCGTGGCGCAGCCGCAGGCCGCTGGAGGAGCCGACGAACGTGCTCGTCATGGAGTGCTCGGCGTACCCGTACAGCTTCCGCCCGGCAGTCGCCGCCTCGTCGAAGGCCGCTCCGAGCTCGGGGGCGAACCTGCTGAAGACGGAGATGCCGGTGGTCGCCGCCGGGGCGTCCCAGGCGGGTACCTCCCCACCTGCCGCCGCGTTCCCCCCGAACACCTCCGGGTCGCCCGGGCGCAGCAGCGGACGCGAGTCCTCCGCGGGGGTGCTCTCCGTGGCGGCCTTTTCGGCGGCCAGGACGATGTCGGGGATCTGGTCGTCGCGTGGCGCTGCCCGAGAGACCACGCCGACCCTGGTGCCGTCGGCGCCGCGGCTGAAGGCGATGACGGTGAGCTGGCGTTCCCGGATGACCCCGTTCGTGGTGAGCGTGTTGCCTGCCCACCGCAGGTTCGCCGAGGACTCTTCGTCCACGATCACCATGCAGTCGTCACAGCGGGCAGCGGCCAGCGCCCGTTCCACGGTCTCCTGCGGTGTCATGCACCCTCCTGCGCGGTGTTGAGGACGCGGACCCCACGGAACAGTGCCGCCGGGCAGCCGTGGCTGACCGGCGCGACCTGGCCCGGCTGGCCCTTGCCGCAGTTGAACGCGCCGCCGAGGCGGTAGGTCTGTGGCCCGCCGACGGCTTCCATGGAGTTCCAGAAGTCGGTGGTGGTCGCCTGGTAGGCGACGTCACGCAGCGGCCCGGCCAGCCGGCCATGTGAGATCTTGTAGAACCGCTGGCCGGTGAACTGGAAGTTGTACCGCTGCATGTCGATGGACCAGCTCTTGTCGCCCAGGATGTAGATGCCGTCGGTGACCCCGGCGATCAGCTCGCCGGTTGACGGGCCGCCCGCGGCGGGCGCGAGTGAGACATTGGCCATCCGCTGGATCGGCATGTGTGCCGGGGAGTCGGCGAAGGCACATCCGTTGGACCGGCCGAGGCCCCGCATCCGCGCGATCCTGCGGTCGAGCTGGTAGCCGGTGAACACACCATCGGTGACGATGTCCCACGACTGGGTCGCGACCCCTTCGTCGTCATAGGCGATCGTGGCCAGCCCGTGTTCGGCGGTGCGGTCCCCGGTGACATGCATCACCGGGGAGCCGTAGCGCAGGCTGCCCAGCTTGTCCGGCGTGGCGAAGGAGGTGCCCGCGTAGGCGGCTTCGTAGCCGAGTGCCCGGTCCAGTTCGGTCGCGTGGCCGATGGACTCGTGGATGGTCAGCCACAGGTTGGAGGGGTCGATCACCAGGTCGTAGCGGCCCGGCTCGATGCTCGGTGCGGCCAGCTTCTCCGCCAGCATCTCCGGGACCCGTGCCAGCTCGGCGGGGAAGTCCCAGGCGCCCGCCGAGCCATTGGCGGTGGCGCTCCACGGGCTGCCACCCAGGTACTCCAGCCCACGGCCAGCGGGTGGCGCCAGCGTGCGCATGGTCTCGAACCGGCCGTCGGGTTCGAGTGCCACGGCTGTCATCTCCGGCCTCACCCGCACGCGCTGCTGCAGCGTGGTGGTGGCCCCGTCGCTGTAGAACTTGCACTCCCGCACCTGGTGCAGGACAGCGTCGACGTGGGCGACCCGTTCGTGCGCGAGCAGCCCGGCGCTCCATTCCGTGAGCAGCGCCACCTTGGTGGACGGGCCCACGTCGAACGGGTCGACCTCGTAGGCGGAGACCCAGGTCACGTCGCCGTGGGCGGGCTCGGCGGCGAGCTCGATGCGCTCGGAGTTGATCGCCGCGGACACCCGGGCGACCTCAACGGCTTCCGCTGCGGCCCGGGTCGCCGCGTCCGCGGTCATGTCTGCCGCCGAGGCGAACCCCCAGGTGCCGTCCACCACGACACGGACCGCGAGTCCCACGTCGTCAGCGTCGTAGTAGGTCTCCAGGGAGCCGTCGGACAGCGAGAGCTGCTCGGCCCGGATGCGTTCGGCGCGGAAGTCGGCATGGGATGCCCCGAGGTCCGCCGCCCGCTGCAGCGCAGCATCAGCGAGGTGGCGCAGGGGGTAGGCGGTGAACTCCTGGTCGATCCGGTCCCCGGCGCTGGAATGGTTGTCAGCCACGGGGGCAACTTACCCCACGTAACGCCCTGTCATAAATCCGCTATCTCTGTCGCACTAAGTGCGCGGCCTGCGGGCCGTGTCTCACCAGCCGGCAGCCGTGGGGGAAGTGTCCGCCACACGGATGCCCAGCGTGCCCAGGTGGGCGCGGACCCGCTCAGCCTCGGGCGAACCGAGCAGGCTGTAGAGGGCG
>DASYYE010000054.1:0-15020 GCA_035946955.1 Streptosporangiaceae bacterium | reverse complement strand
GTCCCGGCAGCCCCGCCCACTACCAGCGGTGCGCCTCCGGGCACCACGACCGCGCCCAGCGCGGCAGTGACGATCACGGCCTCACCGCCCCCTCCCAGCACCTTCTGCGCCACGCCCGGCTGCGCCACAAGCACCTGGCCGCGCAACCGGAGCACGGCCCTGACCAGCCATTGCAACCCTGCGAGCAGGGCTACCGTGCCACCGGCCACCGGCCGCCACCGCAACGGGACCGCAGCGGTCAGGACCGCGACCACCGCAGCACCGGCCAGGAGCGCGGCCGCCGCACCGCCGATGGTCCCGGCAGCGGCCTGCCAGCCGCTGCTCGCTGCCGTGGCGGTCCGGGCCATCGCCTCGCCGCCCTCGATCAGGCACAACAGCAGGCACAGCCCGGCGGCTATGGCCACCGCGCCCAGTCCCGCGTGTCGTAGCCGAGCGCCTCGGTGGTCGCTGCCACGTGGGGCAGGGCAAGCAATTCGCGCAGGTGCGGCCGTGAGGTGCGCCAGCGTGCCACGGCCGGTGCCGCTGTGGAGTTGACCAGGCGTGGGTGCTTGGCCGTCTCCCAGGCGGCGTCATCGAAGTGGAGACCGCTGACGTGGGCCGCGTGGTCCATCAGGGCACGCCGCCCAAGGCCACCAGCCTGGAAGTCCTCGAAACGCAGCATCACTGGGGACTTGGCCTGGTTCAGGATGCGGCGGTGCGGGCAGGACCATTGACTCGCTGCGAGCTCCGCCAGGTCTCCGCTGGCCAGTTTCTGCCAGTCGTCGCACAGGTCGAAGTTCCAGTCCGGCCGCGAGCCAGCCGCCTGGCCGTGCACCGACAGGTCGTGCTGCCAGAACGAGCGGTGCTGCCAGCCGTCGATGAGACCGTTCACCGACGCGAGCGGGTTGCGGGTCAGGTGGAGCTCGCAGATGTCCCAGCCGGTGAACAGGTCGTGGATGAGTGGGATGCGGTACGCGTCACTCGAGGCCTTGAGCACGAGGACCGTGCGCGGCAGGTCCAGCCGTGGGCGGTGGCATGGTCGCAGTGCCAGGAACGGCGAGATTTCCACGATGGTCCGGCCGGGCGGGCCTGACGGCAGTGGCAGGCCGGGGAAATACGAGTGCACCAGCGTCTCGTCCAGGTCGTACTGGAAGGGGTCGACGGGCACTCCGTGGGCACGCACCGCGTCGAGCACGTCGAACGCGGGCTCCGGCCCGGTCAGGCCGCCGCACAGTCGGTCACGGACCACGGCGACGAGGTCTTCCGCTGGCCCGTCGACCAGGTCGGGCCACTGCAGCTTGAGCCGGAGAGCCCAGTCCCAGGCGTAGCGCTCCCAGTCGCGGCGGGACGGCTCGGCGATCTGCTCACCCCGGCACTCGAACAGCAGGTTGTCCAGGAGGAACGTCCGCTGGCTGGTGTCGAGCGGGATGGACCCCGCGCATTCGTCCATGTCGCCGTGGTCGGGGTGGTTCAGGCCGAGCAGAGTGAACAGCCAGCGGTGCTCGCCGGGGAGTGCCACGGCACCAGGCGCCGAACCGAGAACCTGCTTGAACACACTGGTGCCCCCGCGCGGGCTGCCCAGCACGACGGTGACAGCGCGCACCTCCTCGGCCGCCTGGCCCAGGAACGCCTCGTCCTGGGGGAACTCCTGGCGCAGGTAGGCGATGACGGCCTCCCGCTCCGCACGGATGCGCGCGAACAGGGCGCGCCGCCGGGCGAGCGCCGCCGCGAGCCGGCTCATGCCCCTCCCCAGCCGGAACTCATGCCGACGCCCTGCTGGGCACCCGGCGGCTGTTGTCCGCCATCCACCGCTCCACGACGATGTCGAGGTAGTCACGCCACGGAGGTGGCGGGCAGGTGGTGCCCTGGGGCGACCGTACCCGCGCGCTCTCGAGGTAGGGGCGGTACACCGAGATGAGCCGGTCGAGCGTGGCTGCGTCCGGAACCTTGATCTGGGTGACGTTCCAGGCTGCGATGGAGCGGCGCAGGAAGTCCCAGCGGCGGAACGGCACCAGGGGCACCTCGGCGAGCAGCGGCCGGCCTTGTGCCTGACGCACCCGGTTGAGTGCGGCCACCGCGGCCTCGGCCAACTCGGACAGCAGGGGGGCGCGGTCGCCCGCGGCTGCGACCACGTCGGCCGCTGGCTCCCGGGAAAGAGCCCTCGCCGTCATCGCGCACAGTTCGCGTGCCGCCCAGTCCACCGGGACGATATCGATGCGCTCGTCACGGTTGCCTGGCAGGAAAGGTGGCTGATACTCCTCCAGCAGTCTCAGCAGCGGGTACAGGCCGTGGAAGCGGGAGATGGCGCCCGTGACGCTGCTGCCGACTACCAGGCTGCATGCGAAGACAGCGGGCTGGAGGTCGGCGTAGGCGGTGCGGAGCAACTGTTCGGCCTCTGCCTTGCTCTGCTCGTAGCTGTTGCGGTACTCCCAGTCCTGCGTGGATGTGTAGGCCGATGACACGAAGATCAGACGCTGGCAGCCAGCCGCGCGCGCGAGTTCGGCGGTGTTCCGTGTGGCCCCGACGTTGGCGCGCCGCGCGTCTTCCAGCGACGCGGTCCAGCTCACGTTCGCCGCGGCGTGGACCACCACTGCTGGTCTCACGCTGCACAGTTGGTGCGCCAGAGCCGCCGTGGCGGCGGTGTCCGAAAGGTCGCACAGCACGGGGACGACCCTGGTGGCCATGTCCGCGCTGGCGCGGGCGAAGAATGCGCGCCTGCTGCGTTCCCCGCTGAACACCCCGACCACGGTGGCTTGCGGCAGCGTCCTGACCAGGGTGGCAGCGAACTCGCTGCCGACCGCTCCGCCGATTCCTGTGACGACGATGGGTGGCGCGCTCACGGGGTGGCCGCCACCGTGCGGCGTTCGCTGATGGCGGTGAGCATGCTGCGTGCGTTGGAGTGGATCGCCTGGACTCCGATCGGGTCGAGGACCGCAGCCAGCGAGGGGATCCCGAGGTCGAACTCGATCTCCAGGGTGACCGTGACGACGTCGCCGGACTCCTCCAAGGTCCATGACCCGCGGAAGACCTCCAGGTCACCATCGGTCTGCTCGAAGTCCACCCGGTGGGGTGGCGTGAAGTAGTCCTTCTCGTCCCAGGTCAGCTCGCTGCCGTTGAGCAGCACGCGCCAGGAACTCAAGCCCTCGTGCTCGGTTCGCTCGAGGAAGCGGATCTCCACGACATCGGCCATGTACCGCGGGTAGAGCTCGAACTCGCAGACGGTGTCCCAGACGTCGTCGATGATGACACCGGCGATGTCCACAGAAGTGCGGACTGTCGGCAACTTCAGATCCTTTCTCGCATGCCCACCGGCGAGGCGGTCGGCGCGGAATGCAGTGGTGCGGCCCTGGCTGGCGGGCATGCCGCCACCGCGTCCACGACACGGGTGATTCCGTCTGCCAGGTCATGGCCGCTGATCACGGCCGGCGGGTAGAGACGCAGCACGGCAGGGTTGCTGAGGCAGAAACTCAGCAGGACGCCGCGCTTGGCGGCTTCGAGCACCACGTGCCCAGCGATGGCGTCCTCCGCCGCCTCCAGCCCGATCATCAGGCCCTCGCCACGGATGGCGGCGATCCTCGGGTCACCCCCCAGCAGTTCAGAAAGGAGGCGGCGAGCGTCCGCGCCGAGCGTGCGGACGCCCTCGAGGAACCCGTGCTGGCTCACCAGGTCGAGGACCGCGCTGCCGACCGCCCCGGCAAGCGCCCCACCAGCGAACGAGGACGCGAGCACGACAGGGTCGGCGCTGCTCGCGCCGATGCGGGCCGATGAGTAGATGACCGCCGCGAGGGGCACCAGTCCCCCGCCGAGCACCTTCCCGGTGAGCAGGACATCGGGGGGGGTGTCCAGGGCCGAACGCCACAGCCGGCCACAGCGGCCCAGGCCGGTCTGGATCTCGTCGAACACGAGGAGCGAGCCGTTCCGCTGCGTCTCGTCCCGCAGGAAGCCGAGGAAGGCAGGACAGACCGGGCGGATGCCTCCCTCGCCCTGCACGGGCTCGGCGAAGACGGCGGCGATCCGGCCGGTGGCGAGCAGCCCACGTGCCGCGGCTTCGTCACCGGGTTCCACGAAGTGGACCGGCGCTGCCAGCGGCAGTGGCGAGCGGCCCGACACCGTATCGGACAGGTGCAGCGCACCTGATGTCTTGCCGTGGTACGAACCGCGCAGGGCCATGAACTCGTCACGGCCTGTCGCAAGTGCCGCCATCTTGATCGACATCTCGACGGCCTCGGCGCCCGTGTTGGCGAACGCCACCCGGTCAAGCTGCTGGGGGGTTACCGCGATCAGCGCCTCGGCACATGCGGTCGCCGCAGTGTTGCCGAGGACCTTGCCTGACAGGCCCATGAGCCCGAGCTGCGCGGCCGCCGCGGCCACCACCTTCGGGTGGCGGTGCCCGACCAGGTGGAGGCCGAACGACCCGAAGTCCAGCCAGCGGCGTCCCGCCGTGTCCGTTATCCAGGCACCGCTCGCCTCCTGCTCGCCGCCGTACAGGCCGGCCATGCGCAGCAGCATCGCCTTGTTGCGGCCGAACGCGGCGCCGTAGCGGTCGACGAACGTGCGCATCCGTTCACGCGTCCTTGAGGAAGGGCTCAAGGAAGGCAGCGTCCGTGCCCGCCGCGGTGCACAGTTTGGACCAGTACCGCAAGGCGCGGAGGATCTCCCGCTGGCCCGAGGCCAGCAGGGGGTTGGGCAGCCGGCCAGGGAAGGCCGCACAGAGCTCTTCCCACAACTGCGGCACGGCTCCGTCGCCGTGGGCGGGACCGCCGGGCCCCCCGCCAAGGGCGAAGAGGCTCACGAGCCGCGGTCCATCCACCTCGGCGACTGTGTGCAGACCGTACTCCAGGGCCATGGCGAGCTGGTGGCCGTCCTGGATGGCGGCGTACCCACCGAGCAGGAGGTCGATGTCGAGCAGCAGTTCGGCCAAGCGTAGCCGCACTATCCAGCGCAGCTCCGGCTGGTCCACGCCGCCCGCCATGTCTTCGAGGTAGGCGCGGCCTTCGACGGCGAGCAGCCAGGCCGCAGTGGACCACGCCCGCACGGCGTGTTCGGGGGCCAGCCCCCGGCCGCTGCGCGCCGAGGGGAACCAGCGGACACCTGAGGCCGCTTCCTCAGTGGCGCGGGACTGATCCATGGTTCTCCTTCTTGGGTAGCGACGGCATGGTCATCAGGCTGGCAGCAGGCGGAGGGCTCCCCCGCGCGCGGCTCGCAGCAGGTCCCCCGGGTCGCCGGGGAGGGTGGCGCCGCGGGTCAGCTCGACCGTCCCCGCTGCCAGCGGCCCGTCGCCAACGAACACACTCGCGGCGCCGAGCAGCATCTGCGCCCCGGGCAGGAACGTGAGCGGCTGCGGTGCACCGTGCAACGTGACCTCGAGCGCGGGCACACGTCCTTCCCCGGCCGTCTCGAAGACCTGTCCCATGAGATCGGCGAGCCTGGGGGCCAGCGCCGCCGCGGTGCCGTCCGCCAGCGCCGCGCTGACCTGGTGCCACAGCCCTTCGATGGCATCGGCGTACCCGGCCGCGGGGCCGCTCGCCGCCTCATCCGACGCCAGGAACCGGCGCCACCTCAGGAGGTACCACTTGCGGTTCGAGAACACGTGGCCGTAGTGGGACAACGTCGCGTCCATGAGGTGGAGCAGCGCGCCGGCCGCATACCCAAGGCGACCACGCGACTCGCCTGCCTCCTCGGCCAGCCGTAGGTAGAAGGCCTGCTCCGCCGCTGTGTGCAGGGATGACCACTTCCACACCCGGGCCAGCACGGGGAGGTGGCCGAGGTAGGGCATGGTGGCGTCCATGGCAACGCCGTTGACGAGCCTTTCGAGGTACTTGCGGCGGACGGTGTGGGCCCTGTCCCAGCCACGGTGCCCGAGGACGACCGCGGGTGCAGCCTCGCCCGCCAGCGCCGTCAGCGCGCGAAGGGCCTGCGCCGTTTCCCCCGCGCTGAAGGTGATCAGCTCCAGGTGGTTGCCGCCTTCGAACAGCTGGGTCGCCATCCGTTCGGTCTGGGGCACTTCGGCCTGCACGCGGATGAAGTCCAGGTCGCTGGTGGAGTTGGCGAGCCCGTGCACGGGCGAGCTGGTCAGCAGCACATGTTCGGCAGGTCCTGCCTTCGCTTGCATCAGCCGCTCGACCCCGCCACGGTCCAAGCCCCGCATGGCAAGGAAGGCGTCGGCATGCCGCAGCCTCGCCGCGGGCAGGCCAGCGGGAATGGCGGGCAGTTGGGTTTGTGTGTGCATCGGTTCCTCGTGGGTCAGACGCCAGCGGTCGCGGCGCGCCGCTTGCGCGCCTCGGCGATGTGGTTGAGCACGCTGTCCCGGCCGAACAGGTACGAGCGGGAGATGTGGGCGCGGGAGCTGATGCCGGGGTTCTCCATCAGCCTGCGGTGCAGCAAGTTCAGGTTGTAGCAGGGGACGCTCGGGTACAGGTGGTGTGCCAGGTGGTAGTTGATGCGGCAGGGCGAGAACAGGAACCGTTCGATGGGCCCGGCAGTGACGGTGCGGGTCCCGCCAGGTCCGTCCTCCAGGTCACAGCCGACGTGCTCGGCCGCCGCGCGCAGGCGAAGGATCATACTCAGCGCGGTGAGTGATGGCACGACCCACAGCAGCAGGTACACCAGCCAGCCATCGGTCACCGCCAGGACGGCTGTCAGCACTGCGAGCTGGGCGAGGAACAGAAAGAGGCGGTCGCGGCCCATCGCCCGTGCGACCTCGCGGTTGCCGCGCAGCACCGGCAGGAGCGAGAACTGGGTCAAGGTGTCGACGGTCTTGAGCAGGTTCACGCCGGTGAGGTCGCCCGCGAACAGCCGCACCCAGTCCCTGGTGGTGTTGCCGAGCGAGGCCAGGTCGAGGTCGGGGTCTTTGTCGGTGTTGAGGAACCGGTGGTGGTCCAGGTGGTGGCGCCGGTACAGCGTGGTGCTCACGAACAGCGGGAACGCGAGCAGCACGTCGCTGACGAGGTCGTTGAGCCTGCGGCCCGCGAACAGCAGGCGGTGTGCGCCGTCGTGCATCAGGACCGCGAGGGCGTGCTGGCGCGTGGCGATGACGATGATGGCGAGCAGGTACCCGTACCACTGGCCCCACCACACGGCCGCACCGCCAGCGAGGAGGATGATGGCCCACTGGCGGGCGATCGCCAGCGCTGCGCGTGCTGGCGTGCGGCGGGAGAACTCGCGGAGTTCCTCCGTGCTGATCGGGCGGGGCGGGGTCGCGGGTGTCATGTCAGGCACCCACCTGGCGCGACGACGCCATGCCGTCCTGGCTGAGCCTGGACGCGACAGCCGCAGCAGAACCGGTGTACTTGCCGTCGTACTGCAGGGCCTCTCCCTGCATCGCCCAGAAGGCAAGCTTCCCGATGACCATCCCCGGATAGACCCGGACCGGGTTCGCCACCGTGATCTCCAGGGTCCAGGGGAAGACTGCCCCGCTGTGGCCGAGCGGGGCGGAGAACTGGATCCAGATGCCGAGCGTGGACACCGACCGGCAGGCGTACAGCGTGGCCGCGTAGTGCGGGCTGCCCATTCCTTCCATGGTGGCACCCAGGTAGAAGCGGCCAGGTTCGAGGACGGTTCCCTCGGTCCCGACGAGCAACTCGGTCACTTCCTGGCGCTCGAAGCTGTCGAGCACGTCGCCGTCATACTGCAGGAGCCTGGGCGCGAGCCGGAAGGCGTAGCTGTTGGGCTCCACGCGGGAGGGGCAGAAGTCGTCGATGTAGATCTCGCCTGCTGCCACGCAGCGGACGATCTCAGGTCCGGTGAGGATCACAGCCACCGTCCGCACGGTGCGTGGTTGGCGGGGGCACGTGTGGCAGGGGCGGTCATGCCACCTCCCGCAGGACCTCGTTGAGGTCGACCTCGAGCGTCCCGCTGAGCCTGATCATTGCCAGGCTGGGCAGCCGTGGCCGCATCGCGGCCAAGTTGGCGTAGCAGGCCGCGTAGTCAGGCACCAGGTAGTGCTGCCACCCGAAGAACGTGGTGTCGGCCGAGCGTTCCACCACGGTGTTCAGCATGGACCAGCGGGCGTTGGGCTCCGCGACCGCTTCGGCGGCCAGCGGGCTGCCTGGCTCGACATGTGGGAGCAGGATGCCGCTCAGCCGGTGCGCGGCCGGGTCGAACCGCGCACCGAGCCAGGACTCGAAGTCGTCGGGGTCGAGGAGGATCTTGTGGCCTGCGGGGCGCTCCGCGAGCAGCGGGTCGGCGGTGGCGCGGACCTTCGCGGCCAGCTCCGGGTGGGCACGCAGCGTCCCAGCGCCGATATAGGGGAAGTCACGCCAGGCAAAGACCGTGATGTGGCCCTCTCCTGGCGGCGCCACGCAGAACAGTTTGTCGCCGGTGAAGTAGTCCCAGCCGCCGTGGCGCAAGACGGAGAGCAGGGTCGTGGTCTTCCCCGCCCCCTTGGGCCCGGCGATGGCGTACACCTCGCCGTCACGGCGGACCCCGGCGGCGTGCAGGATGACGGTGCCCGCGGTCTCCTCGTTCCTAATGATGAGGTCACGCACGAAGTCGATGACCTGGATGGCGGAGTGCCCGCTGATACCGGCCACGAAGTGCGGGTCGGCTGCCGCGTCCACGGGCACATCCAGTTCGGTGTGGTCATTGCGGTAGACCCACCGGTCACCACGGCGGCCGAGGCGGGCCTCGAAACAGAACTGTGCCGCGCTGCTGCGGCGGATGACCACCGGCCTGCCCCAGGGGCCGTCCCCGGCCGGCGGCAGCGGCGTGACCGAGACCCGGAAGCGGGGGGTGCCGGCCGGTCCCGCCGTGAGCAGGTGCCGGAAGAAGTCGCGAATGGGTGCGAAGTCGGCCTCCGCACGCGGGTGGACGTCGAACTCGATCGTCGTACCGATGAACGTCAGATAGACAGTCACCCGACCACACTCCGGACGGCGATCGACTCGTCACCGATCACGGCATAGGCACCGTCAGGGACGCTGTCAAGCCCAGCCGCGGCGACCGCAGGCGTGCCCGCCTCGCGCAGCAGGATCGCGAGGTGACACAGTGCTGAGGCCTCCTCGAACGCGAAACCGGCCACCATTCCGATGAGCACCGACAGCACCGCGTAGGGCCGCCGAGCGCGGACAATGGGCGGCTCGGGCATCGAGCAGACCTTCTCGACGATCCTGGCGAGCTCGGCGTGCCCAGTGACATCGTGCGACTTGCCGATGCTCACCGCGGGGCCGATGGACAGTCGTCTCAGCATCTCATCGTCGTCAAGGGTGAGCAGTGGGCCGCTGGCGCCCCCGGCTGAAATGCGGACGCCGGACACCGAGGTCAGCCGGTCGGCGGCGTCGAGCAGCGAGTAGTCGACGAACTGCAGGCGGCTCCCGTCGAGCACCCATTCCAATGTCACCTCACCGTAGGTGGCCTGCATCGCGGCCGTGAATCCGGCGATGGCGTCCAGGTGCGGGAGGACCGCCGCGCCGTCGCCCGGTACCTGCATGCGGCCCCCGGTGCGGGCGACGATGGCGCGGGCGCCCGCAGTCCCCCTGTTCAGCGCCATCAGGCCCTCGGGTGCGTACTCGACCACGAGCCCGTCCGCGGCCTGGCGGCTGATGATCCCGAGGTCGCCGCGGACGAAGTCACGGATGACCACCGTGTGCGCCAGGTCCGAGCCCTCGGCCGCTCCGCTGACCTCGAGCAGGGTCTCGACGATGTGGGACTTGGGCACCACGATCTGTCTCAGCGTGTCGCCCGCGTCCACGACGCATTCCTCACCGTGCCCGTCGGCCACGGTCCGGCGGACGAAGCCGGCGCCCTCGGCCTGGCGCAGCAGCCTGCCGGTGAAGCCCACGACCCAGCCGGCGCCCACGCTGATGCCATGCCCGGCGGCGAGCCGGTACGCGGGACCGCGCTTGGCGCTGTACCCCGCGTAGACCGCGGCGACCTCGTGCAGGGACGCACCTGGGGGCAGGTCCTCGAAGTACAGGCGACTGGTCCACACGCGCGCCGGCACCCGGTCGCGGTTCACGCGCCGCGCGGTGACCGGCCGGGCCTGGACGACATGGACCCCTTGAGCGTCAGCAGCCCACTCGACGTCCACGTCATGCCCCCTCGCCGACCGCAGTTCCCTGGTGAGGCGCACCACTTCAGCCAGGGCCGCGGCGTGCCCGGCCTCGCCCGGGGCCATCGCGCCGATATCGGCAGAGGTGGTGCGGGAGGGGGTGGCGGTGCCGGCGACGAGTTCTTCCGCGAGCCCGCCGACATACTCGACGGTGACCTCCCCGGAAGGGCCGTCGAGCCCGGTGAAGGCCACTCCGGCCAGGTCGGGGACGATCAGCTCCTGCACGATGACCGCGAGCCGCGGCTGCGGCCCGAAGTCCCTGGCACGCAACCGCGCCGCGATGGCGGGCACCGCGTAATAGGACTGCCAGCACTGCTCGACCGCGTCGGGAACCCCCTCGGCCGACGCGCCGAGCACCGTCTGGTAGACCCCGGCCAGGCTCGCGCTTGCCGAGTCTTCCCCGACCGCGGACGAGCGGACCGCGAACGTGCGGCCGGACGGATCACCGAAGACGTCGCGGATCCGGACCGCGATGAGCCTGCGTGTTTCGTCACTGAGCCTGGCCCGCTGTGCTACCGCGCTGATCCTGGCTGCCGACTCGGTGAAGAAGGCGCCAACAGTGGCCCGGAGCTCGGCGAACAGCTCGCTGATCTCTGCCGCGTCATCTGGCGGGAGAGCAGCGTCGAACTCGCAGACGGGCACCACGAAGGCAGTCGGCACAGGGCAGATGCGTGACGCCGCCGCCAGTGCGGCGAACTTGCCGCCGACCTGGGACGGCTGGCAGTCACGGCTCAGTCCCGGGAAGCGGGCACGCGCTGACGTCTTGTCGAAGTCGAGGTGGATGTCGCTGGAGCGCGGCCCCTTCGAGCCCTGGTACTTCCCGGCGTACAGCTCGATGCGGCCTTGCGGCCGCCACCACATCATCTGGCCGATGTTCATGCCCGGGTACACGCGGACCCGGTTCATGGTGTAGAGCTGCAGGGTCCACTGTCCCTCGAAGCCGATGTCGCCCAGGCTGGCCGAGAGGTTGATGAACAGGCCGAGGCGGGCGACCGACGAACGCGCGGAGAACGTCGGGGCGTAGTGGCGGCTCCCCAGCACCTCCTGGGTGTGTGCGAGGTAGAGCCTGCCCGGCTCGAGGACGTAGCCCTCTTGCGGTATACGCAGCTCCGTGTACGCATTGGGGCGTCTGGGGTCCAGCGGCATCTCGGTGTACACCCGCAGCAGCGAGCCCAGGCGGAAATTGTAGCTGTTAGGGTTTACCTGGTCCTTGTCGAACGGCTCGATAGTGATACGGCCATTGGAACGCTCGCGCGCGATCTCGTTGCCGGTGAGAATCATCTGCCCCCTTGTCTCTGGCAGTCAGCCATCGACCGCCGTGTCGATAGGGCAGACATGAACAAAATGCCCCCGGATTATCGACGCACCCTAGCCGGCCGCGCTCACCGGTAAGCAGCATTTTTAACCGTGTATGACTGTACTTTTATCTTCATATGACTGTGATATCTTCCACATTTCCAAAGGGCAAGGCGCTGACCAGTGCAGACATGACTAAGCCGCAGCTCAGCCACCTCGCCTTCCGGGTCAAATTAGGGCCAAACGGGTTGACTTCCAGAGGGACGCAGAGCATGTTCTACCCACCTGACGGTGAGTCCGTCCCGCCGGAACGGGGTTCCAGCCGGCGCCGACCGCATACCGTACCCTTGAGCCTCACTCGTTTCTTTCTGTCCGGAGCTGCCAATGCCTCCTCCACCACGCAGCATCATTCTGGTCAATGCCACCAAGGTGTACCCGCCGCGGCTGCTCACCGCCTTGTCCAGCGAAGCCACCGTGTCAGTGATCACGCTGCCCGAATACGCCGGGCGTTACCCCGACGTGGCCCGGCTGGAACTGGTCAGCAGCCTCTACGACTTCGGCGGGGTGACCCGGGCAGCAATGGAGGTCGCACGCGAGCACGGCGTCGACCATGTGATCGGCCCAGCGGAGATGAGCGTGCCAGCCGCCGGGCTGTTGCGCTCGTATTTCGGCATTCCAGGCACCGGCTTTGAAACGGCCCTCAGTTTCAGCAACAAGCACCTGATGAAACAGCGGTTGCGGGCTGCGGGGCTGCCAGTCACCGATTGGGTGAGCGTGCCCTCGGTCGAGCGTGTCCCAGGCACACTGAGCGAGTTGGGCGCACCCGTGGTCGTCAAGCCGGTCTTCGGGGGCGGCGGTCAGCACACTTTCGTCCTCAAGTCAGCGGCGGATGCGGCCGCACTCGCCACCTCGCCGCACGCGGCCGGACTGCGCGAGGCCGGCTGCCCGGTCATTGTCGAGCGGTTTGTCGAGATCATCAACGAGTACCACTGTGATGGCGTGGTCCACGACGGCGAGGTGCGGTTCGCGGCCGTGTCGCGGTACTTCGCGCCCCTGCTCGGGCAGATCGGCAGTGTCTCCGGCTCCCACATCGTGGCTGCCGCGGATCCCGTCAGCGGACACGTCACCGACCTGCACCGCAGCACCGTCGCTGCGCTGGGCCTGCGTTCCGGCGTCACCCACATGGAACTGTTCGAGACATCCTGCGGGTTCCTCGTCGGCGAGATCACCTGCAGGCCCGCAGGCGGCGGCGTGCCAGAAGTCGTGCTCCGGCAGTATGGCGTGGACCTCTGGCAGGCGTTCACCGACACCTCCCTGGGCCGTACGCCGTCCGCGGCCACGGACCCAGCCACGTCCACGTTCGCCTGGGTCGACATGCCCATCCGGCCAGGCCGGGTGGCAGAGCTCTCCAGCGCCGAAGAGCTCGCCACGCTGCCCGGCGTGGTAGAGGTGGAGATGCACGCCGCAGTGGGCGACGTGATCGGCACCCACATGCACACCAGCACCACGACCGCTCGCCTCTACGTCAGCCTCGACGACGTGGCAGACCTCGACCAGCGGCTCGGTGACCTGAGCGCAGCCTTCAGGCTCGAGGTAGAGCCAATGCGGGCTGCCGTCGCCCACGCCTGACCACCCGGCCCACGGACAGCCTCGACGAACAAGGTACGGCGCATGCGCATCCTCGTCCTGCAGCAGCCTCACTCGGTCGCGCCCTTCGAACGCTGGCTCCACGAGGCTTCGGCCGACGTCGAAGTACGGATCGTCACCGGGGAGGGCACCGCCCGTGCTGACGAAACGATCGCCCCTGGCGTCAGGAGAGACGTCTTCGGGGACTACGAATCGGACGCAACCACCAGGCAGGTCTTCGAGCTCTGCGCACAATGGCGCCCTGAGGTGGTGTTCTCCAACTCCGAGGCCGACGTACTGCGGGCGGCCGAGGCACGGGTCCTGTTCGGCATCGGCGGCATGACGTCGGCCTCGGCGGTGCTGTTCCGTGACAAGGTCGCGATGAAGCAGCTCTTCTCGGGGCTGCCCGCGCAGGTCGCCCCATACCGCGTGCCCACCAGTGCCGAAGAGGTCATCGATGCCTGCGATGAACTCGGCATGGTCGTGGTCAAGCCGCGTGACGGAGCTGGCTCGGCCGGCGTGCAGGTCTTCGGCACACCGGAGGAGGCCAGCCGGTTCCTCGCCACCAACCCGGGACTGCTCGGCCCGCTGCACCGCTCGCAGCTCATCCTCGAGAAGTTCGTGCACGGTGACGTCTACCACGTCGACATCCTGGTCCGTGACGGGGAGCCGATCCTGGTCTCGCCATCGAAGTACCTGGCCCCGCCGCATCTGTTCCGCCAGGTGAATGTCGGCGCAGTCATGACCGACGTGTCCTCGGCAGACCACGGGTTCCTCGCCGCGTACGCCCGCGGTCTCGTACGCCAGGTTGCCGTGCACCAGCCCAACATCCTGCACCTGGAGATGTACCGGACCCCCGGCGGCGAGTTCGTGGCCGGCGAGGTCGCGTGCCGTGGTGGCGGCGGCCTGATCAAGGAGAGCATGAAGCACACCTACGGCGTCGACCAGGCGTGGGCTGCTTGCCTCCTCGCTGCTGGCTTGCTGCCGGAACGCACCTTCCTGCGCCGCACCGGCCAGCAGTCCGGCTACATCCTCGAGACCGCGCACGAACTGGCCCTTGACCCAGTCGCACCACCTGAGTGGGTGGCGCTGTGCAGGCGGAAGGAACGGCCGGGCACGCCAGGCACGTCCTGCGACGCGGGCACGCAACTGGTCGTGGCGGGTGACAGCCACGACCAGATCCTGGGCCGGATGACAGCACTGAACGGGGGGCGCACAGCGCTGTACGCAGGACGCTGAGCCGCCACCCGCTGAGCACACCACCAGGCCCTGATTGGCTGTCCCCGGTTCCGGTCTGCTACGTCGCCGCCGCCAAGGGCTGGGTGACGACCTTGATGAGCGCGCGGGCCTGCTCGGCCGTTGCCACTGTCCCGGCTCTGTCCGGGCCGGTCACCATGACATGACCCAGGCGGCTGTACGAGCTGCCTATGGCCCCGGTGGTCTGGCCCGCGGCCGCACTGACCTCGGCTTCGATGACCCCGGGCAGTGACCGGGCAGCGTCCACACCGACCACGTCGGTGACAACCCCAGGCTGCGCGTCGATGAAGCGGATAGCGGCAGCCCGCTGGGGGCTCATGGCCGCAGGCACCTTGCCACGCAGGAGCTCGAGGTAGGCCTCCACGAACGAGTGTTCATGGGCGAGTGAGATCAGTGAGCAGATGTTGTCCCCAGGAACCCGGGCCGCACACTCCACCAGCCACGGCGTGCCCGAGGAGTCCACGATCCACTCCGCGTGCAGCACGGTCGTGCCCGCCGCGGTGGCGCAGACCAGCCGTTGCATGGCGGAGGCCAGCTCTTCGCGCACCGCAGGCGGCTGGCAGCTGGGCACTGTATGCCCTGCCTCGACCGGGCGCGGCCCAGCGAACAGCTCCTTGTCTGTCACGTTGATAAAACACACTTCACCGTCTGCCACGAGGGCCTCGACGCTCACCTCGTCCCCCCGCAGCCGTTCTTCGATCATGAACGCGTCCGGCCTGGCGTGCGCCGAACGCAGGGTCTCGTCCAGTTCTCCGAGGCGCTGCAGAGCCCCGGGCAGGTCGTCCGGTCCATCGCATAGCGTCACGCCCAGGCT
>DASYYE010000053.1:0-9622 GCA_035946955.1 Streptosporangiaceae bacterium | reverse complement strand
GCCGAAGGGGCGCGGTGCCGCCTGGACTGAGGAGCGAGGAGCGAAGCGACGAGCGACGAGGGAAGGCGGCGCCCTCAGGCGCCCGGAGACGAGCGGGGTTAGCAGGGCGTGAGCATCCGGATCATGCTGGTCGATGACCAGGAACTTGTGCGCACCGGGTTCCGGATGGTGCTGGACGCCCAGCCGGACATGACCGTCGTGGGCGAGGCCGGTGACGGGGAGGCCGCCCTGCGGCTGCTGCGCAGCGTGACCGCGGACGTAGTGGTCATGGACGTCCGGATGCCGCGGCTGGACGGGATCGAGGCTACCCGCCAGGTCTGCCAGGCGGGTGAGCGACCCAGGGTGCTCATGCTGACCACGTTCGACCTCGACGAGTACGCCTATGCCGCCCTCAAGGCGGGCGCCAGCGGGTTCCTGCTCAAGGACGTGCCGCCGGAGGAGCTGCTCTTCGCCATCAGGGCGGTGCACTCCGGGGACGCGGTCGTCGCCCCGTCCACCACCCGGCGGCTGATCGACCGGTTCGCGCCGCTGTTCCCGGCTGGCGACGGGCCAGCACCCCCGGACCTGGCATGCCTCACCGTACGGGAGCGGGAGGTACTCGCCCACGTGGCGCAGGGCCTGACCAACACCGAGATCGCGGACCGGCTGTTCGTGTCCGAGGCCACGGTGAAGACACACGTCGGCCGGGTGCTGGCCAAACTGGACCTGCGCGACCGCGTCCAGGCGGTGGTCCTGGCCTATGAGACAGGCCTGGTGAAGGCGCGCCACACCGGCTGACCCGGTTGGTAGTGGGCCCGCGCGACCATAGGACCATGCACTGGGTACCGCAGACCTACCGCAACGGCGAACTGGTCATCGTGATCGACTGCTCCGACCTGGACCGCTCGGCGAGGTTCTGGGGACAGGTCCTCGGATACACCGCCAGCGCGGCCGGTGGCCCTTACCAGAGCCTGCATCCGGCTGACGGAACAGGCATCGAGGTGCTCCTGCAGTGCGTGCCGGACCCCAAGCAGGGAAAGAACCGCGTGCACCTCGACCTGCGCACGGCTGACCTGGATGCCGAGGTGACCAGGGTGGCGGGCCTCGGCGCGACATTGCTCACCAACCAGCCGGTCACCGAAGATGGCTGGCAGTGGCACATCCTCGCCGACCCGGACGGCAATGAGTTCTGTGTGCTGCGGCCGCCGGACGGTCCCACCGCTTGAGCGCCCGGACACGGGTAGAAGCAAGTCATGGCCAGGATGTGGAAACGGCGCAGGAGCGGGTCGCGGCCCAATGCCGGTGCGCTCGCGGAGCGGACCGCCGAGTTCGCGAGCGAGGTCAGCGAGGCACCGTACGAGCAAGATAGGCGGCGGCTGGCGAAGTCCCTGCGGGTGGCGGCCCGCTCTCGGGCGCAGGCCGCGGGACGCGGGACGCGTGCGGCCGGCCGAGGTGTGGGCCTTGGCTCAGGCTGGCTGGTCTCACAGGCGCAGGCGATGGTGCTGCGGCTGCGGGTGCGCGACCGGGCGACGCTGCAGGAGCAGTTCCCCGGCATGTGGACCGAGGACCTCGCTGACCTGCTCATCGAGCGGGCTGGCCGGGCGTCCGCGGCGGTCGGCGGGACGGTGGGGGCATGGGCGACGCTGCCGGTGCTGCCCGCATTCCCGGCCGAGATCGCGGCCGAAACACTGGCGCTGGTGGGGATCGAAGTCAAACTGATCGCGGAGCTGCACGAGGTCTACGGGATGCCCGCACCCGGCAGTGCGGTCGACCGGATGACCGCATACCTCGGGGCGTGGGCACAGCGCCGCGCGGTGATCCTGGCCCCAGGTGGGCTGGTGGTCGCTGCGGGGTCGCCGCTGGCGCGCCTGCTCCGGCGCCGGCTCGCCGCCCGCGCCGGCAGGAGTGTGTTCTCACTGGGGCCGCTGCTCACGGGCTCCCTGGCCGGTGCGGTGCTCAACCGCCGGGAGACCCACCGGCTGGGCCAGGACGTCCGCGCTGACCTCCGGCGCCGCGCCGCGGCCAGGGACCAGGGCATACCCTGAGGCACCGCCGGTAATTGGCGGTGGGCATCGTCCCTGACCGGGATATCCTCTCCGCATGCAACGCAGCGACCACGGAGTGACCCCGCAGAGTGAGGACTTCTCGGCCTGGTACAACGAGCTCGTCATCAAGGCGCAACTCGTGGACCGCGGGCCCGCCAAGGGGACCATGGTCATCCGACCGTACGGGTACCGGATATGGGAGTTGCTGCAGTCCGACCTCGACCAGCGGATCAAGGACACCGGGCACGAGAACGCCTACTTCCCGCTGCTGATTCCCGAGTCCTACCTGCGGCGCGAGGCCCAGCACGTGGAGGGCTTCTCCCCGGAACTCGCGGTCGTCACCCACGCCGGCGGCAAGGAGCTGGAAGAGCCGCTGATCGTGCGGCCCACGTCGGAGACCATCATCGGGGAGATGATGGCCAAGTGGATCTCTTCCCACCGCGACCTGCCGCTGCTACTCAACCAGTGGGCGAACGTGGTGCGCTGGGAACTGCGGCCCCGGATGTTCCTGCGGACCACCGAGTTCCTTTGGCAGGAAGGCCACACCGCGCACGCGGATGAGGCCGACGCGATGCGCGAGACCATGCTCGCCCTGGGTCTCTACGCCCAGGTTGCCTGTGACATCGCGGCAATACCGGTGGTGGAGGGCGAAAAGACACCGGGCGAGCGGTTCGCTGGCGCGGCGCGCACCTTCACGATCGAGGGCATGATGCGCGATGGCAAGGCTCTGCAGGCCGGCACCTCGCACTACATGGGCACCAACTTCGCCAAGGCCTTCGACATCGTCTACACGGGTGAGTCAGGGCGCCAGGAGCTGTGCCACACCACCTCCTGGGGCTTGTCAACACGGATGATCGGCGGGGTCATCATGACCCACGGCGACGACAAGGGACTGGTGCTGCCGCCGCGGCTCGCGCCCTACCAGGTGGTCATCGTGCCGATCGGCCGCGGCGAGCAATGGGACACCGTCGCGCCCGCCGCGCAGGCACTCGCCGCCCGCCTCAAGGACGCCGGGATCCGCGTCCACGTGGACGAGCGCACCCAGCTCTCGCCGGGCTTCAAGTTCAACGACTGGGAACTGCGCGGTGTGCCGCTGCGGCTGGAACTCGGGCCACGCGACCTGGAGTCCGGGTCCGCGGTGATGGTCCGCCGCCTCGGCGGTGAGGGCAAGGAGCAGGTCAGCCTCGCCGACGCGCCCACTGTGCTGAGCGCCGTGCTGGAAGACTTCCAGGCGTTCCTGCTGCGGCGCGCCACCGAGTTCCGCGACCAGCACACGGCCACGGTCGACGACTGGGACAGCTTTGTGGCAGCGGTGTCAGGCGGGTGGGCGCTGGCTTTCCACTGCGGCCAGCCGTCCTGCGAAGACGACATCAAAGCCAAGACCGCCGCGACACCCCGCTGCATACCGCTGGCTGGGCCGCCGGAGACGGGTCTATGTGTGCACTGCGGCTTGCCGTCGGCCTACGGCAAGCGGGTCATCTTCGGCCGCGCCTACTGACCAGCGCCCGCCCACCTGTCGATCCATGATCCACTAATTAGCAGTTCAGATTTTCGCCCCCCTGAGGGGGAAAATCTGAACGGGTAACGCTTGTCCACAGGGGGGACGGGGTGTGGCGCCGCTGCTGTCCCAGCACCGGTTGTGGTGGTGCCGGGACAGCAGGGCGGTCTCAGCCGTGATTAGGCCCGGCCGCCGGAACGGCAGGATCCTAGCTGCGGGTTACTCATCACCGGGCTGGTCAGCGTGCCACCGAACCTGGCGACGTCCGGCGTGCCGTATTCGGCGTCCATGCCGAAGTTCTGCACGGTCCGGCCAGCGATGTTGTTACCGAAGTTCCACACGCATCCGCCCTCCGGGCCATGTGCCAGTGACCAGAACGGGTAGAACGCTGGCCCGTTCGGGCCGATCGGCGGAGCGGCACAGCCCGCCCCGGTCGCGACGTCGCAAGTGATCTCCGATGCGGCCAGGTCGGTCTCGAACTGGATGTTGGGATAGGTATGGCCGCCCGTGAAGGGCCCGATATAGGCGAACGAGGTGGGGTGGGTCTTCGAGCCGTCTGGCCAGTCGGCCACGTAGTCACTCCCCTCGAAGTCGAGGTCCCCATTCTGGAAGAAATTGGCCTGGCAGCCGGCCACTGGCCAGCTGACCGTCTCCGGAGTGCCGTTGACATCGATGGTGCGGGAGCCCGCGGGAGCACAGATCGCGTCCGAGAACTCGCAGAGGTTCCCGCTGGCGAAGTTGTTGGACGGGCATGCGGCCCCGCCCTCGGTCGAGGCGCTACCGCAATTTCCGGTCGTCAGGCTGCACGGGCCCTCACCGGTCTTCCCGGCGCCCTCGTAACCGCCGACACAGGTCTGCGCGGTGCCCGGGTCGCTGAAGGACTCCCCGTTCCCGAAGTGGTCGTTGATGGGGAAGGAGTTGGTGACCGAGTCGCACGGCTCGAAGTGCCCGAGCTCCTGCTGCATGAGGACGCCGCCCTCCAGCGCCGCCCACGGCACCTGGTTCTGCTGCTGCGCGGTGCTGTACTCGGGGTGGAAGCTGAACGGCGTGCCGGTGCAGTCGGCGATGTTGGTGTCCATGAAGCCGTTCGCCGCGCTGGCCACCATGAACCCCGTTTGCTCGGTATTCAGGTCTGTGACGGCTGTCATCAGCCCCTGACTGGTATCCCGGATGTTCACCACCAGGGTGTCCCCGGGGTTCATCATCAGCGTCTCTTTGTTGGGGAACATGGTGTCCGTGTCGGACAACTGCGGGCCGGGCGGGCCAGCCGGCACGCCGTTCCTTTGCAGGAACGCGAAGTTGACCGGCTCGATGCAGTTGTTGTTGCAGGTGGCGAACCCGAAGGTGCATGACAGGCTGTCGATGGTCAGCGCGACGCACCAGCGGCGGGCGTTGCAGCTCGGCGAATCGATGAACGGCTGGAACTTCGGTGCGTAGAACTGCAGTTCCATGAATGCCGAGCCAGCGTCGTTCGGGTTGTTGATCGCGCCCGTGTTGGTGTCGCTGTCCGGTGTGCATGGGTTCTGCGGGTAGGACTTCCGGTCGCACATCGGCAGCCCGAACCAGGCCGCCGGTGTCAGTTCGGCGTAGTCGGTAGTTGTCGTCCCGGTCGGTGATGTCGTCGGTGTCCCACGCGGGTCCCGCGACAACCGCATGACGTAGGTCATCTGGTTGCCGCTGCCCGGCTGGTTCGAGATGAACTTGACGGATGGTTCGTCATGCCCGATGTAGACGCCGTTGTCGCGGAACCGGTAGGCGGTCCCGTACTTGTTCACGGCTATCGGGTCAGTGCACAGGCCCCCCAGGCCGGCCTTCACAGCCTTGTATTTGGGGCTGTGACCGTTGCAGTCGACCATGTTCGTTGCGTTTGGCCTCACCCCACCGGAGTGGGTGCTCGCTGCTGCGGTTGACACACCCGCCGTAGTCAACGCACAGACCGTCGCGACACTGCCCGCGGTCGCGACAACAGTGACCCATCGCTTCCTCATCGTGGTCCTTTCGCGCGGGTCGCTGGGATACCGCGGGGAGGGACACCGGTCCTGCGCACGAGGGTTCTTTGGGCACGTGGCATCGATCTATGGACCGGCCCTGGTCATCCCAGCACTCGTGAATAACCCTGCCTATGGGCCTAGTCCGCAGCTAAAAGCCTTGTCAACCCCCCGTTGCGGAATGTCATAGAACATCCCTGCCGCAACGCGGGGCGCCGCCCAATTGACAGGCGGCGCCCCGCTCCAGGCTCAGGCGAGGGTTATGGAGTCCCGGCAGAGGGCTGGGTGATGTCCTGGACGATCGCGCCGCCTCTGGTCACGACCGTCCGCTGGAACAGCGAGTTGTCGAAGAACCCGCCGGAGGACTGCGCCGTGATGGTGCCGGTGGTGTCACCGTCAGCGATGCTGGCGGCACCGCTGTCCTCCTCCAGGGCGCCGTAGCCGATGATGCTCTCCGACAGGCTGGTCTGGTAGCCGTGGAAGAACCCCGCATCCTGCTTGGCCACGTCGGTGAGCTGCTGGTTGACGTCGGCGGGCAGGAAGAAGTCGTTGCCCGTGGGGTCGGTCAGGAACCCGTTGGGCGCGTCCACGGTCCAGTTCGCGGTGTCACTGCGGCGCACGTCGGCACCTGGGCCGGACACTGTCTCGGCGCCCGACTGTGTCTGTTCCCCGTGCACCCACTGGTAGCAGGGGCCGGAGCAGGTCGGGTTGATGAGCGACTGGTCGTCGCCGAACTGCAACTGCTGGCGGGTCGTGTCCGTCCAGGTGCGCCCGCCCTGGGTGATGTGACCGGAGATCTCGTAGGAGGTCGCGGCGGACTCGGTCGTCACCGGCTGGGAGGTGGAGCCCAGGGCGTTACTGGTGCTGACCGTCGAGGTGGTGGGGAAGGTCAGCGTGTCGGTGACCGGCCCGCCGGTCGTCGCCTGGCCGCCGTTGGTGAGCATCAGGCTCCCACCCGCCAGCCAGAACCCGGTGTTGTTGGTGACAGTGAGCGAGATGGTGTGGGTGCCGCCGAGCATCCCGGCGAACGGGGTCAGGTCCAGCCGGTAGGACGGGATGTCCATGGTGTGGATGCCGGTGAGCGGCCGCCAGATGAGCGGGTTGACGCCGCCCGTGTAGACGTAGGGGTACGGCCAGACCACACCGGCGGGCTTACCGTCGATGGACACCTCGATCTCCCGGAACGCCGGCACCAGCGACCACCAGAACTCGTCATTGATCTGGGCGACGGCGTAGAGGTCCAGTGTGGCGGTGGTGACATTGGTGGGCAGGGTCACGGTGGCCGAGAGGGTCTGGCCCGCGTTGACCGTGTTCAGGGTGCTGGTGGCTCCGGACGGGAGAATCGGCACGATATCGGTCGGCACGGTCGGGTGCTGCGGCGCGGCCACCGGCCCGGTCTCGTTGACCGCGGCCCCAGCCAGCGCGGGGTCATTGAGGCTGGCGGGCTGCGCGGGCTGGAAGTCGCCGTCGGCGGGGTAGAAGAACAGCTTCGCGGTGATCACGGGGATGCCGGTGTCGGTGCTGCTCAGGAAGTTGTCCACGAACGTGGAGAAGGTCTGGGTGCCGCTGAGCATCGGCAGGTAGCTGGTGATGTCCTTGCGGACGTGCCAGGTGATGCCCGTCGGCGTCGGCTCTGGGGTCACGCCGAGGAAGATCTCGGCCGGGCCGTCGAAGACCTCGCAGAGCCGGTCGAACTGGCGGCCGGACTCAGTGCCCGTGACGTCGAGTACGACCTGTGCCCAGTGGCCCTTCGGCAGGGCCTCCGTGGTCGTCACCGGCGGTGTGCCGTTGCCGAAGGCGGCTTTGTCCGCGATCGTGACCACTACCGGTCTGGTCGGCGGCGACTGGATCGGCGGGTCGAGCGTGAGCGGGTTGGCCGTGGTGACGGGCCCGTGGGTGCCCTGGGCCGCATGACCGGTGAGCGCGGGCGGCGCCACACGGTGGGGGTGGTCGGCGTGGCTGGCGTTTGACGCGGCCAGGGCCGTGACGGTGCCGCCGAGCGAGGCCAGTACCAGGGCGGCAGCCGCCGCGATGAGAGGGCCTCGGCGATAGGACAGGAAAGGCAGGCGCACGACATCCTCCAAGGGCTGCGCGGCCGATCCGAGAGGCCAGCGGGGTAGGATCCCCTGGGGGTGACCATCGGCCGGCACAGCGTCAGTCTGGGCCAAATCTTCCCGTTCCGGGCCGGTCTTGGTGACAAACCACGCCACCGGCTGGCCCCCGGGTTAATGAGTTGCGCCCGTTGGGCCCGCAGTGGTGGTCTTCCCGGGTGGAACCTGATGTTGTTCTCGCCGCCTATGACGCCCAGGTCCGTCGCAGCGTCCTGCCAGACGGCTCGGGGGCCCTGGTCGAGGTGGACGGCCCGGTGGTGCGCTGGGCGACAGTCAACGGCCATGGCTGGTCGGGGGTGACCTGGTCGGACCTGAGCGACTCGGACGCGGATTCGGTGATCGCCGCGCAGGCCGCCTATTTCCGTGACCGGGGCGAGGAGTTCGAGTGGAAGCTCTACGACTACGACCGGCCGCCGGACCTGCCAGCACGCCTGCTGCGGGCCGGGTTCGCAGCTGAGCCCGCGGAAGCCCTCATGGTCGCGGACTCCTCGGCCGTGGCCACGGAAGTGGCACTCTCGCCTGGGGTGCGGCTGGTGCCCGTGACCGACGCGGCCGGTGTGGGCATGCTGATCGACGTCCACGAGCGGGTCTTCGGCACGGACCACTCCCGGCTCCGCCGGTCGCTGACCGCGCAGCTGCGGGACGCTCCGGAGCTGACGGCCATGGTGGTGGCGGTGGCCGGTGACGAACCCGTCTGCTCGGCCAGGGTCGAGTTCATCCCGGGCCGGGAGTTCGCGGGCATGTGGGGCGGCGGGACGCTGCCCGCCTGGCGTGGCCAGGGGATCTACCGCGCCCTCGTCGCCTACCGTGCCCGGCTCGCCGTCCAGCGCGGTTACCGGTACCTGCAGGTGGACGCCTCGCCTGAGAGCGAGCCCATCCTCGGGCGCCTGGGCTTCGCCGTGCTGGCGCGGACCACCCCGTACGTCTGGACCCCTGCTAATGGGTAATGTCGCCACATGACCGTGCAGCAAAATCTGGCCGACATATTCCTCAAGAACATGAGCAGGACCCACCGCGCGCTCCTGCGGGTGAGCGGTGGCCGGGCCCTGGGTTCGGTACTCGGGATGACGGTTGTGGAACTCCACACGGTTGGCCGCAAGTCGGGGCAGCCGCGCTCGACCATGCTCACCGCACCAGTGGCCGAAGCTGACCGGGTCGTGATCGTGGCCTCCAAGGGCGGCGACGACCGCGACCCCGACTGGTACCGCAACCTGGTCGCGAACCCCGACATCGAGCTGTCCATCAACGGCCAGCGACGGCCTATGCGGGCACGCACGGCGTCAGCCGAGGAAAAGGCCGAACTGTGGCCGCGGATCACCGGGGCCTACCAGGGTTACGCCAGCTACCAGCGCCGGACCAAGCGCGACATTCCCGTGGTCATCTGCGAACCACGCTGACCCGCTCCGCCATGCGGCGTCACCGGCCGTCGGGACTTGCGGTGCCGCCGGGCGGTCCGGCGGCACCGCAAGCTCGGGTCAGCTGTTCCAGACCTGGAACTCAGAGGCCTGTCCGGCTGGCCAGCCGGTGTTGGCGGTGAAGTTCAGCCGCACGTAGCGGTAACTGGCGGACGGGAAGGTGATCGTCACCGTATTGCCGGTCGCGGGGTTGAACGTGTATCCGGCCGACCCCATGATCGTGGTGAAGCTGGATCCGTCGTCGCTGCCCAGGACGGACAGCGTCTGTGTCCTGGTCCCCCACGCGGTAGACGGCGGGAGGTCGAGCACGATCCGGCTGAAGCTCTTCGTGGCGCCGAGGTCGACCTGGAGCCACTGCGGGAATGCGTTGTCTGTGCTCTCCCAGTAGCTGCTGGTATTGCCGTCCACGGCATTGGCGGGCACGTACACCTGGGTGTAGCCGCTCGCCGAGGTCGGCTGGTCCAGCGCAAGGTTCACCGGGCCGGCACCGGTGCCGGTCAGGGCGACCGTGGCCGGGCTGTTCGACGCGTTGCTGGCGATGGTCAGGCTGCCGGTGCGGGTGCCGGACACCGTTGGCGTGAATGTC
>DASYYE010000052.1:0-37671 GCA_035946955.1 Streptosporangiaceae bacterium | reverse complement strand
CGGTGGATCGAGGCTTAGGCCCTTAACTGCGCCGCTTCTATGGCCTCGGCCGCTTCTGCCGCGTCGGCTTCTTCGGTGGCCTCGGCCACTTCTGTTGCCTGGGCTGCCTCGGTGGCCTCGGCCGCTTCTGCCGTGTGGGCTTCTTCGGTGGCCTCGGCCGCTTCTGTGGTCTGGGCCGCTTCGGTGGCCTCGGCGGCCTCTGTGGTCTGGGCTGCCTCGGTGGGCTCGGCGGCTTCTGCCGTGTGGGCTTCTTCGGTGGCCTCGGCCGCTTCTGTTGCCTGGGCTGCCTCGGTGGGCTCGGTGGCCTCTGCCGTGTGGGCCGCTTCTGTTGTCTTCTCGCTGGCCGGCTCGGCACCCCTGCCGCGGTGCCGCTGCACGGTGATCCACTGCAAAATGCCGGTCTGACGTTCCGCCGCCCCCGCCCTCGACGCGACCACGATGCACACGTTGATGTACACCGCAGCGATAAAGGCAATAAGGAATGCGACGCCAAGTAGTAGCTGTAGCACGAGTAGCACCACTGGTCCGGGTAGTGGATGAGTGGGTCGTCCTGTCTAGCGTCGGCCCCGCGGTTGCGGTTACCGGAACGACCAGAGCCCAGCATGGCACGTGTGCAAGCCACGCGTGGGCCAGTCGGCGGCGCTGGCCATCGCCGCGCGCCGCCGCGAGCTACGCCGCTGACATGGTCAGCTAGTGCCCGTCAGCCGGTGCAGCAGTTCGGGCAGGGCCGTGCCGATGGGCTGCCGGATGACTTCGTGGGCGCGGTCGTCGTACGGTGTCGGCTCGGCATTGACGATGATCAGCCGTGCGCCGCAGTCGGCGGCCAGCCCAACCAGCGCGGCTGCGGGCTGCACCTGGAGACTGCTGCCGACCGCGATGAAGACGGTGCAGGCTTTGGTGATGGCGACGGCTTCACCCAGTACGTCAGGGTCGAGGCGTTCGCCGAACATCACGGTCGCCGACTTGAGGATCCCGCCACACGCCAGGCACGGTGGGTCGTCCTCGCCGGCCTCGACCCGCGCGAGCGCGTCCGCCATGGGCCCGCGCGCATGACACCGCGTGCAGACGACGCTGCGGGCGCTGCCATGCAGTTCCAGCACCTTGTGGGCTGGCATCCCGGCACGCTGGTGCAGCCCGTCCACGTTCTGGGTGATCACCCGCACCGCCAGGCCCGAACGCTCCAACTCCGCCACGGCCCGGTGCGCGGCGTTCGGCTCAGCCTCCAGCACCCGGTTGCTCCGCCGCATCTGCCATGAGCTCCGCCGGACCTCGGGGTCTGTCATGTAGTACTCGTACGTCGCCCGTTTCTCGGCCCCGGGCTCACGCCGCCACACCCCGTCAGGGCCGCGGTAATCAGGGATCCCGGAGTCGGTCGATATGCCTGCGCCACTCAGGATGGCTACCAGAGGCCTGTCCATGGGGCGAGGGTAGGACGTCTGCCCGCTCAGGGGCGAGGCGGCAGCGGCGGCCGGCGCCTGGACGGCCTGGTGCGCGTGTCGGGAGGCTGCACCGCGGGCCGTTGCTGCAGGGCTTCCAGCGCAAGCCTGACCGCGGTCTCCAACTGGGTGTCCCGCTCCGCAGCCCAGTCGTCGGGCGACATGATGACCTCGACGTCAGGGTCGACGCCGTGGTTCTCTATGCCCCAGCCGTACTCCTCGAACCAGCAGGCCAGCCGCGGTACGGTGATCTGCGTTCCGTCGACCAGTTCGTGTTCGCTGTCGAAACCGAGGACGCCGCCCCAGGTCCTGGCACCCACGACTGGGCCGAGCCGGAGCAGGCGGATGGCGGCGGTGACGATGTCGCCGTCGGATCCCGAGCATTCGTCAGTGATGGCCACGACGGGCCCCCGCGGCGCGTCCTGGGGATAGGTGTACGGCATCTCGGCGCTCGGCACAGTCCAGCCGATCACCCTGCGGGCCAGCTTCTCCACGACGAGCTCCGAGGTGAATCCGCCGGTGTTGCCGCGCACGTCCACGACCAGCGCGTCACGCAGCATCTCGGTGCGCAGGTCCCGGTGGAAGTCCGCCCAGCCCTGGCTCACCATGTCCGGTACGTGCAGGTAGCCGATCCGGCCCCCGCTGAGCTCGCGAACCTGAGCCCGCTTCGCGCTGACCCAGTCCAGGTAGCGCAGCCTGGTATCACCGCGCAGCGGGACAACTGGCACACTGCGCGCGGGGCTCCCGTCGGCAGGGGCGATGGTGAGCTCGACGGGCTTGCCGGCGGCGCCCATCAGCAGCGGCCCGGGCCCGGCAGGCCCGACTGGCCGGCCATCCACGGCGAGCAGCATGTCGCCTGCTGCGATCCCGGCGCCGGGTGCCGCCAGCGGTGCACGGGCCCGGGGGTCGGAGGTGTCCCCGTGCACCACACGGGTCAGCCGCCAGGCATCCCCGCTGCGCTCGATGTCCGCGCCGAGCAGGCCAAGCTCACCAGTTGGCGTGCCGCCACCCGGCGGGTAGGCGTAGGCATGTGAGGTGCCAAGCTCGCCGAAGAGCTCCCAGAGCACGTCGATGAATTCGGACTCCGTAGTGATCCGGTCGAGCAGCGGCCGGTATTCGTCCTGCATGGCGTCCCAGTCCACATCTGCCATGTCGGGCACCCAGAAGTCGTGCCGCATGATCCGGCCTGCCTCGGCGTAGGCCTGACGCCACATCGCCGGCGGGTCGAGCAGGAACCTGGCCCGGCTCCGGTCGATCTCGACCTTGTCGTCGGGATTGTCGGCGTCAGCGGCGTTGCGCTCCGCGGGAATCACCGTGAGCTTGCCGTGGTCGCTGGTGACCAGCCTGGTGCCGTCTCCGCTGGCCTCGAACCAGTCCACTTCCCTGGCGAGCTCAGACACTTCGCGTCTGACGAAGTCGAACCGCTCGAGCACCGGGCGCGGCGCGTCGTCGGCGGGATGCGCGCCGCCGATGCCCAGGCTGCCCGTTACTGGCTCACGCAGCCAGGCCATCCCGTCCTTCACTGCGCGCAGGCCCGAGTACCTGGCCTCAGGCACCGGGAGCGCGACGATACGGTCGGCCATTCGGCTGGTCTCTACCGGCACCGGCGGAACGTGCGGACTGTCGCCACCGACCGCAGCATCAGCAGTGTCGCCAGCACTCGCCGATTCGCCGCCGGCCGCCGGGCCCCCCGCGCGTTTGCCCGCTGGCTCCCCGATGGGCCGCCCGCCAAGTTCCGGTCCGAAGGGTGATGGCGTCGTCCCGTCCAGGGGCAGCAGGTAGGGCCTGGCCCCGTACGGGAACGCGAGGTTGAAGAAATGCGCGTCGTAGACCGGATCGAAGTCGCGCTTCGAGAGGAACGCGAGGTATTTGCCGTCGAGGGTGAAGGCCGGCTCGGTGTCGGCGAACCGCCCATCGGTGACGTCGAAAACCTGGCCGTCGGCGACCCGCGCCAGCCGCAGCCGGCGGAGGGGGTTGAGGTTGATGCCAGCCGGATGCTCGGCCGGTTGCGACCATGCCAGCCAGGCGGCATCCGGCGACCAGGCAAGTCCGGTCACGACACCGTTGTCCGACGCGGCGATCTCTCGCACCTGGCCGGACTCGACGTCGACGACCCGCAGCCGCCCATCCTGCGCCGCGACCGCGACCATCGTGCCGTCCGGTGCCGCCGCCAGCCCGGTGATGCGGCCCACCTGGCCGGCAGCGATCCGCCGCGGCGTGCCGACCGGGTCGGCGGGGCAGGCTGGGTCGCCGGAGCCGACCTCCAGGCCGTCACTGCCACCGGCGTCGGCCGCCCAGACGACCTGTCCGCCAGTTCCCAGTACCTGTGGGAAACGCGCCCGCACGCCAGGCACAACCGACACAGCCCGCGCCGGCCCGTCCCGGTGGGTCAGCCAGTGCACGGTACCGCGGACCTCGATCGAACTGGCCCGCCCGCCACGGTCGACGGACAGTGAGCCGACGTGGTCCTCGGCCGTGACAAGCCGCGGTGCCCGGCCGCGCACGGGTGAGCCGAGAGTGATGTCGAGCCGGACTGGCCCGGCTGCTTGCAGGTCATCGAGCAGCCACAACTCGCCGCCACGCGCATAGACGATCCGCTGCCCGTCAGTGCTGGCCTGCCGTGCGTACCAGCCCTCGTGGTCGGTGTGCCGCCGCAGGTCGCTGCCGTCCAGCGCGCAGGAGTAGATGTTGCCAGTGCCCTCGTGGTCAGCGATGAATGCGAGCCGCCCGCCAACGATCATCGGGCTGGCAAACTGCGCGGGCAGGTCCGCGAGCACGCGCTGGAACCGGCCCGGGACCCGGCCGGCCGCACCAGGCGGATCGGGGACTATCGCCGTTGCTGGGCCAACCCACAGGCGTCCGGCTGTGCCACCGCGGTAGCGCTTCCAGTTGACCGGTTCGGTCTGGAAGCTGCCCCAGGTGCCGGTGAGCAGCCCGATCGTGTCAGCCCAGCCGTCGCCGGGGGCGGCAGTGCCGCCTCCCGTGCCGTCCCCACCTGCGCCCAGCGACAGGTCGGACACCAGACCGAACGGCAGCACCCGTTCCGCACCCGGGCTGCCCGACAGCACGGTCGTCAGTACGCGGGCACGGACGTAGTTCAGGAACGGCTGGTTCGCCGCGCTGACGGCGAGTACCTCCCCAGCCGGAGTCCAGCCGCTGACCCGGGCCCACGACTTGCCCCAGTAGGTCAGCCGGGTGCTGGTCCCGCCGGCGAGACTGGCCGCGTAGACCTCCGCGCTGCCGTCCTTGGCACTGACCCAGGCCACCTGCGTGCCGTCCGGCGTCAGCCGTGGCGTCGCCGCCCATGCCTCGTCTGCGGTGAACCGCCAGGCCCGGCCACCGGGGAGCGGGGCCAGCCAGACGTCGTCGGCAGCGACGAAAACCACGAGGTCGTTGGCGATATGCGGGAATCTCAGGTATCCAGGCGACTTCACCGGGCCATGTTACGGTTCCGCGGCGGTCCCTCCGCCGGGCTCGTCGCTATTTCCGGCAGCGCGGCTGGCGGAAAGCGCCGGAAAACCAGTCGCTGTTGAGGATCCCCATCAGGCACCATAGCCAGGCTGGTTGCTTGGAGTGGGGGAGCAAATGTCTACGCCTGAACATGGTCGCGGCTCGCCGCCCCGGAAACGGGCGGTGCTGCTGGCGCTGGGCTACTACGGCCGCCAGATGGCCAGGCTCTGGCGGTTCACAGTGCCCGCGATGCTGATGCCCGCGCTGGGGAATACGTGCATCTTCTACGTCGCGCCGCTGATTGTCGCGCACCTGGTCGGCCGCTTTGTCGGCCATGGGCCGGTGGGGATCGGCACGGCTATGCCGTATGTGCTCGGCTTCGCGGGGGTGCTGCTTTCCGGCGAGGTCGTGTGGCGGATCGGCATCCACTGCCTGAACCGCGTTGACGCTCTCGGGATCGAGAACCTCTATGTGATCGGCATGGACGAGCTGCTAGCGAAGGATGCGGCGTTCTTCCACGACAACTTCGCCGGTTCGCTGACCAAGCGGGTGCTGAGCTTCGCTGCCCGGTTCGAGGACTTCACCGACAATGTGGTGTTCAACATCGTCGGCAGCCTCGTGCCGCTGGTGTTCGCGTCGGTGGTGCTGTGGCGCTACAACCCCATGCTCGTCGCCGGGCTCATCGGCCTGATCGCGGTCACCGGTGCCGGTATCGCACCGCTGATCCGCCGTCGTCAGAAGCTCGTCGACCAGCGCGAGGAAGCGATCGCGCGGGTGTCCGGGCACGTCGCCGACAGCCTGATGAACATAGACACGATCCGCGCGTTCGCTGCCGAGCGCCAGGAGGCCGCCGAGCACAGGTCGCGTGTGGCCGAGCAGCGACGGAAGTCGCTGCTGTCGTGGGACTACGCGAACCTGCGCATCGACACGCTGGTCGCGCCGATGTCCGTGCTGACCAATGCGCTCGGCCTGCTGCTCGCGGTCGCGCTCGGCGGAGGCAGGTACGGAATCGAGGCCATCATCGTGGCATTCACCTACTACTCCAATGCGACGCGCATCATGTTCGAGTTCAACCAGATCTACCGCCAGATGGAAAGCTCGATGACTGAAGCCGCCCAGTTCACCGAACTGCTGTTTACGCCACCGACAGTGGTCGACCCGGTTGCGCCCGAACCGCTACGGCAGAAGGCGAGCGACCTCCGATTCGAGCGGGTGACGTTCGCGCACGCCGGCGGGCTGCCGTTGTTCACCGGCCTCGACCTCGCTGTGCCGAGCGGGTCCAAGCTCGGCCTGGTCGGCCGGTCGGGTGGTGGCAAGAGCACGCTGATCCGCCTGCTGCTGCGGATGATGGACGTCGACGACGGCCGGATCCTGATCGGTGGGCAGGACATCAGCAAGCTGCGCCAGTCGGACCTGCGCAGCCTGATCGCCTACGTGCCGCAGGATCCTGCGATGTTCCACCGGACGCTGCGCGACAACATCGCGCTGGCGTGTCCGCACGCGACCGACAGGGAGATCTACCAGGCGGCACAGGCGGCGCACGTGACAGAGTTCGCCGACGCCCTGCCGGACGGATTCGGCACGATGGTCGGCGAGCGTGGCGTGAAGCTGTCCGGTGGGCAGCGGCAGCGAGTCGCGCTGGCCCGGGCGATCCTGCGTGACGCACCGATCCTGCTGCTCGACGAGGCAACCAGCGCGCTGGACTCGGAGAGCGAAGTCCTGGTCCAGCGGGCGTTGTGGCGGCTCATGGAGGGCCGGACCGCGCTCGTGGTCGCGCACCGGCTGAGCACGGTCGCGCGCATGGACCAGCTGGTCGTGCTCGACCGCGGGCGGGTCGCCGAGAAGGGCGCGCACCAGGACCTGCTCCGTCTCGGCGGAATCTACGCCAGGCTGTGGCAGCACCAGTCCGGCGGCTTCCTGGACGACGACACGACGACAGCGACGCTCGCCGAGGCGCCGAGGCTGAGCGCCTGATCCCTCTCCACATGTCTATGCCGTCCGCGGGAACCTGAGGCTGACCCTGCCCAGCCTCAGGGCGGCGGCTTGACAAGAAAAGTCCCCAGTTGAAGACTTAGTAAGTCTTCAGATGGGGACTTAATGGGCAGGCGCTGATGTCGCAGATGGGCAGGCGCCCCGGGCCGTCGAGCACCCGGGCCGTGATCACCGCGGCCGCCGCGGCGCGTTTCACCGCGGCCGGCTATGACGCGACGAGCCTGCGGCAGGTCGCGGCCGACGCCGGTGTCGACCCGGCTCTGGTGCGCCGGTTCTTTGGCAGCAAGGAGGAGCTGTTCACCGCGGCGGCGTCCGCGCTGATCGACCCCGGCCAGGCGCTGGCCGTGGTGGCCGGCGAACCCGTCGAGGCTGCCGGTGAGCGGCTGCTGCGGTACTTCCTGTCACTGCTCGGTGACGTGTCGCAGCCGGGGCCGCTGCTGGGCCTGGTCCGCTCGGCGGTGACCAGCGAGCACGCGGCCAGGCTGCTGCGGCAGTTCCTCGCCGAAGGGCTGCTGGCCGACATCGCGGTCTCATTCCCCTCAGACCGGCCCGGGCTGGGCGCGGCGCTCGCCGCCAGCCAGTTGGTGGGCGTGGCGGTCGCCCGGTATGCGGTCCAGTTGCCACCCCTGACCGCGGCCAGCACCGACGAACTCGTCTGCGCCGTCGCCCCGGTCCTGCAGTACTACCTCACCGGCCAGGCCATCTCACCAAAGGAGGAATCATGAACGCCTGCGCGCGCCCCCACGTGCTGATCACCGGGGCATCATCCGGAATCGGCCGGGCCAGTGCCCTGCACCTGGCTGCCCGCGACTGCCACGTCTACGCGGGTGTCCGCAAGCCCGCTGACGGGGCCGCGCTCGCCGACGCCGCGGCCGGGGAGCTCACACCGCTGTTGCTCGATGTCACCGACCCTGCCCAGATCACCGCTGCGGCTCAGGCCATCGCCGGGCACACCGGCGACACTGGCCTGGCGGGCCTGGTGAACAACGCCGGTATCGGCGTCTTCGGCCCGCTCGAGCTCATAGAAATCGAGCAGTTCCGCCGGCAGCTGGACGTCAACGTCGCCGGCCAGCTCGCGGTCACCCAGGCGGTCTTGCCCATGCTGCGCCGAGCCTGCGGCCGCATCGTGATGATCGGGTCCATCGGCACCCGGTTCACCCCGCCATTCATCGGCCCGCTCGCGGCCTCCAAAAGCGCCCTGGTCACCTTGAGCACCGCGCTGCGCCAAGAACTCACGCCCTTCGGCGTCCGCGTCGTGCTGATCGAGCCGGGGAGCATCCGCAGCGAAGCAGTGGGCAAGCTGGACGCCGACGCCCGGCACGTACTCAGCCAGGCCAGCCCCGATGGCCAGGCCCTCTACCGGGATGCCTTCCTCCACCTGGTGGGTTTCTTCTCCGCCCTGCACCACAACGGCAGCCCACCCGAGGAAGTGGCCAAGACCGTGGCGCACGCACTGACCACCCCACGGCCCCGGGACAGCTACCTTTCCGGCAAGAACGCCCGGAGAATGGCACTGGTAGCAGCGGTACTGCCACCCGCGGCACAAGACGCGCTGCGCCGCAGGCTCACCCACCAGCCAGCCCCGGCATCACGGGCGGCACAGCCGACGTCAGAAGTCACCGCCCCCCAATAACAACCGCGCCCACCGGGGCGCACCTTGCCGCCGCCCCGCTCCCGGCGCGACGACAGACCCCGACGAGTTCCCGCCCTGGTGACCGGCCCGGGTGGCGTCAGCAGGGGTACATCGTCGTCAGGCGGATGGCGTCGGCGGCGGTGTAGGTGCCTGTGGGGCCGGTGTCGTCGAGGGTGACGATGAGCTTGCCAGTCGAGTCGGTGTACAGCAGGCCGAGGTAGGTCCAGCCGGTGGTGTTGGCCTGGTTGATGGAGGAGATGAAGGTCGGGGAGGTGTTGTTTCCTTGGAATCCCTGATAGTGGGCGGCCGTGTTGTTGGCGTAGTTGTCGGGGATGTAGGCGCACACGTAGTAGGTAGTGCCGTTGCCGGGCAGGCCGGTGAACGTCCAGGTGGCAGTCGACACCGGCGTGCTGCCGTGGGTGTTGGTCCATTTCTCGTAGCCGAGGTCGCCGTGGCCGAAGCGGTTGTACCAGTCGCTGCCGAGAGAGAACTGGGCCAGCGGTGAGCCGGGTCCTTCGGTCAGCGCAGGATAGGTCGCGCCCTCCACGACGGACGGGCATGCGATCTTGACAAACGAAATCGTGTCCGCGGCGACGTAGGCGTCACCGCTCTTCGGGCTCTGGTCGGTCAGCGTGACGGCGAGGTAGCCGCCGTTGGTGGCGCGGTAGACACCCAGGCCGGCGAAGTTGTTGGTGTAGGCGTTCTCGTCGACGGTCACGGTAGGCGTGGCGCCGGTCGCCGACGTCACCGTGTAGATGGCCTGGTAGTCGTTGGAATGCTGGTCCGGGACGTAGGCCAGGATCTCGTAGCAGGCGCTGGGCACCACCCAGGCGCTCCAGGTGGCGGAGCTGCTCGAGGTCATCCCGTTGGTGTAGGTGTAGTACTCGTTGCCGAGCTGCCCGTGGCCGCCGTCGGCGTACCAGCCGTCGACCGTGCCGGGATACGGGCTGCCGGACAGCGCCATGCCCTGGCCGTAGGCCGCGGTCGCCGAGGCGCGCACGACCCCGTTGCAGTTGGCCTGCAGGACGAACCGCATGCCGTCGGCCGCGACCTGGCCACCGCCCGCTCCTTGATCAACGAGAGTGACCGGGATGGTCCCATCGCCGCGGGCCTTGAAGACGCCGAGGCCCACCCAGTCGTTGGTCGTCTTGTTCTCGTCCACCGGCACCAGGCTCACCCCGAAGTACAGGTCGGTGACCTTGTAGAGCGCGGCGGCGTTGTTCGACCAGTTGTCCGGGACGAACGCGTCGATCTCATAGCAGGAGTTCGCCGACAGCGGCGGGGACCAGGTGGCCGTGGAGTCCGCGGTGCCGGGGTGGGTGTTGGTCCACTGCTCGTCGCCGATGTCGCCGTGTGCCGTGTCGGTGTACCAGCCGTGCACGGTGCCCGGATACGCGGACCCGGCGAGCGTGAAACTTCCACCCGAGCCAGGCCCGAACGTGTTGTGCGGATAGCGGAACGTCGGGGATGGGGTCGCGAGCGGCGGCTGGACGATGTTCGCGGCCGAGTCGCCAAGGTGGATGAAGCCAGTTGGCCAGACGACATGCCAGGCCGGCAGGTTGAAGCTTGTGTCGTTGGCGCCGTTGTGGTTCATGTGGATCACGGAGTACTCGCCGTTGGCGCGCAGGTTGTAGCTTTCGATGGTCACCGAGCCGTCCGGGTAGACGTCGGTGACATAGCCCACGTGGCCCAAGCTCATCCCGGTGCCGTTGTTGCTCCACCACGCGATCGATCCGGGCGTTGGATGGTCGTCCACCGCATAGCCGAGCGAGCTGGCCTTGGCGCCCCAGTCCTTCGCGTCGCCCCAGTTGCTCGCCGGCGCGCCCGCGCCCGCATACCCGACCACGGGGCTGACGTTCTTGTCAGCGGGCGAGAAACCCGCGTTGGGAATGGTCGCCGAGTTCGCCCGGGCGGTCCCGCCGAAGTTCTCGTACACCTTCCACGCGGCGAACGAGTCGCACTGCCCGTCATACTCGTGCCATGGGTCAGTCAGGCCCTGGTGCTCGAACTGCCCGAGCCCGTCAAACGGGTAGTCGTTTCCGGCCAGCTTGGCATGCCCGACCGTGAAACTGGGCGTCGAAAGGAGCTGCGCCATCTCACCAAGCGCTGGGCTGACCGCGATCGCCGTGCCGTTGCCCAGATGCATGTCACCCAGCGGGTTACTCGACGGCGTGCTCGTGCACGCGGTCGAGCACACCCACGCTTTCGTCAGCCCGGTGCCGTTGTCGTTGAGGTAGAACGGGCCCTGGATATAGATCTGAATGCCCAGCCACCAGGTCGCGCCCGAGCCCCACTCGTGCCCGTACTGGGTCGCGGCGTCGGCCGTGTAGGTCGTGAGCAGGCCCTTCGAGTCGTCGTAGTCGACCATGCCATAAAGGACTTTGACGTCGGCCTTCATGCCGAGCTGGCTACTGGACTGGATGATGCCGTCCCCGCTGGTGTACCCGTTGCCCGCCGTGTCCGTCTCGGTGCAGCTCGGATGGGTCTGCTGCACCAGGTAGGGCATCGAGTAGAACGCGGAATTGGAGATCGAGGGGTTGCAGCTCTGCGAACCGCCGATCAGCCCCCAGAAGGTGCCGCCCGCGCCCTGCGGATCCTGGTTGGCGTTCATCAGGTTCATGAACGCGCTGCCGACCGCCATGTCGTTGACCTCGCTGCCGCCGTTGAAGGTCTTTGCGTTGGCCAGGTAGTCGCCGTCCAGCCCGCCGTGCGGTGTCGCGACCGTGACCACGCGGTCCACCTTGAGCAGTGCCGGGGGGAACGGTGCCACACGGCCGGACTCGGCGATCGCGTCGCGCACCACCAGGCCGCCCATCGAATGCGCCAGGATACGCACGCTCTGGCCGTTCTTGGTATAGGTGTCGTAGATGTACCAGGCCAGCCGGCACGCTATATGCCGGATCGGATCGTCTTTCGTGCCGGTGTCGTCCACCGTGGTGGAACCGTTGACGTGCGTGTGCGGAATCGACAGGCACTTGTCCGACGAGGAGTCAGCGCCGCTCGGCGTGCTGCCGACATCCGGGGCATCGGTCACCGCCGCCTGGCAGCCATTCGCGCCCTCGCTGTTGCTGCCCTGATTGGTCTCGTTCGTGTAGTAACCGACCGCGACAAGATTGGTGAACCCCGCGTTGGTCAACGCGGTGTCCGCGCCCGCCAGCCCTTTCGGGCCCGCCGGCGGGCTCTGCGTATTCGAGGTGATGTTCTCGGGAGAGAATGCCGCGATGCAGTTGTCGGTGTAGCCGTGAATAAGCAGCAATGGCTCGGATGAGCCCGTCGCCGCCGGGTCCGCCCGCGCCGCGGTGGCGCCCACCCCGGACGCCCGGGCCGTTGCGGCGGTGCCCGCGGTCGCGGTCGCGGCGGTCGCGGTCAGGCTCCAGGCGAGCAGGACCAGCGCGATGAGCCACGCGGTGATCCGGAACAGATGTTGGGCTGATCTGACGGGCAGGCACATGGCTTCTCCCCACGTTGAAGCGAGTGCTCGGAACGGGTGCTTCTCGGCAGCGCTGCCATCGAACCGGATCCGGCCGCCGGAAACCAGGAGTCTTGGTCAGCAGTCTGACCGGCAGTACGATCAGCAGAATCCGCGCACGGAGGTGGATCTGCGGCGGGGAGGGCCGGAATGGACGGACGACACGGCCGCGGCTTCGGGGCAATGCTGCGGGCGGTGCGTGTTGACCGGGGCCTGACCCAGGAGGATCTGGCGGAGGCTGCCGGGCTCAGCGTGCGTGCGGTCGGCGAGCTGGAGCGCGGGCGGGCGGTCCCGCACCGCGACACCGTCGGACGGCTGTCGGCGGCGCTGCAACTGGACGAGGAGTCGCAGCGACGGCTGACCGCCCTTGCACGCATCGGCTGGGCGTCGCAGCGGCGCGCTGGGGCTCCGCCCACCGAGCCGACGCCGGCGATTCAGCCCCCCGTAACAGAGCGCTCCCCGTCCGCGCCACCCGCTCAGTTGCCCCGCGACATGCCGGACTTCGTCGGGCGTGACCGCGAGCTCGAGCGACTGGTCGAGTCTGCCAGGCATCACGGTGGAATCTGGGTGATCGACGGGCTGGGTGGCGCCGGGAAGACGGCGCTGGCAGTCCGCTTCGGGCACCGCGTCGCCGACCGCTTCCCGGACGGCCATCTCTACCTCGACTTACGCGGCTTCGACCTGGACCAGCCGCCGGTCGCTCCGGTCGCCGCACTCAGCTACTTCCTCCGCGCCCTCGGCGCCGACACCCGGCGGCTGCCCACCGGCCTGGACGAACTGGCCGCGATGTTCCGCAGCGCGCTGGCTGGCAAGCGGGTGCTGATCGTGCTGGACAATGCCGCCTCGACGGAGCAGTCCCGCGAGCTGCTGCCAGGGGCGGCTGGCTGCCTGGTGCTGGTGACCAGCCGCCACCGGCTCAGTGGCCTGGCCGCCCGCCACGGTGCGCGGCGAATCACCCTGGGCAGCCTCGATCCCGCCAGCGCCGTCGCGTTGCTCACCTCCATCACCGGTGCCGAACTGGCACGACGCGAACCCGGCGCGCTCGACGACCTCGCCCGGCTGTGCGGATTCCTGCCGCTCGCGCTACGGATAGCGGCCGAGCGAGCCAGGACGGAAACCACCTCACTCAACAGCCAGGTCGCCGGCCTCGCCGACGAGCGCAGGCGGCTGGACCTGCTCACAACGGACGACGAGGGCACCAGCGTGCGCGTGGTCTTCTCGTGGTCCTACCGGGCCCTGGAGCCCGCCGCCGCGCGCCTGTTCCGGCTGCTTGGCCTGCACCCGGGACCGGACTTCACGGTGCCGGTCGCCGCGGCGCTCGCCGACGAGGACGTGCACAAAGCGCGGCGGCTGGTGGACCTGCTGGCCGACGCGCACCTGATCGAGCGGTCCGGTCCGGACCGCTACCGCTGCCACGATCTGATGCGGGCCTACGCCGCCGAGCGGGCCCGCGCGGATGAGCCGGCAGCGCAGATCGAAGCAGCCGCTCGGCGGTTGATCCGCTGGCACCTCGCGGCAGCCGTCACGGCGAACCGCCTCATCTCACCCCAGCGATACCTGCCTGGGCTGGATGACGTGGCCGCCGAACCCGGACCACCGCCGATGCGCACGTACGGGGATGCGGTGGCCTGGTGCGACGCGGAGCTCGACAACCTGGTCGCAGTCGCACGGCTCGCCTCGGCCGCCACCGAACACGCGCTCACGTGGCGGCTGGCCTGGGCGCTGGCCGGTTACCTCGATCTGCGCCGCCCCTGGAACGCCTGGCTGACGACCCACCGGATCGGCCTGGAATCGGCCCGGCAGGCCCGCGACAAGCTGGGCGAAGCCGCGATCCTAACCAGCCTCGGCCTGGCGTACTACTACCCGCGGCTGTTCGCCGAGGCCGAGGACTGCGACCGGCGGGCGCTGCACCTGTGGCGGGAACTAGGCGACCGCCGCGGCGAGGCGGTCATCCTGAACGCCATTGCCAACATCCACCTGGAGACCCGCGACTTCGACCAGGCCATCGAGCACTACCGGCAGGCACTGGCCCTCCACCGCGCCGTCAGTGACCGCCGCGGCGAGGGGGTCACGCTGTCCAACCTGGCCGAGACCTACTGTGAGCTGGGCCGGTTCGACGAGGTTCTCGAGTACGCCCCAGCCGCCCTGCACGCCGCCCGCGAGACCGGCAACCAGCGGGCCAGGGTGCTGAGCCTGTGCCAGCTTGCCCGCGCGATCGCCGCCACCCGCGGCATCGCCGAGGCCGAGACCCACTTCCGGGAGGCCGTGGAGTTGGCCCACGAGGCCGACGACCAGCATGTCGAGGCCTGGGCGCTTGACTATCTCGGCACCGCCATGCTGCAGGCTGGCCGGCCGGCGGACGCCGCACTGTCCTGGCGGCGCGCCACCGCCCTGTTCGACGCTCTACACGATCCGCAGGCCATCAGCCTGCACTTGCGCCTCACCGCGCTTTCCTAGCCCAGCTAACAGGGCACCATTAATCGACAAGCGCCAGCGTCCGGACCACCCCCATCCGTCCGCGTTTACCGGGTTCGGAACAGGAAACGATCGACATCATTCCGCCGGGGGAGGGGGCCGCGGCGACCATGTTCACGCTGCTGAGCTGTGTTGGGCTCGCGTGTCACACCTGGCCGGCCGTTGGAGACCGCTGATGCAGCATGTTCCGCGCCGCGTGCTGGTAGTGAGCGCTGCGATCGGTGAGGGGCACAACGCTGCCGGCCGGGCGCTGGAGGAGGCCATCTGCCGAGCCTGGCCGGGATGCCGGGTCCGCTGGCTGGACACCCTGGGATCGATGGGGCCCTGCCCGCGGGCTTCAGCGACCCGCTCCAGCAATGGCCCCTGTACGCCGCCGTGGTCGTCGGGCCCGCGGGCTTCCTGCTCAGCCAGAACGCCTTCCAGGCCGGCACCATGATCTCGCCTGTCCTGGCCGTCATCAACGCGGCCGACCCACTCGTCTCCATCGGCGTCGCCCATGCCTGGCTGGGTGAAACGATCACCAGCACACCCCTGGCCCTGGCGGGCGAAGCAATCTCCCTGGCCGTCATGACGGGCGGGATCTACGCCCTGGCTCACCGCGCCCCGCACGTCATGAGCAGCCGTGCTAACCGGTGACAGCCATCGTGGGGGAGTGGTACCGCTGCCGGAAGCGCACGAACAGCTCCCGGTAATAGTGGAACGTCACGAAGAGGAACAGTCCCGCGAACACCACCAGCACGATCCACGAGCCCGCTCCGTTGTTCGGCGTCCCGGGGAGCTCGCTGTAGCTGGGCTGGTTCGGGTCCACGCGCACGGAGATCACCTGGCCCTGGGAGTAGTAGGCCGCGCTTGGGTCGTTCACGGTCGAGAAGGACTGGCCGCCCACCGGGTCCTTCAGCAGCACGTCGATGTCTGCCGTGTACCAGGTGCCGTACCTGCCCTGGTGCTGGATGTTGTCCACGCTGATGACCGTCGCCTGGGTCAGCACGCCGTGGGCCTGCACGAACTGGGACAGGCGCCACCCATTGAATGACACGACAGACCCGATGGTGAACCCGGCCGTGAAGATGAAAAGGAACACAGCCGCCACTGTTGTGGCGACGGGGCCCTGGCGGTGGTGGTACACGCGGGTACGGGGCGCGTTATGGGCAGCCGGACGGCGGGTCCCGGCGTGTGCGGGGCAGCGTCGCGCACCGGGGTCTCGGCTGGGGGCGGGTGGCGCAGCCGGTGCTCCGAATGTACGGCCCACCGTACGCACACGATGAACACTGCCGCGCTGATGGCCAGCAGCGTGATGTCGGCTCCGATGCTCACGCCGCCGTGCCCGGTGGCGAAGGTGTTGATGGCCGAGCCGAGGCCGATGAACGCGGCGAAGGCAGCCACCACGATCGCCGCCGCCAGCGACAGCCACAGCCGAGCCCGGGTGTTCCGCACGAAAGCTCCCCCTTGGGCCAAACGATGACCCGGTCACCCCTTGCGAATGCTATAGGCCATGATGCGCCTATAGCGCTGCTCGCATTCCTTGATAGCGGCCAGCGCGGGAGCGGCGCACTGGTCACCCCAAGCGCGCTGCCGCGCGCAGCAGGGCTGGCAGGTCCGCGGGACGCGGGCTGCCGTCGCCGAGCCCACGTGCCTCGAACCACCTGCCGACGTTCAGCGCGTCCCGGTCCAGGAACTCGGTGCCGCGCGGGTGCGCGATCACGTCGACGAGCTGGGGGGTGTCAATGATGACCAGCTTGTCCTCGTGCACGAGCAGGTTGTAGGCCGACAGGTCGCCGTGCGCCAGCCCGAGCCCGGCCAGTTCGGTCACCGACTGCACCAACTGGTCCCACAGGCTGGCGAGTTCGGCACCGCGCAAGCTGGTGTCGGCCAGCCGTGGCGCGGCAGTGCCGTCCGGGTGCCCGATGAACTCGAGCAGCACTTCGGTGCCGAGGATCTGGACCGGGTAAGGCACCGGCAGGCCGGCCTGGTAGAGCTGGCAGAGGGCGGCGAACTCGGCGGCTGCCCACTGGACCGCGATCATCTCCCGGCCGGCCGTGGTCTTCTTGGCCATGGCCCGGTTGTCGCGGGACTCCCGGACGCGGCGGCCCTCGGTGTACTCGGTATGCCGGTGGAACAGCCGGTGCTCGGCCGACCGGTAGCGCTTGGCCGCGAGCAGGCAGGACCGGTTCGTGCCCGGCACGCCCCGCCGCAGCAGGAACACGTCGGCTTCCTTGCCGGTCTTCAGTACGCCCAGCTCAGTGTCGGTGGCTGCGAGCTCGGTGACCAGCCAGCCCGGGTGGGGGCATGGACCCCGCTCGGTTGGTGTGGACTGGTCCCAGGTGGACCAGCGCTCGCCGGCCTCGACGCCGTCGGTGGCGTCAAACTCGGCAAGTGAGGGCAGCGCGCGGCGGTGCCGGTCGCGCTTGGCGAAAACTAGCTCGTCGTCGTCAAGCCGCCACTTGCCGCGGCGGCCGGATGCAGAATGCGGCACGAGTGAAGCTCCTCGAGCATGAGAAGGGAATGGGCAGCAAGAAACGCAGATGGACCTGCATTGCTGGACCTCCCTTCTGCTCGGGGGCATGGCCGACCGCAATGTCGGCCTGCTGAGGATCGCATGCCCGTGCCAGCGGTGGCAACGCTATTTCCCCCCGCTGATGCCCTGCGACTGACCTGGGGCTAAGGATGTGACCCGGCGCGGTCAGGGGACAGGGGCTGCGACGTCGACGGTGCCCACGTTCCACCCGGAGACGTTGACCACCGGGGTGGCGCCATTGAGGTCGGCGGAGTCGTAGGTCACCGTCAGGGTCTGGGACTCGCCGGGCCAGAGGGTGATGTCGTTGGCGTTCCAGATCGAGGACGGAAGCTCGGGGTCACCGGGCAGGACTCCGCCGGAGGCGGTCCCCTGCACGATGTCGGCCCGGGTCAGGAAGGCGGGTGTGGTGCCGCTCGATGTGTTAGTGATCTTGACGGTGGTGGCCAGGTCGGCGCCGTCGGGACCGGCCTGCTGGGTGGTGGTGGCGGTCACCGAGACGGTCGCCGTGGGCAGCGTGTGCAGGGGCTGGAGGTTGGCGTACTGAGTCATGGTCGCTGCGGACTGGTCGAGTGTCGCGCTCCAGTTGACCTGGTTGGCCTGGGTGGACAGCCAGTAGACGTTGCGGTCCAGCACGGCTCCGTTGTGGGACAGCGTGAGTTCGACGAAGTAGACCTGTGCCTTGGTGGGTGGTTTGGTCGGGGCCGGGACGGCGGGGGTCAGCACCTTGTTCTTGACCTGCTGGCTGGCCAGACTGATGCCGGAGGCGGTCTGGCTGTTGGTGACCGCCCCGGCCAGGTTGTAGACCTTGGCGGTGACCGACAGGCCGGACTGGGTCTGGCCGGTCAGGTTGTCCAGCGTCACAGTGCCGTTGGACAGCGCATAGATGGCGTGCACCGACAGGTTGGCCTCCTGGACGCCGTAGTAGGCGCCGGACTGGTCGCCGTCGAAGTTGTACAGGTTCCACAGCAGGCTCGGCCAGCCCTTGTTCATCTGCCAGTAGATGGTGCCGGTGGACGGCAGGGGAGTGTTGTTGGCGTTGTTGATGTACGCCTCGAACTGCGCCTGGGTGTCCTGGTACTCCTGGGCCTGGGCGTCCTCCACGTACTGCGCCAGGCTGGTGGGCGTCCCGTACTGCGCCTCGAGCGCGGCGTCGAACTCACACAGCGTCCCGAAGTCATAGCCGGTGCTGCAGCGCGGTTCGTAGTCGGTGTGGTACTGGTTGTACTTGGTGTCTCCGCTCACCCACAGTTCGGTCAGCTCGGTGGGCGACATGAAGCGGTCCAGTGAGTACATCGTGGGCACGGTGTTCCCTGCGCTCTGCTCACTGTCGTAGCCCCACGCGCCGCCGGCGTTGGTCTCAGTGGAGTCGCTCGTGTCGTAGTGAGTGGTGTCGTACCAGTAGTTCGGTGGCACCCAGTTGTACGGGCCTTCCTTCTCCCCCGATGCGCCGAGGTAGGGGCCGGGGTTGTACTCCGCGGAGGCGATCAGCGGGTCGTCGAACCCGGCCGCCGCGAACCCCTGGGCCGTCACCTTCTCCTGGTTCCCGGTGGGCTGGTCGTCGCTCCACTGGAAGCTGAACACGCTCGGGTCGTTGCGTGTGTTCTCGCCGATGGTCAGCGCCGAGTTCTTCATGATCGCGAGGTCGGCCGCGGTCTGCATGTTGTTGGAGAGCACGTCCCATGCATCGCAGCACTGGTAGCCGGAGTTGACCAGGATGCCCGCCGCGTCCATCTGCTGGAACCAGTCGTTGGGCATGATGTGGCCTTCCAGCCTGATCGCGTTGACACCCATGTTCTTCATCAGCGCGACCTGCTCGGCGGTGTTGCCCGCCGAGTAATGCAGGAAGATGTCCGGGGACCAGCCGCCGCCGCGGATCACCAGCGGCACATTGTTGATCTTGAAGGCACGGGTGCCGTTCTTCTCTGCGGCCGATGACCCGGTCAGGTAGGAGGTCACGGTGCGGTCGATCGCCACCGCGTTGGTCCCGGCGACCACGTGGGAGGTGACCGGGAAGGTGAACCGGGTGTAGGCACCGGTCACCGTGGCCGACGTCGCGATCTGTGTGCCGTTGAGCCAGACGTTCGCCGTGCCGATCACCCCGTTGACGATCAGGGTCTCGTACGTGCTGCTGGACGGGCTGGCGGTGAAGGTGGTCCGCCACCACCACGGCACGTCGAACAGGCTGTCCGTGTCCTTCCCGATGGTGCTCTCGTAGCCGTAACACAACTGCATGTTGTTGCTGTAGAAGACGCTGCTGGTGCCGGAGATGCCTGGTTCACCGGTGCCAGCGACGTGTCGTCAGGGCACTTGCCGTTCTGCACCAGCGCCTCGACCTCGGTGCCGGGAGCACCCGCGTCGTCGTTGGCCACCGCCAGCCAGGAGCTGGCGTCGAAGCCGGGGGACGAGATCTGCGCCCCGGACTGGGTAGCGGTCGCGCTGCTCTGCACCCGCCAGCCGGCCGAGCCCAGATCGGTGATGTCACTGGCCCCCGTGGCGCCGGCCGCCCTTGCGTGGCTGGCCGTGGTGACCAGCGGCCCCACGACATGGGTGGTGGGAGCGGCCGCGTGGCTGCTGGCGTCGGCGACCCCCATCGTGGTCAGTGCGGCGACGGCCAGCAGACCGGTGATCGCCAGCCTGCGGCTCTTCCTGAACACGGTCACAGCTGCCACGGTGCTGCGCCTCCAGCCTGCGGACTCACAGCGCGGGAGGCGCTGCCGCTCCGCTTCTGGTAAAGACTTTTAACTAGTTCGTCCGCACGGTACCTCCGGGCACTGGGGTCGTCAACGGTTTGCCGTGGCTTGGCATGGTTTGCCGAGGCCCTGCCCAGGGCGAAAAATCCACTGGGACCAGCCCGGCCACCATGCCTACGATCGGACGCATGCCGAGCTATGAGCCAGTAGACCTGTCCGCCGTCTGCAACGCCGGTGTGGGGGTTCTTGGTGATGAGCCGGGTGACATTCCGCTCGGCAGGGTGGACCTGCGTGGCCTGCCGTTCCTGATCGGGTCCGAACCGCCGTCTGTGGAGCGGTGCCTGCTGCTGCCTGCCGCCCCGACGCTGGTCGGGATCGGCCGGCTCGCGCCACGGGTGATCGTCGCGCACCGGCTGCTCGAGCCGGGCGCACCAGCCGGTCATGCCGTCGGGCAGACCGTCGCGGAGTACGCGTTTCACCTCGCCGGCGGCGAGGTCGTGGTCACCCGTATCCGGGAGCGGTTCGAAATCCAGGTCGTGCCACCTGGGTGGGGCCGTCTGCCGTTCCTCGCCGTCACCGACACCGGCGATCACAACCTGCCGCGTTCCCAGGGCCGGTGGGACGAAGCCGGGGAACGCCTGGCGGAGCACGCCATGGGATGGCCCGCCGGGTACTTCCTCTGGTGCTGGGAGAATCCTCATCCGGAACGGGCGGTCGAACACATTGAGTTCATCCCGCGCGGCGGGCGGTTCGTCGTCGCCGGGGTCACGACCAGCGACGTTGATGAGCACCCGTTCGTCCGCGCGCCTGCGCGCCCGGTGCGGCTCGTGCCGAAGGACGGGCGGGACGGAGTCCTCGGTATCGAGGTGGACCGGGGTGTGGCGACCTATCCGCAGCCGCTGGCGGGCGAGGACGACCGGGCCGGGTGGGGAGCGGCCGAAGGAACGTCCGCGTATGCGTCGATCGCCGCGCTGCCCTCGGCCACCGTCGCGGTCCGGCGGGGCGGCGACGAACTCGGCCGGGTGCGCTGGGGCGACGTGGAACGTGACGGGCGGGCCGACGCCGGCCAGGTCTTGCTGGAACTGGTGGAAGGCGGCCGCAACTGGGTGCATGTCAGCGTCGTCGATGACGCTACGGGGCGGCCGGTGCCATGCCGGGTCCATTTCCGTTCGGCCGAGGGAATTCCGTACCAGCCGCACGGCCACCACAACCATGTCACGCAGAATCTCGGCAGCTGGCATTACGACGTCGGCGGTGACGTCCGGCTGGGTGGGCGCAGCTACGCGTATATCGACGGCACCTGCCAGGGATGGCTGCCGCGAGGCGACGTCGTCGTGGACGTCGCGCGCGGGTTCGAATACGAGCCGCTGCGGCAGACCGTGCGGATAGAGCCGGGTCAGCGAGACCTGACACTGCGGATCGGGCGCATCGCAGACATGGCTTCGCAAGGATGGTGGTCAGGCGACTCGCACGTACATTTCCTGTCGACCCCCGGCGCTCAGCTCGAGCAGCGGGGCGAGGACCTGCGTGTCGTCAATCTGCTGCAGACGCAGTGGGGCGCGCTGTTCACCAATACCGAGGATTTCTCCGGCCGGCCCAGTGTTGTCGACGGCGGCGGCTACGTGACGTATGTCGGCCAGGAAAACCGTCAGCACGCGCTCGGCCACATGGTCCTCTGGGGCCTGAGAGAACCGGTCATGCCGTGGTGCAGCGATGGTCCCGACGAGGCCGAACTCGGCGGCGCACTGGACGCGACACTGAGCGACTGGGCCGACCGGACGCACGCCCAGGGCGGCACCGTCGTTGCCGCGCATTTCCCGAATCCGAACGGCGAGCCGGCTGTCCTCGTCGCGACCGGCCGGGCTGACGCCGTTGAGATGCTCGCCCATTCCGACGACGCGATGCTCGAGTATTACCGGTACCTGAACAGCGGCTACCGGCTGCCGCTCGTCGGTGGCACGGACAAGATGTCGAGTGCCGTGCCGGTCGGCCTGTACCGCACGTACGCGCGACTGGCCGAGGAGTTCAGTTATGAGGCCTGGTGCCGGGCGGTGCGTGCGGGTCGCACGTTCCTCTCCGGCGGGCCACTGGTGGCGCTCTCGGTCGACGGGTGCGAGCCGGGTGACACCGTCGGGCTCTCCGGGCCTGGAAAGGTCAGCATCCATGCCTCGGTGCGCAGCATTTTCCCGCTCCATTCGCTCGAAGTCGTGCGTAACGGCGAGGTCGTTGCGAGGGTGGAAGCCAACGGGGGGCGGCAGGCCGAAATCAACGAGGAACTGCCTATCCAAGCGAACTCGTGGGTAGCCTGCCGCGCGTTCGGTGTCGCCTACCATCTCGATGAGTGGGGCCGTCAGGTTTTCGCCCACACCTCGCCGGTCTACGTCGCCTGCGGCGGCGACTGGACGATGACCGACCCCGAAGGCCTCCGCTATATCCGGACGCTCGTCGAAGGTACCCGTGAATACGTACGGCATACCGCGGTCCGCAGATCCGACCAGCTCACGACGCACCACCACGGCGAGGCCGACCACCTCGCATGGCTGGAGCGGCCGTTCGCCGAGGCCCTGCGCGCGCTGGGAGAGCGCGACCGCAGGTGATGACCGGGTGGCTGGGCGACCGGGGCACGGCCCTCTGAGACCGGGACGCGGCGAGGTTTCAGGCGCCGGGCGTGCGCCGGTACTCCATCCAGCGATCGCTGAGCTGGACCCAGATGTGCTGGTATTCGTCGAACATGCGCCGGAGCCTGGATTCCTCTAGTTGCTCCGGCGCGGTGGCAGCGATGTAGTAGATCAGTTCGTCGCGCAGCCGGTAGAACTTGTACTGCGCCTCCTCCATCAGCACCCATCGTGATCGCCACGCGAAGAAGGGTTCGAGCGTGTTGACGGTGGTGACGATGGCTACCAGTGAGAACGCGATGCCGGTCCACAGATTCAGGTGCTGGAGACCGAGAATGATCGTCGACGTGACGGTCAGCGCCAGAGACAGCATCCTCACTGATGCGGAACTGGATCTGAAGCGGTTCTTCCGCGACCGCGCGTAGGCGTTGCCCCGCTCGATTCTGGCCACAAGGTCTCGGGCGAGTTCCAAGGGCGTCAGACCTGGCTGAGGCATCTCTGACTGTATGGGCGGTGTGTCACTCACGCGATGACAGTAACTTCCGCCAGCGGCGGAGGCTCTGGCAAGTCAGGCTTCAGTCGTTGTTCGCGCCTTGGTTCTGCCTTCAGGTCGCAACCCTGCCGGGCGACCGCCCGGCAGGGTTGCGGGATTCGGCTAATGGGCCACGTACCAGACGCGGTAGCCATGTGCGAACCTGCCAGCGAACACAACAGACTCCGACAGGCTGGCGCTTGGCAGCATCCGCGGGAAGAGCATCTGCACCACGACGGTGCGGGCTGCCACCTTCTTGCCACATAGGCTGGTGACCTCGCGGCCGCGCACGCCGGCAAAGGCGGAGCGGTCGGCGGCCATCACCTCAGCGCCACGTGTGTTGATTCCGGGATACAGTTTTGCGGCCTCAGCAAGAGCCTGGCCGGCGGCGTGTTGCACGCCGGCTGCGGGCAGCGGGCGGATACCTGCCGGGCAGACCGGGGCAGGCGCGGTGACGGGAGTCCTTGGCAGGGCCGGGTGAGACTGTGCCGCTGCTGCTGTGCTCAGCATCCCCGTTGCCGCAATGATGACGGCCCCCGCCGTGGCCCCCAGCGCATGCAATCCTGACATCACGATCACTCCAAATCCTGGCTCGACCAGGGCTGCCGACCTGGCAGCCTCGGTTCCTACAGGTATGAGCCAGCGGGCCTGTGCCCAGGTTGCCTGGTGACGGCGATGGCGCGCTGGCGTGCGTCACCTGTCCAGCGAGGCGGCTGTGTGCAGCAGCACCGCGGTGGGAACCCTGGTCAGCCGCACCCCGGCGGTGAGACCGCCAGTCTGCAGCGAGCAGTAGCGGCCGTCTTGGATCCACCAGAGGATCACCATGGCGCTGCTGCTGTTCAAGGTGCCGGCCAGTCCTGGGCGGATGGTGACGGCCCGTCCCGGGAACCGGACCGCCGGGCTTGCCTGTGGCGCTTCGTAGAGCTGGACGGCGGGGTGGCCAGCGGGGTCGCGGTAGGTAATGGTGTACGAGGTAATGCAGTGTCCGGTGGCCGCACCATTGGACGCGGCCGCACCAGCGCGCAACCCGTCGGGCAGGCTGGCTGGGATCAGCGGCGCGAAGACGGGCCCGGGGCAGGCGGTGGGCCCGGCGCCCGGCTTCGGCAGGCGGAAGGTGCCCTGCGGGAATGTGACGTGGTAGCGCAGGCCCGTCACCCTGATGGTCTGGTCCAGCCGGTTCCCTGGCCCGTGCAGGTCCGCCCGCAAGACCAGGAAGGTCTGCTTGTCCAGCCAGAATGTCGCGGGACCGTCCGACTGCGGGAAATCGGCGCTGGGACAGGGGGAGGGGCCGGTCTGGATGATGAGTGTCGGCCGCCCAGCGATCAGCGGGCCGTCGCCGGGCGAAGACACGCTCGGGGCACATCCGCCCACTGAGCCAGCTGCCAGCAGCTTGCGCAGAGCCTGCACGGCGGCCGAGGTCGTGAACGGTAGCTGACCCTGGCCACTGGTGCGTGTGATGGTGACTCGCCCGGCGGCCACGGTGGCGATCCGTGGGCCGTTGCGGATCTGCGTGATCGTCTGAGTGCCCTCGCCGAAAGGTTCTGTGACGGTTGATTCGGTCCGCCAGTGAGTGGGGCTTTCGTAGTCGATGTGCTCGGTGATCCGTGGCGGCGGCGGCTCGGGCTGGAATCCCACGGGCTTGGTGGAGGTGACCTCGGTCAACTCCAACGGTGGCAGTCCCGCCCCCGTCCGGCTGACCGCCGCTGCCCGCCGGGCGGCCGCCTCCGCGCTCGCTGGCGCGCCCACCGTCAGTGGGACAGCCACCGCGGCCGCCACCGCCAGCGCCACCACGGCTGCCGTCACGGCACGCGCGGCTGTGCGCCGTCGGCGGACCCGCGGTACCCGCGCCAGCACCCCCGGCCAGGTGTCGAACCCCTGCGGCAGATTCGCAGCACCGGCGAGCGCACGGACCCGCCGCTCGGTTTCGTCGGTGCTCATGTCGTTCCCCCCCTCGCCGAGGGCCGGGGCATGCCGCGGAGTTCCGGATCCTGGCTGAGTTTCGCCAGGCCCTTCGACAACTGGCTCTTCACCGTGCCGGCCGAGCAGTGCAGCATGCGTGCCACGTCCGCTACCGGCAGGTCGAGGCAGCAACGGAGCACCACAACAGCCCGCTGCTTGCGCGGCAGCCTGCGCAAGGCGCCCGCCAACTCGGCCCGGGAGGTGACCGCTTCCAGTCCGGGATCGGCCACATCGACCTCAGGCGGATCCGCTACCAGGACCTCCCGCCTGCGCGCCCGGTAGCCCCTGCGGACCGAGTTGACGACCAGGCGGTGCACATAGGCGTCCGGCTTCTCTATGCGCTCCCACGACAGACTGGCCTTGGCAAGGGACTCCTGCACCGCGTCCTTGGCGTCCTCCCAGTTACCCGTCATCCAGAAGGCAAAGTGCACGAGCTTGTCCGAGCGTGACTGGACGAACTCCCTGAAGTCGCCCGGCCCCTGCTCGGTCACAGCCGTATCCCCTCCCACCCTGTATGAGCCTCCAGCCAGCACTCAGGTTGCCTGGGACCCCGGCGAAGTCGCGGCATCGCTGCCGCACTCACGGACGCAGCAGTTGCCTCACTCGTGCGGCCTCCCGGGTGAGGTGGTCGCGCTCCGGCACGCTGGCAGCGGCGCGGGCGGCCTGGGCATACAGTTCGGCGGCGTGCTCGAGGTCACCGCCACGTTCGTGCAGGTATGCCGCGACCGCGGCGTAACGGGGCAGGCCAGGGCTCACATCAGCCAGCGCCGCCAGGCCGGCCTGCGGTCCGTCGGCCTCGCAGACGGCCACTGCGCGGTTGAGCCGCACCACCGGGCTGCCGGTGAGGAGCAGCAGCTCGTCGTACCACTCCACGATCTGCACCCAGTCGGTCTCCGAGGTGCTCCGGGCATCCGCATGCAGCGCGGCGATGGCGGCCTGCGCCTGGTATTCGCCCAGCCGGTCCCGGGCCAGCGCGGCCTGCAGGACCGTCACCCCCTCGGTGATCAGGCCGGTGTCCCAGCGCGACCGGTCCTGCTCCCCGAGCGGCACCAGGCGGCCTGCCGGACCAGTGCGGGACGCACGGCGCGCATGGTGCAGCAGCATGAGCGCGAGCAGCCCCGCGACCTCGGGCTCGTCGGTCAAAGCGGCGAGCTGGCGGGTCAGGCGGATCGCCTCGGCTGCCAGGTCGATGTCTCCGCTGTACCCCTCGTTGAAGACGAGGTAGAGCACACGGAGCACCGTCCCGAGGTCGCCGGGCTGGTCGAGCGGCAGCCCCGCGATCCGCCGCTTGGCCCGGCTGATCCGCTGCGCCATGGTCGCCTCGGGAACGAGGTACGCCGTCGCGATCTGCCGCGTGGTCAGGCCACCAACCGCGCGCAGCGTCAGGGCGACCGCCGAACTCGGCGGCAGCGTGGGGTGTGCGCACAGGAAATAGAGCCGCAGTGTGTCGTCCGTGGCGGCCGCTGCGCCGGCTGGGGGCTCGGCCTCCACGGCGAGTTCCCGCCCCCGCCGCGACGCCTCGGCACGGGCGGCGTCGAGGAACCTGCGCCACGCGACCGCGACGAGCCATGCCTTCGGGTCGCGCGGTGGATCGTCTGGCCAGGTTTCCAGTGCCCGGATCAGGGCCTCCTGCACGGCGTCCTCGGCCGACGCGAAGTCCGCTCCGCGCCGGACGAGAACGCCGGTCACCGCGGGCACGAGCTCCCGCAGCAGCGGCTCGTTCACTCGGTGACGGTGGGCGCGCCGGTGAGAAACGGCCGGACCTCGAGCCACTCGTGGATCGGCTTGCCGCCGGCCCCGGGAGCGGCGGATAGCTCCCCGGCGAGCTGGACCGCACGGTCCCAAGACTCCACGTCGATGACCATCCAGCCGGCGATGAGGTCCTTGGTCTCAGCGAACGGGCCGTCGGTCACCGGTGGGCGCCCCTCGCCGTCATACCGCACGAACGTGCCCTCGGCCGCCAGTGCCTGGCCGTCGACGAACTCACCCGTCTCCTCCAGGCGAGCTGCGAAGTCGTTCATGTACTGGATGTGCGCGTCGACCTCCGCCGGCGTCCACCGGTCCATCGGCACCCAGTCGCCAACCGGGGCCGGGCCACCTCGGTAGTGCTTGAGCAGCAGGTACTTCATGGTGGTTCTCCTTCTTCGTCCTTCGCTGTGCGGCCCCGTCGTGGCCGCTCGTATCCCTGGGACGGAGCCAGCGCTCCATTCTCGACACCGGCTGCGGAACCTATCTGTGTGTTACCGTCGCGGCGTGGCCGTGGTCGATACCTCCCGCCTGCCGGTTGACGGCGGCGGTGCTGTCTTCTGCGAGGTCACAGGTGACGGCCCGTCGCTCGTGCTGACACACGACGCCATCTCGCACCGGGAGTCCTGGCAGGCCCAGTTTGAGTCACTGTCCCGGTCCTACCGGGTGGTGCGCTGGGACCGGCGGGGATACGGGCGGTCAGACCAGCCCCGCGCCCCCTACGCCAGCGAGGACGACCTCGCCCGCGTCATTACATCCCTGGCGGGCCCGCCAGCGGTCCTCATCGGGTGTTCGAACGGCGGCCTGCTGTCGTTGCTGTGCACACTGAAGCACCCGGAACTCGTCGCCGCACTGGTGCTGGTCGGCCCGATCGTGAGCGGGCTGGGGTTCACCCAGCATTTCACCAGCCGTGGCGGTCGGCGCACCAGCGAGGACCTCACGGTAGCTGCGGAGATCGAGTACTGGAGCAGCACAGACCCATGGTTTGTTGCCCCGGCGAACACCAGCGCGCGGGAACGGTTGCGGGCACTGCTCATGGCGAACCCGCACAACCTGGAGCCAAACCAGCACCCGGAACGGGCGCGTGAGTCGCCCGCCCTGCCGCGGCTGGGCCAGATAGCGGTCCCCACCCTGATCATCGTCGGCGAGCATGACATCGCTGACGTGCATGCCCACTGTGGTGCGATCGAGGCAGCCATCCCCGGTGCCAGGCGCCTGGTACTGCCCAGCAGCGGTCACCTGCCCCACCTCGAGGTGCCCGGCGAGTTCGACAGGGCCGTCCTCGGCTTCCTCACGACCCAGCCGGGGCCGGTCCAGGTGACCACGCCCAGCCAGCAGGAACGATCAGAACGCGGCTGACAGCACGGACTGCCGCCTCGCGGGTACGCCCTCATGCGTGCGAGTTCTCAAGGTTTCCGGTGCCGGGCTGTCGATTTCCCGGCTCGCCGTTCGTCTTACTGCGTGACCATCTGGTGGTGACGAGGAGGAAGCGATGAAGTACATCATGCTGATCTTTCAGGGCCCCGCGCTTGAGCGGCAGGCCGCGCTGCCCGAGGACGAGCAGAAGCAGGTCTACGCCGACTACCAGGGGATCAACCAGACGCCGGGCGTCACCCCCGGGTTGCCGATGGGCCTGCCCGAGAACGCGACCACCGTGCGGGTCGAAAGCGGCAAGACCCTGACCACCGACGGACCGTTCGTCGGGATGAAAGAAGCCATCGGCGGCTGGTTCATCCTCGAGGCCGACGACCTCGACGCGGCCATCGAGGTGGCCGCCCGGGTCCCTGCCGCGCGCTACGGCGGCGCCGTCGAGATCCGTCCCTCGGAGGTGTATTGGTAACCACGCTCGATCAGGTCTTCCGCGAGGAATGGGGCCGCGTCCTGGCCACCCTGATCGGCTTCCTCGGCGACTTCGACCTCGCCGAGGAAGCCGCGCAGGAGGCGTTCGCGATGGCCGCCGACCGGTGGCCACGCGACGGCGTCCCCAGTAACCCGCGCGCCTGGTTGATGAAGACGGCCCGGAACCGGGCGACGGACCGCATCCGCCGGGACCGGGCCCTCGTGGCCAAGTCCGCCTTGCTCGCCGCAGGCGATCGTGCTGAGGTGCCAATGAAGACCACGACGTTTCCGGACGAGCGCCTGGAGCTCATCTTCACCTGCTGTCACCCGGCGCTCGCAATCGAGGCGCAGGTTGCGCTCACCCTGCGCACCCTCGGCGGGCTGTCCACCGACGAGATCGCCCGTGCGTTCCTGGTCCCGGAGCCCACGATGGCGCAGCGGCTGGTGCGGGCCAAGCGAAAGATCAAAGCTGCGGGGATCCCGTTTCGGGTGCCACCGGTCCACCTGCTCCGCGAGCGTCTCGACGCCGTTCTCACCGTCGTTTACCTGATCTTCAATGAGGGCTACGGCGGCCGCGACGAACTGGCGGCGGAGGCAATCTGGCTGGGGCGGGCCCTGGCCGAACTGCTTCCGGACGAGCCCGAGGTCCACGGGCTGCTGGCGATGATGCTCTTGCATGACTCACGTCACGAAGCGCGGTTTGGCGACGGCGAGCTCGTGCTGCTCGGCGACCAGGACCGGTCACGCTGGAATACCGAGCAGATCGCCGCTGGACGCGCCGTGCTCGACCGCGCGCTCACCCTGCGCGGCCGCGGGCCCTATGTCCTGCAGGCCGCCATCGCTTCGCTGCACGCCGAGGTGCCGTGCGACTGGCCGCAGATCGCGGCGCTGTACGGCGAGCTCGCCCGCATGACCGGCTCGCCCGTCGTGGAGCTCAACCGCGCCATCGCCATCGCCGAGACCGAAGGCCCCGAGGCCGGCCTGCGCATAGTTGACCAACTCGGTCTCGACGACTTCCGCTACCTGCATTCGACCAGGGCCGAACTCTTGCGGCGTCTCGGGCGGACCGACGAGGCGCGTGACGCCTACCGGCGTGCGAGACAACTCACCGACGACGGCGCCGAACGGCGATTCCTCGAACGCCGGCTAACGGAACTCGCAGGTACGGCAGGCTCAGGTCAGGCCGGCCCTGCAGCGGAGGGCGACTGCACCTAGCGGCCAGTCCGCAGGCGGGTGGTCTCGTCCTGGACCCACAGGCTGAGCAGGCCTCGCAGGTGAGCGATGAACCGGTCGTGCTCGTGGGCCGGATAAGTCGACCGCACCGTTTCGATGAGGAGCCGGTCGAAGTCGGGTCCCGCGGCCCAGTCCAGGACGACCTCGTCGATGTGCGGCAACCTGTTCGCGCAGAAGTCGTAGTAGCGCGCCGTCTCGAAGTATGTGTCGGCGAGCCCTCGGTAGGCCGTCAGCTTGTCCGCGTAGGACGCACCTGCCTGGTCGGCGATAACGAAGAACTTGCCGGTCTCCGTGTCGAGCCTGGGCTGCCGGTCCGTCACCAGTACGAAGACGCACCATTTGACCAGCGCTTTGACCGCCCAGGGGAAGTAGTAGTGCAGGCTGGTCAGGGCCAGGTCAGGGCAGGCGTTGGCGTAGTCGATGGGGTAGACCTCGCCGTCTTTGACCAGGGTTTCGCAGGAGTTGAGTTCCCACCGGAAGAACGCGTTGACCAGCCGTCCGATCGTCACGACCTCTGCCCCCGCCTGCGGTGACAGGAATTCGTGGTCGACCGCGTACCGCAGGTGCATGGGCTGGTCCGGCTGGAACCTCATGACCATCGTCTCGGCGCCGATGGACAGGGACCGGGCGAAGGCGTCGTAGTCGATGGCCTGCTGCAGGTGCATGAGCATCTCACCGCTGGCGTCGTATGCGGCGTGCAGTTCGGCTTGGTCGCGGACGCGGGACACGCCACGCCAGGCACCGCCGTCGTAGGGTTTCATGAACAACGGGTAGCCGATCCGCCGCGCGATGGCGTCGAGGTCGAAGGGCCGGTTGTACCGGGTGGCTGTGTAGGCGTAACGGGCGTTGTCCACCGGGTTCTTGTAGGGCACGAGCACGGTCTCTGGCACCTTGAGTCCCAGCCGGATCATCGCGCAGTAGGCCGCGTGTTTCTCCATCGACTGGAACGTGAAGGGGCTGTTCAGCAGGTATACGCCGTCCATCAGAGCGGCCTTCTTCAGCCATTCCCGCGGGTGGTAGTACCAGTACGCGAGCCGGTCGATCGCCAGGTCGTAGCGGGGCCTGTCACGCAGGCTGAACGGTTCGATGGTGACCCGCTCGCAGTCGAAGGTGTGCCGTGCGCCGTCCGCCCCCGCGACCGGGCCGAGTCTGCGCAGGATCTCCTCGAACGCGCTGGGCCAGTCCTCCTCGGTTCCGAGCAGCAGCCCGATCAGGTGCCTGGTACCGGTCATGGGACTCTCCGGTTGTCAGCAGAATCGCGGCATGTGGTGGGCCAGCTGGGCGCGCCAGGAAGGCCAGTCGTGGGGCACATCGTGTCCCCAGAGGTCGAGTTCGCAGTTGATGCCCTTGCTGGCCAGCTGCGCGGCGAACTGCTTGGTGCTCTGCAGCGCCCCAGTGGTGTCCTCCCACTGGCCCTGACCGCAGACGAGCAGCAGGCTGACCCGCCCGCGCAGCCAGTCGAGATGGTCGCCGTGCAGGTGCCCGACGTAGTCGGGTGGGTTGTCGAAGTACGCTTCTGTGCCCCGCTCACCCCAGCCGTTCCAGGAGGCGGGGTCGTAGTTGCCGGAGAAGCACATCGCCAGCGGAAACTTATCGGCCCGCTTGAGCGTGAAGTTCGCCGCGTGGTAGGCACCCAGGCTGCACCCGAAGGTCACCACCTCAACGGTGCCACCGCAGTCTTGGTAGATCCAGGGCATGACATCGCCCAGGATCCATTCTTCGTAGCGGCGGTGCCGCCGTGCCCGCTCCTCAAGCGGGATCTCTGGGTTGGACCATGACTGCGCGTCGAAACTGTCGACGCAGTAGACCTTCAGCCGGCCGTCGTCGATCAGGCCGGCCACGGCGCCGACCATGCCGTTGTTCTCGAAGTCCCATGCCCTGCCCCGCTCGGATGGGAACACGAGCATGGCACGCCCCCAGTGGCCGTAGCGGATGACCGTGCCCGCGGCGCCGATGGAATCGGACCACAGCTCGGCAACCTCCCGGTTCACAGGGACACCTGCTGCAGCAGGCCGGTGAGGTACGGGTCGAAGGCGTCCCGCCAGGCGGTGTAGTTGTGCGCGTCGGGCACTTCGTCCAGGGCCACCGGATAACCGCGAGCCTGGAGAGCCTGGGCCATCAGGCGGTTGTTCTCGATGTTCTCCTCGGCGGTGCCGCAGGTGAGGACCACCGGCACCGGCCGGGCCGCCGTCCCGCCATCGTGCACGTCTGCGACGAAGGCGGTAATGCGCTGGTAGTAGGGGAACCACCGCTCTTGAGCGTCGAAGCGCGGGCAGAAGAAGCTGCCCGACTGCAGGAACAGCGCGTCGAACGCGTCGGGATAGCGACAGTGGGCATGCAACATGGCCAGGCCGCCGAGGCTGGTGCCCATCCCAACCCGGACGGTCGCCGCCAGTGCGTCGGCGAGCCTAGGGATCACCACCAGGCACAACGCACGCGCATAGCGGGTGTTGGCGGAATACCAGCGGTCCCGTGGACCCGGGCTGAGCAGCGCGGCCCGCAGGCGTGGCAACCATCCTCCCGTCACCCCCGCCGACAGGTAACGGGTGAGACTGGCCAGCGCGTCGTACTCGGGCCCGTCATGGACCACGACCAGCGGGAGCGGCTCGTTGTCCGCCGCGTCGGCCGGGGACCATGTGCTCACCGGGACCGCGCCACCAAGCGGGGGGAGCGGCAGGTCGAAGGTAGCGACGGTGCCCGGCTCAGCCGGGCCATCGAGCCAGCGGGGCGCCTGGTACGAAGGAAACTCAATGACGCTCTTGGGCCCGAACGCACCCGCCACCTGCCGGGGATTACCAGGGTCGGTCACGGTCTCGCTGCTGCCGTCGCGGTGGCGGAGTTCGACCAGGTACTCCATCCGGCTCACCGGCGGCTGGCAGATGACCAGCTGCCACCCGTCGCGGTGCGGGCGGAAGTCGAGCGGGCTGCCGGCGATCCGTATGTCCGGGCGGAGACGCACACCGGTGAAGTGGTGCGCCGGGTCGGGTACCCAGAAGACCGCGTCCCCGGCCGTCTCCGGAGCCGGCTCAGGTGCCACTTCACATTCGCCGATCACTCGCACATCGTGCCTGGTCCACGCCGCGGTGACAATGGCGTAGGTGCATGCCCCGCTGTGCTGGCGCCAGCGCCCGGTCGCGTGCGAATCTGTGCACAAGAGGTGGATGGTCTCCTTCCTCTGTGAGCGGGTGCCCCATGGGTCGTGACATCAAAGCCATCAAGGTCAGCGGCGATGACCGGCGCAAGTACCGGGAGAAGCTGCAGCGCTCGCTGGACGTGTTCGCCCGGATGCTGCGCGAGTCCCTGTTCGAGTCCGGTCCGTCGCGGGTAGGCCTGGAGATCGAGCTGAACTTGGTCGACGAGCACGGGGCGCCGTCCATGCGCAACGCCGACGTGCTCGAAGCGATCGCCGACCCGGCCTGGGCGACCGAACTCGGGCAGTTCAACCTCGAGATCAACGTGCCACCCCGGCTGCTTGACGGTGACGCTCTGCAGGGTCTGGAGGGCGAGGTCCGGGCCAGCCTGAACGCCGCCGACGCCAAGGCCCGCAGTACCGGCACCCGTCTGGTCATGGTCGGCATCCTTCCGACGCTGGCGGAACACCAGATGCATGAAGGAACCCTGTCGGCCAACGCCCGCTACCGGGTGCTCAACGAGCAGATCTTCGCAGCGCGCGGGGAAAACATGCGCATTGAGATCGACGGTGCCGAGCAACTTCTCACCTATGCCGACAGCATCACGCCGGAGGCTGCTTGCACCAGCGTGCAGCTTCACGTCCAGGTCTCGCCCCAGGACTTCGCAAGTTACTGGAACGCCGCTCAGGCGATCGCTGGCGTGCAGGTCGCGCTGGCGGCCAACTCCCCGTTCCTGTTCGGCAGGCAGCTGTGGGACGAGACCCGGATCACTCTGTTCGAGCAGTCCACCGACACTCGGTCGGCCGAGCTGAAGCACCAGGGTGTGCGGCCCCGCGTCTGGTTCGGGGAACGCTGGATCACGTCGGTGTTCGACCTGTTCGAGGAGAACATCCGGTACTTCCCTGCGCTGCTGCCGATCTGTGAGGACGAGGAGCCGCTGGCCGAGCTTGACCGCGGCGCCTGCCCGCAACTGGCCGAGATGAGCCTGCACAACGGCACCGTCTACCGCTGGAACCGGCCCGTCTACGCGGTCGCCGACGGCACGCCGCATCTGCGGGTGGAGAACCGGGTCCTGCCCGCCGGCCCATCGGTCGTGGACGTCATCGCCAACGCCGCTTTCTACTACGGCCTGGTGCGTGTGCTGGCCGAGGCGGAGCGGCCGATATGGACCCAGATGTCATTCGCTGCCGCGGCCGAAAACCTCTATGAGGCGGCGCGCTACGGCCTGGACGCGCACCTGTACTGGCCAGGTCTTGGTGAGGTGCCCGCGTCCGAGCTGATACTGCGCCGCCTGCTGACGCTCGCCCGGGAAGGGCTCGCCAGCTGGGGCGTCAACCCCGGCCATGCCGAGCGGCTGCTCGGCATCATCGCGCAGCGGTGCTTGACCGGCCAGAACGGGGCCGCCTGGCAGATAGGCACGGCTCGGGCGTTCGCCCAGCGCAAGGGAGCCGACCGCCCGGAGGCGCTGCGGCTGATGACCCAGAGCTACATCGAGCACATGCACACCAACGAGCCGGTGCACGCCTGGCCACAGGGCGCCTGACCCGTATGGCGGCCGAGCCGCCTGTGGCGGCTGGTCTTGGCCGGGGTCGCCGGGTGCGCCGGTTCTGCCGCCTTCGGTGTGTGATGCCGGGCCGGCCGCCGTTATGGTTGGCCGGGTTGGTCTAGCGGGATCGGGGACAACTTGGCAACGCCGCAGCGGCCGGCCCAGGAGGTGCCGACGGGACAGGAGATGCCGGCCGGACAGGAGGTGCCGGCCAGGCAGGAGGCGCCCGGGCGCCTCAGGCTGGCCTGGGCGGCGGTCTGCGGGCCGGTGGCTGGCATCGTTCGTCTGCCGGCCGGGCTGGCCATCTGGCTAGGGTCTTTCCTGCTGCTCGCCGCCGTCTTGCTGATCCGCAACGCCTACCTGTTCTCGGCCCGGATCTATGAGAGCCAGGACTTCGCGGCCAACACGATCGCGGTGCTCCAGGCTCGGCATCTGCGCCTGCTGACGGGTATCTATTCCAAGAAGGGCTTCTACCACCCGGGGCCGGCCCTCCTTTATGTCATGGCCGCTGGCGAATCGGCCCTCCACAGCCTGCTGCATGTTGTGCCCACGCCGTGGAATGGGCAGCTGACTGTCATCTTGCTGCTGAATGCCGCGTTGCTGGCGGCCTCGGTGGCGGTGTTCGCGCGGCAGGCCGGCTCGGCGCGGGTGGCGCTGGCCTTCCTGGCAGTGCTACTGGGGTTCGCCGCCGTCCACCCGCTCGCGGTCAACTCCGGGTGGATGCCGTACGTGTACTTCGCGCCAGCCTTGCTCCTACTGGTGTCGGGGGCATCGGTGGGCAGCGGGCAGACCGCCGACCTGCCGCTGCTCGCCCTCTCCGCTGGCCTGTGCATCAATGGGCAGGCAGAGTTCCTGCTGTTCGCGCCAGTGGTGGTGGCGGCGGCGCTGGGCGGCTTGGTCGTCGCGCACCACAGTGACCTGCGCGGCATCGTCCGCGGGCGGGGCTGGCACTGGGCCGGGGCGCTGCTGACCGCCGTGCTGCTCCTGTTCCCGATCGCCTTGAACACAGCCCTGCACTTTCCTGGCCAATTCGGTAACTACCTCGACTACACGAAGACTGTTCCGGTTCACCACTCGCTGGGTGTGTCGGTGCGTTACGCCTTGCGTTTCTGGTGGCCAGGGACACCTACTGCCAGCGCAGCCCAGGGCGGGCTCTGGGTCATGGCGGTGCTTGGTGTCGCCGCGCTGGTCCTGGCGCTGCGCTGCCCGCTGCCCGGAATGCGCCGGTTCCTGTGCTGGTCACTGACCGTGGCGGCGCTGACGACCGCCGCGTTCGTGTACTACGCGGACGCCAGCATCACCGACCAGGACATCACCAACCAGGCTTACCTGGGCTATTTCTACTGGGCGGTGCCGCTGCTGGTGGCGGCGGTGGCCGCCGCGGGGGTTGTCGTGCATGCCGGCCAGCGGCGGGCGGCCCTGATCTCGCTGGCGGCGCTGGCAGCCGCGGCCGGTGTCACCGCGACCGTGGTGCCGCAACAGCGCGACGACCCGAACGACCCACCCGCCAGGTATCTCGGTGTACCGCAGCTCCCGCGCACCGTGTCGCTGCTCGAAGGCATCGCCAGGGGGCGGCCGATCGTAGTCACGATCACTGGTCACAACTGGAAGGACGCGGTCGGTGTGATCGCCTACGCCGACCGGACGGGACTGCGGTCCTGCGTGACCGGGCTGTACCGGCAGTCCTGGGACGGAGCGCTCCTGTTCCGCACCCAGTCAGTGTGCACGACGCGCGAAAAGCAGGCGGGTGTCTCGTTCGTGTTCAACCCGCGCACCGGGTGGACGCCCCGGGATGGGCCGGTGATAGCCGCCTTGCCGTTCACCCTGATAACCCAACTGCCACCACCGCATCCTGAGTCTCGGACCTGACGGGCTGCCTTGGCCGCGGCATGGGATCCATTTAGTGTCCGGCAGGGTGGTAGTACCTGGGGTCGGGATCTGCTCGCCTAGTTGTGAGTGCTGGTGAGCGTACGCATGGTCTAGTGATTCGTCGTCTTCGCCGTGTGGATTGCGGCTTGTTTGCCTCTCCAGTCGCTTCTTGGCCGTTACGCCGGGGTCAGGCGGTCTGTGTCTGTCCACTGGAGCAGTATGGTCTGGTGGCTTGTCTGGGCGCCGGTGGCTGGGTCGATCTTGAATGCGTCGAACAGGGTGGTTGTGTCCAGGGACGAGGCTGCCTGCCACATGGGCTGTGGGCGGGTGGTGCCTGCGAGCCGGGCGCAATGGGCTGCGATCGCTGCTGCGGCGGCTGCCTGCACTGCCGGGTAGTCCGGGATCGCGGTTCGTGTGCCGTATGCGGTGAGGAACTGGTCCTCGGTGGGGCCGAGTTGGGGCTGCTGCCCGGTGTGGGGGAACCACTGGGCGATGCCGAAGGTGCCGGCCGGGTTGGTGACGGCTTTGCCGAAGTCCCGGACCCCGGCGGCGACGGCGCAGATGACCTGCGGGGGATTAGCGAGGCTGCGTGCGCGGGCGACGGTCTGGATGTCGTCTTCGAACGTGCCGGCCGCCAGGAGAGTCCAGTCGCCGGGCGGATCTTTGGTGAGCAGCGTGCCGGCTGGGCCTGTGGTCAGGCGGGTGATGCCGAGCTGGCGGGCGTGGGCTTCGGCTCCGGCGGCTACTTGCCGGCCGAACCGCCCGGTGCCGTGCGCGATGCGGAGCTCAGCCGCCGCTAGAGTGCCGCTTGCCAGGTGGGCCAGGAACGGCTCCGCGTAGCGCCTGGCCGGGGTGAGCACGGATATGACGCGACCGGGGTGGGCTGTCTCCACGTCGTCGCCTGATCCGCCGTGGTTCCACACTGTCCGGTCGGCCTCGGCGGCCAGTTCTCCGGCGGCACGCATGAGCAGCGTGGAATACGGCCCTAGGAGCAGGTCACTGGCCGCGGCCACCCAGGGCAAGACGGCCCGCAGCCGACCGACGTCGCTGGCGTCGTCCTCGATGAGCACTTGCGCCTGGCCGTCCAGTGCCGCCCACGCCTGCAGGGCACGGGCAGCTTGTCGGCCGAACCGGGAGAACCGCCCCGACAGCGACAGGCACGCACCGACCCGCAGCGGGGTTCCGCCCCGCATGCGCCGTCTTGTCCATGGCGTCATCTCATCTGTTCTTCGTACCGGAATTCGTGACGGTCAGCGGCGAGAACCGAGTCTTGCACTTCGACTGGCCGGCCCTCGGAGTCGAAGACGGTGCGCAGTACTCGGACAACTGGCACGCCCGGCTGCAGGCCGAGCTCGATGGTTTCGTCGGGTGTCGGCATCCTGGCGACCAGCTCGTCTGCCGACCGTGTGATCTGCCGCCGGATCGGCCCGCTGGGATCCTCGATCACGGCGTAGGCGCCGCCGCGGATCCTGCCCGGCTGTTCGATCGCTGTCCCGCGGGCCATCTCGGCAGGGTAGTAGCTGTCGCACAGCGCGATCGGC
>DASYYE010000051.1:0-2980 GCA_035946955.1 Streptosporangiaceae bacterium | reverse complement strand
ACGCCCTCCGCCACACCATCACCCGCCTCCAGGCGCGGATTTCTGCTCTCACTGGTGTGGCAGGAGCGGTCGATGCCGCGATCGCCCACCGCCACGACACCCGAGGCGACGGTTTCCGCATGACCGTCGAAGGCGTCTTGCACACCAAACGGGCCGACGCAGGCCAGCACCTCAAGCGCGTACTGGCCGAACAAGTCGAACTGGCCCCGGGGGCTGTAGGGAGGAGCCAGGTCTCTGTTGGCCACCTAGGTGGGTTTGACGCAACGACCAGCGTCGTGCGCGCACTCGGGACTATTGAGGTCAGTCTGGCTCTCGACGGGGCCCCCGGAACGGACATCCAAATGAGCACGATGGACGTTTCCGGCTCTGACCCAGCCAGACTGATCATGCGGCTGGAGAACCGGCTCTCTCGGCTGGAGGACCACAAAGCTGAGACCCTGGACGAGATCACCCGTGTCCATAGCGAACTCGCCCACGCCAACGACTCGCTCGGCGGACCCTTCCCACAAGCGACCCAGCTCACCGACGCCCGCGAACGTTCACGCCAGATAGAGGAAGAACTCCGGGCCGCGGCGGAGCCCTCACGGCCGACCGGATACGACCAACCGACGCCCGCTCCTCCAGTGGAGGCCACCGGGCATGAAGGTGCTGTGCCTGCACGCCAACCGGCCGATCCCGTCGGCAGCCCCGGGAACCAGGGTGCGGACGAGTGCGGAGACCACTCCATGGGGTTGGGCCGGGACTCACAGGTGCGTATTGGCCAGCAAGGCGACCCCCGGTCATCCGCCCAGGTTGCTCCTAACACCGTTGCCCGAAGATCATTTCCCCAGCAGTCCGGGAACGCGGTGCCCATACCTCAGAACGGTCGCATCGCTCCAACGACGTCAGGAACCCAAGCCGTCATCAAACAGCAGAGGACACCCCCTTCACCGAACATAGGCCGCTGACTACTGGTCTGATCTCGGAGCCATCAGGAACTGCCCACTCACCGTTGTCGGGAAGGTGTCGTAACTGTCACAGATAGTGATCGGATTCGTCAGGGGCGCCCCCACGTACCTGCTGCAGATCGCCGAATATTTGCGGCTGGCTGCGATCTGGGATTGGCGTCGCGTCGAGCACAGATCGTCCAGTTCTGGTTCTGGGCGGGACCAGCTGGACTGCCCAGGCAGTGCGGGGGGCATGTCCCAGCTGTAGGGGCAGGCCAGGCCGACTTTCATGACCCGCCCTCACCGCGGCCGGCGCCGGCCGTGCCCTCGGCGGCGGCCAGCCGGGCGGGGTCGAGATCGGCGACGAACACCCTGTGCAGCATGTGCCAGTCCTGCGGATGGGCCCTGATTCCCCCCTCGAAGAGGCGGGCGACCTCCAGGGTCATCGCGGCCGCCTTCTGCCTGGTGTCCCCTTCGGCGGGCACTGGTATTTCCTCATGAATGTGCACGCCCCAGCCATCGCCCTCGAACCACAAGATCGCGGGCATCAGCGCCGCGCCGGTCTGCACCGCGAGCGCGGCCGGGCCGCCCATCATGCGGGCCTTCTCGCCGAAGAACTCCACCTCGATGCCGCCGCCGGTGACATCGCGGTCACAGATCAGGCCGACAACCTTGCCGGCCCGCAGCCGCTGCGCCAAGATGGCGAATCTTTGCGTCCCGCCGCTGGCAGGCAGCACCTCCATGCCGAGCCCCTCGCGGAACGCGACGAACCTGTCGTAGACCGACTCCGGCTTCACCCGCTCGATCACGGCGGTCAGGGAGCCTGCCCCGCTGGCGATGATCCATGCGCCAGCCTGGTCCCAGTTGCCCATGTGGGGCAGGGCGAAGACCACCCCGCGGCCGGCCGCGGGGTACTCGAACGCGGCCCGGATATGCCCGGTGTCGCGCATCCCTGCGGTCAGCCGGCCCACGGGTATCACCGGCAGCCGGAAGGCCTCAAGCCAGTAGCGCGCGTACGACCGCATGGCCTGCCTGGACAGCGCGCGCAGCTGCCCGTCTGACGCCTGGGCGCCGATCACCCGGCGCAGGTTGCCCTCAAGTACCTGCACCCCGGTGCCCCGCCGGCGCCAGGCAACGTCGGCGGCACACTCAAAACCCCACTGGGCCCAGGATTCGGGCAGGCGGCACACCACAGACCAGCCCAGACCATACCCGGCATCGGTCAGCCTGTCCTTCACTGCGGGCACCCGTCACCTCCTGACACGGTGTGGGCGGCCCGCGCGTGGCTGCCTGGCGTTCTTCCCCGATGACCCGTCGGGCACCCCGGTGACCGGGAAGCGGGCACATCCACCTGCTCATCGCGCTGATCGCCTTTCTGGCCGTGGCCGCCGGGACGCTGCTTGCGGGTTACCCGCTGCGCAGCGGCCTGTCGTGGCGAGGCTGGCCTTCACCGCTCACGGCGATCCCGGCACTGGCCATTCTCGATCTTGCGCTGCCCAGCCGCCACGGGTTCGGCGCCCACTCCGGCAGCGCGTGACCGGAAGCTGGGTGACGGTCACCGGGAAGCGCCGGGAACGTGACTTGCTCATCACCTCTCATGATTGATATGCCAGCCCCGTCGCCGTGACCTTGCCCCGTACCGCACACACGCCCTGCGGCATCCATGAGGGCTCCTGGCCTGTCGTGCGGGTGAACAGTGTGTGAACTGAGCAAGGCGAGCGCATGATGTCGCTAGCAGGCCCAGCGCGGGAAGTGCCGGAGGTGACCGTGGGCGAGCATTTCGAGCGGGTCGCCGCCGTCTACGAATCACTGCGCACCACCGACGGGGCGCCGGTGCGCGCGATCGGCCAGTTCTTGCCCAAGCGCCCCGTCACCGGCCTGGATATCGGCTGCGGCACGGGACGGTACACGCGGCTGCTGCGCGCCCTGCTGCCCGGCGGCTCGCTGGCCGCGGCCGACGTCTCGGCGGCCACGCTGGCACAGCTCAAGGCCGCCAACCGCGGCCACGCCTTCGGGGTGGTCCCGCTGCCGGCAGCCGCCGAAGAGCTGCCGGT
>DASYYE010000050.1:0-11776 GCA_035946955.1 Streptosporangiaceae bacterium | reverse complement strand
CGGGGTGGGGTTGGGGTTGGGGGGGTTGGGGGGAAGGGGCGCCCACTGCATTCACGACGTTGGCGAGGCACAGCACCGGGGTCGCTGTGCCCGTCGGCTGCAGTGTCTTCTGGGCGGATGGGCCAGCAAGATCCCGGCGGGCCACGCTCTCGGCCCTAGTCATCGACTTCATGGTTTGACCTCCGATTTTAGTGTTAGGAGATGCCATGCCTGGCATTCCCTGTTATCCAACATAAAAGACCTTAACTAAGTAGGCCGCAGGCAAGCAATCACCAAACAGCCTAAATACCGCCTAACTTTATGTCCACGCGATTCCCGGCCACGGGACGATACGCTACCCACCTCCTGGGTCATGGGGGTATCGGAGACGCGCGCTAGGAAATGTGCAAAAGGGAGATGCGGGCCCTCAGGGCCCGCATCTCCCCTTTGCCGGCCTCCGGTTTGGGTGTCGGGACACCGGCAATGACATTCCCTATTACCCGACACAAACGACCCTAGCTAACCTGGCCGACCAGTGGGCATCCACCAAACGCTCAGTTCTTACGCGGCTTTACCCACGAGATGTCTACGTGGTTTCCGGGTGCGGGGGCGTGTGCTGCCTGGGTTGAGGTCGTGTGTGTCGGAGACAAACAGCAGGCGTGGTTCTTCGGTTTCTTCGCAGCCGGTGGACCGGGCGATGAGGAACTGGACGGCGCGGGCTTGGGGTGGGTGTGGCTGGTGGTTGGTGACGAAGGTGAGCAGGGTCTGGTAGGCGCTGGTGTTGTGGATGGCGTTGTCCTGGCCGGCTTTTCCGAGGTCGCTGGCGAGCATGGCAAGGTAGCCGACCGCGTCGGTGATGGCCTTGTTCTGGCGTGCGCCGGGGTTCCACACCATGTGTGTCAGCCGACGGCCGCGGGGGGGTTCCACCTCTTGCCATGGGGTGAGGGAGCCGCTGGGGAGTTCGTGCCGGTAGAGGAGGTGGTTGTCGTGGACGCCGGGGTTGGGGCCGAAGAATGTCCAGACTGGAATGAACGCACTGGCTGGGCCGAGCTTGCGCGGCCACTGGTAGTTGCGTTCGGGGATCTGGCTCATCGCTGTCACATAGACTCCAGCGGCCAGCGCGGCATACAGCGAGTACCGGGCCGCCACACGTGGGATGGTCATGACTTGGCCGCCTTCGCCGCCGCGGTGCCGCGACCTGCCTCCACCGGTGGGTGCAGGGGTGTCCCGTTGGCCGCTGAGTCCACGACCCGGCCCACCACGTCGGCGACCGTGGCGGCGTACTTCTCGTTCATGATGACCTCGTCATGGCCGGCACCCTCGACAACGACGTGCATGCTGTTGGCCGACAGGGCCGCCAGCTCGGCCTGCAACTCCGCATGCGTGGTGTTGTTGTCCAGGGTGTTCCCGGCCGTGACCACCGCCAGCGGGAGCCCGTCCGGCAGGCGGCAGGCGGCGACCTCGGCGCAGATGGTGTCCTTCCAGGCGGCCAGCTCGGCGCGGGCTTCCAGCCAGTAGCGCGGCGTGGCCATCATCGCCCGCGCCGCGGCAGCCTCGGCCGCCGGGAGCTGGACCACCGGCCCGCCGCCGGGCCACTTGCGCACCATGCCAAAGCTGGCATACAGCACGTTGTGCCGCATGGTCTCCTCCAGCCACACCACCCCCTCGCGGACCTCGCGGTCGCGTTGCAGCTCACCCGGGTGGGAGGAGTCGACCAGCACCATCCCGACGACCTCGTCAGGGTGCTGGGCGGCGAAGAACCTGACAAGCAGCCCGCCGAGGGAATGGCCCACCAGCACATACGGCCCCGCCACGCCCACAGCGGCCAGGACCGTGCGCAGGTGTGAGACGCTTTGCCGGGCGCTGGCCGGCTTCGGGCCAGCCTCGCTCCACCCGCAGCCAGCCCGGTCACAGGCCACCGTCCGGGTGCGCTCCGCCACCGCGCGCTGCACCCAGGCCCAGCTCAGCGCGGCGGCGCCCAGGCCGTGCTCGAACACCACCGCCGGGCGGCCCCTGTCCTCGCCCCGCGCCAGCACGTGCAGCCGGTGCCCGCCGACATCGACCCTGACCCCTGGGGGAGGGAACCGCCGCCGGTCCTTGCGAGCCCCCGCCACCTGGTACACGGCCCCCGTCACCGCGGTAGCGGCTATCGCGCCACAGGCCAGCCGCGGGACAGTCGGCAGCCCGCGGCCCAGTTGCGACAGCTTCGCGCCGGCCCCTAGCGGAGCTTGCGGGGCCGGTGGGGCCGACCTGATCTGCCCCACCGCCGCACCCAACGCGGGATAGGTGGCGACGAACGCCCAGAAGAACCGGTTCAGGCCCATGAACCTGGCGTTGGCGGCATGGAACACCCCACCCGCTGCCAGGTGCGCCCGGGTCACCGCCGGTGACGGCGCGGCGCCCACGACCAGCGGGAACAGTGTCTCGCCCGCCACCATCCCCCGCGACACCCACTTAGACAGCACCGGGCGCTTCTTCAGGAAGTCATGGAACCGCCTGTCCCCGTAGGTCTCGGTGCGCAGCACCCCCGGCAGCGCCTCACCGCTGCGCCACACCGGCGAGGCCACTTTCACCAGCCCAGAAACCGTATAGGACAGGCACGCCTGCGAGACGATGAACCACAGGCACGCCTCGCGTGCCTCAGCGTCGTCAGGGAACAACCTGGCCAGCGCCAGCACCACGCTGTTCAGCGTGGACATATGGTCCGACCCGTCGAGCCCGTAACCGCTGCGGGCGTGCACACCCACACTGGCCACCGCCAGCCCCGCGGACAGCAGCGGCCGCGGCCTGGCATCCCGGCCATCCAGCAACAGCCGCGCCGCCGCAGCACCGCGGAACGCGTGGACGCCCAGCACACCTGGATACGACCACACCGCATCCAGCACCTTCGGTGGCCGCTGCCACTGACGCGGGTAGCTGTCCCGGGCGATCGGCCAGCTCAGCACGTGGTCATCCCTGAGCACCTCCGGCCGGGCCAGGAACTCCAGCGACGCGAGCAGAACACACACCGCGTTGAGCTTCTCAACCCGGCGCAGTGCTTTGTCGACCGTCGCACCATCCATGTGATGGACCGCCAACATCGGTGAACCCCCTCCCTTGTGACATGTGACGCAATCACGTGCGCCAGCCCTGGTGGCCCGCACCGTGGCCTTGCGCACCTCGGTCATGAGACCAGCTTGCGAGGCGCACACGCGGACCACATCGGGCCGATGAACAAAACAGCATGAACGTGACGAAACTATGTTGGCCCGGGCTCCCAAGGTCCAGCCGCCGCCGGAGTGCGGTGGGTCCCACCGCATGCCCGACAGTTTCGTGGGCCGTCAGGCAGATCGGGGCACTCGGCGCCGCGAACACCTGCTTGGCAGCGGAGATCTGCCGTCGGTTTGACGGCCTGCCACTGTCCATCGAGCTGGCCGCGCAGCGGGTGGGCACACTCCCCTGCCGGAGATCCTGGTCGCGCGGCGGCGCTGTTCAACCGTGTCACTGACACACTTGAACGCGACTCGGGGCTACCGCCTTTCCTTTTACGGAAACCCCTGCAAACGGAGTCTGGTAGACGTGCCCGCTGGCAGAGACTATTGAGTGACTCTCTTTTGTTAATCGGCGGCGGCGCGCCGGCAACTCACTCACCCTGTGCGGAAGCCCGATCTCCGGGGACGGCAGGCGCCGGAGGGAAATATCCTGCCGACAATCCGCCGTAACCTCGGCCGACAGCTCATTACCTACATGTCGACTGGACACGCAAGGTGGATAAGGGTACAAACGTGGACCGATGTGTGCTGGGCGGTCCCGATAGGGGACACGCCCCATGGAGAGGTTAGATGTATGCCGGACGGCCGGGTGGTCTCACGCCGAAGCGCCCGTAGCCGGCGTCGGTTCGGCTACTTTGGAGGGATCCATGGTCAGCGGCTGCGGGCAGGCGGGCGGCTGGTGTGAGCAGCCGGTCATGGCCATCCATGTACTGGATGCGCCGGTTGGGCGGGATGACCCGGTCAGAGCCAGCCCGCAGGTGCACACCGCAGATGGGCCGGCGGCCGAGGGTGAGGTGACCGGCTCCTCGCTGGAGTTGCTGCCGGGGGAAGGTGACCGCCGCTACCTGGACATAGTGGTGCAGCGAGACGATACCGAAGCCAACGAGGTCCTGGTCATCTTCTTCCCTGGTGCATCCATCTGCGATGGGTGTGCGGTGGCCGGGCACGGCAGAAGCTCAGCGAGCTGGAAGCAACGATCTTGCAGAGCCTGGCGACCGGGGTTCCCTCCGCTCACCTCGCCAAGGAGCTTCACCTCAGCCGTCAGGGGGTCGACTACCACATCAGCCATCTCCTCCGCAGGTCCCGCGTGCCTAACCGGCCAGCACTGGTCGCCCGGGCGTACGCGACTGGCTTCTTCACCATGGCGGCATGGCCACCTCAGGTGACAACGGACAGGGTGCGACGGCAGCCACTGGGCGGCAGCGCCGCAACCGGCTCCTGACCGCCGGGACTTGAGTTGCCGCCCGGCCCTGGCGGGCCACGCGGGCATGACACGAGGCGAAGGAGGCTACCGGTCCAGTGATCGGAACCGGCCCTGCGTTCGGAACCGGCCCTGCGATCCGTGGCCCAGCGCTGTTCAGGCGAGGTGCTGGTGTTGACCCCGCCACGCAGCCGATCAAGCCGGGCACGGCGAGACGGGCGCTGCGTTACATCACACGGCACCGGGGGATGCTGGGTCTGCTGATCCTCGTCACCTGGCTGGACGCGGTCCTCACGATCGCCAACCCGCTCATACTGAAGCTGATCCTCGACGACGGCATCCTCCATCACCGGGTCGCCGTCGTGGAGGGCGCCACCGCGACCCTGGTCGGTGTCTCCCTCATGGACATACTGGCGAACTTCGCGCAGACATGGCTCTCAGCGCAGATCGGCCAGGGGACCGTCTACGAACTGCGCAACCAGGTCTTCAACAACGTGCAGCGGCAGCCGATGGCGTTCTTCGCCCGGACACAGACCGGTGCGCTCGTCAGCAGGCTGAACTCCGACATCGTGCAGGCACAGCAGGCCATGATGACGCTGCTGTCCCAGGCGCTGTCCGCCACCATGACGATCACTTTGGTGCTGGCCGTCATGTTCTACCTGTCCTGGCAGATCAGCCTCGCCGCGCTGGTGCTCGTCCCGTTCTTCATCCTGCCCGGCCGGGTCGTGGGCAAGCGGCTGTCGAAGCTCACCAGGCAGCAGATGAGCCAGATCGCCGAGCTGAGCTCCATGTCAACCGAGCGGTTCAACGTGGCCGGGGCGATGCTCGCCAAACTCTACGGGCGCCCCGACAGGGAGTCCGGCCTGTTCCGCAGGCGCTCACGCCGCATCCGCGAGACCGGGATCACCATCGCGCTGTACGGACAGAGCTTCTTCATGATCACATCCCTCCTCACGGTCCTGGCCCTGGCGGTGGTCTTCGGCCTGGGGGGCAGCCTGGCCATCCACGGCACGTTCCAGGTCGGCACCCTGCTGGCCATGGCGGTGCTGCTCACACGCCTGTACGGCCCCATCACCCAGCTGTCCAACGCCCAGACCAGCGTGCTGACGATGATGGTGTGCTTCGACCGGGTATTCGAGATACTCGACCTCAAGCCACTCATCACCGAACGCCGCAGCGCCTACCCGATGCCCGCCCGCCGCACCGGCCGCACGGGTGCGCCGCAGGTCACATTCGACCGGGTATGGTTCCGCTACCCGGCCGCCAGCGAGATCACCGTCGCCTCACTGGAGTCAGTCACACTGCCCGCACCCGAGCACCCCGACCGCACCTGGGTACTGCGCGACATCAGCTTCACAATGCTGCCCGGCCAGCTCACCGCCCTGGTAGGGCCATCAGGCGCCGGCAAGACCACCATCAGCCAGCTCGTCCCCAGGCTGTATGACCCCACCTCCGGAACAGTCTGGGTCGACGGCCACGACCTCCGCGACCTGACGATCCAGTCGCTGCATGACACGGTCGGGGTCGTCACCCAGGACTCACACCTGTTCCATGACACCATCCGCGCCAACCTGCTCTACGCCTGCCCAGCCGCCACCGAAGACCGCCTAGTCCAGGCATGCCAGGCAGCCAGGATCTGGGACAGCATCTGCGCGCTCCCCAACGGCCTCGACACCGTAGTAGGCGACCGCGGCTACCGCATGTCCGGCGGCGAGAAACAACGCCTCACCCTGGCACGGCTGCTCCTCAAAGCCCCCCCCGTCATCGTCCTCGACGAGGCAACCGCCCACCTCGACTCCGGGTCCGAGGCGGCCATCCAGCAGGCGCTGCGGACTGTTCTGGCAGGCCGGACCTCGCTGGTGATCGCGCACCGCCTGTCCACCATCCGGGAGGCCGACCAGATCCTGGTCATCGACGCGGGCGAGATCCGTGAACGCGGCACACACCACGAATTGCTGCGGGTCGGCGGACTGTACGCGAAGCTCCACAACACCCAGTTCGCCCAGCAGGCGCCGCCCGGCCAGACCCTCGCATCCAGCGAGGCCCTGACGCTGGTCCCGGCCACCGCCTCCGCACCATCACTGCGAAACGGTGCCAGCACATCGACCGGGCTGCAGGCCCATGCGGCAGCCCCGCCCGATGGGCACCTCACCCAGCCGATGACCGGAGCCATCACGTCGGCCCGGAAGACCAACGGCCGGGTGGCCACACGAGAGGCGGCGCTGACCCGCGCGGCCGCCCCGGCCGCACTGCCTCCCAAGCCCGATGACTGTGACCTTGGAGAACCCTCACACCAGGCACGGCAACGGCCAGCAGGACGCCACGCCGCGCCTGTCAGGGCCACCCGTCGCGAGCGCAAGGCCGCCCGCCAAGCCCGCTGGCCGGCCAGCCAGCCAGGCCAGGCACAGGCAAGTGCCAGCACCCCAGCCAGCACAAGCCGCCGTGAACCCGCGAAGGTCAAACGGCTGAGACAGGAGAACGAAGAACTACGGCGGATGAACGAGACCCTCAAGTCCGCGTCAGTCCTCTTCGCAGCCGAACTGAACCGGGCACTGACCCCCCAGCACCCGACGGCCAGTAGACCAGCGGGCTCTGAAGATCACTGAGTTTCCGCGCAGTGACAGGGTTGTCGGCACCCACAGACTGACCAGGGGAACGCCGACAGTCGCGCTACTTCAGCAGCTGCCTGGCCATCACGACGCGCTGGATCTGGTTGGTTCCCTCGTAGATCTGGGTGATCTTGGCGTCGCGCATCATGCGCTCGACCGGGTAATCCTTCACATAGCCGTAGCCACCCAGGAGCTGCACCGCGTCCGTGGTGACGTCCATGGCCACGTCCGACGCGAAACACTTGCACGCCGCCGAGAAGAACGTCAGGTCAGGCACACTCTCACCGCTCATGACCCGCTCGGACTTGGCGGCCGCGGCATAGGTGAGCTGCCGGGCGGCTTCCAGCTTCATCGCGGCGTCGGCCACCATGAACTGCACACCCTGGAACTCCGCAACGGGCTTGCCGAACTGACGGCGTTCCTTCACATAGCCGGTCGCGTAGTCGAGTGCGCCCTGGGCGATGCCGAGGGCCTGCGCGGCGATCGTGATCCGGGTGTGGTCCAGGGTGGCCAGGGCGATCCGGAACCCCGCCCCCTCCTCACCGATCAGCCGGTCAGCGGGGATCGCACAGTTGTCGAAGTACAGTTCCCGGGTGGGGGAACCCTTGATTCCGAGCTTGCGCTCCGGGGCACCGAACGAGAACCCGGCGTCGTCCTTCTCGACCACGAACGCGGAGATCCCGCGCGAGGAGGCCGAGGGGTCAGTGACCGCCATCACCGTGTAGTAGGCCGAGACCCCGGCATTGGTGATCCAGCGCTTGGTCCCGTTCAGCACGTAGGTGTCGCCGTCGCGGACCGCGTGGGTCTTCATGCTGGCCGCGTCGGAGCCCGCCTCGGGTTCGGACAGCGCATAGGAGAACATGGCCTCGCCACGTGCGACCGGGGGCAGGTAACGCTGCTTGAGCGAGGCCGAACCCGCCAGCAGCAACGGTACCGTGCCGAGCTTGTTGACCGCGGGGATCAGCGAGGACGACGCACAGGCGCGGGCGACCTCTTCGATGACGATCACGGTCGCGATGGCGTCCGCGCCCGACCCGCCGTACTCCTCAGGGATGTGGACGGCATTGAACTCGGCCTTGGCCAGCGCTTCGTGCACGTCCCAGGGGAATTCCCCGGTCTGGTCGATCTCGGCTGCCCTGGGCGCGATCTTGTCGTCGGCCAGGGCCCGGACTGCTTCACGCAGCGCCTGATGCTCGTCAGACAGGGAGAATGCGGGGTAATCGAGGCTCATTACCCGATGGTACGGCGCGACGCGCGGCCTACTACCCCCGGTCGGGCGGTGGGTTCGGTGGCATGAGTCTCACTGCTGGCTCAGCCGTTCCCGCAGCGCAGCGCCCTTGGCCATCGCGGTCTCCCGCAGCCCGTCCTGGAAGCGCGCCATGCGGGCGCGCAACGCCTCATCGCTGACGGCCAGGATGCGTACAGCCAGCAGTCCAGCGTTGCGGGCGCCCCCGACGGCGACCGTGGCGACCGGGACACCGGCTGGCATGGACACGATGGACAGCAGGGAGTCCAGGCCGTCCAGGTGCGCAAGCGGCACGGGGACGCCAATGACCGGCAGGGGCGTGACCGATGCGAGCATCCCCGGCAGATGGGCTGCGCCACCGGCCCCGGCGATGATCACCCGCAGTCCCCGGCCAGCCGCATCCGCGCCATACCTGACCATGTCGTGCGGCATCCGGTGGGCCGAGACGACGTCGGCCTCGTAGGGAACCCCGAACTCCGCCAGTGCGTCCGCTGCCGCGGACATGACCGGCCAGTCGGAGTCACTGCCCATGACCACCCCGGCCAGTGGCCCCGGGGCGGCGTTCTGTTTGTCCGGCTCGCTCATACTGGCCCCTCCCCGTGCGCGAGGTAGCGCGCTGCCTCGACCGCCCGTGCCCGCAGTTCCCGCACCTGCCGCCCGGTGACGGTCACGTGGCCGACCTTGCGGCCACGCCGGACGGGTTTGCCGTAGAGGTGGACCTTGACTCCTGGGTCTGCTGCCATGACATGGGTGAGCCGCTGGTAGATATGGGGGTCGTCGCCGCCGAGCACGTTCGCCATCACGGCGTACGGGGCGGCCGGCCGGGGGTCGCCGAGCGGCAGGCCGAGCACGGCCCGCAGGTGCTGCTCGAACTGTGATGTCATGGCGCCTTCGATCGTCCAGTGGCCGCTGTTGTGCGGTCGCATGGCCAGCTCGTTGACCAGCAGCCCGTCGCGTGTCTGGAAGAACTCCACGGCCAGCAAGCCGGTGACGCCAAGCTCACCGCACAGGTGCAGGGCCCACCGCTGGGCGTCACATGCGGTGTCCGGGTCCAGTCCCGGTGCGGGCGCGAGCACCTCGTGGCAGACACCATCGCGCTGGACCGTCTGGACGACCGGGTACGCGGCGGCCTGTCCCGCGGTTGACCTGGCCACCAGGGCCGCGAGTTCACGCACGAAGGCGACGTGCGCTTCGGCAAAGACCGTGACGCCGTGCCCGAGCACCTCGGCGGCCTCGGACGGCCCCTGGCACACCCACACCCCGCGCCCGTCGTACCCGCCGCTGACCGCCTTGAGCACCACGGGCCAGCCCACGTCGGCCGCGAACCGCTCCACATCGGCCATGCCAGCCACGGTGGTGTAGCGCGGGCAGGGCATGCCCATCGAGCGCAGCCGTTCCCGCATCGCCAGCTTGTCCTGGGTGTATCGCAGCGCCTGCGCTCCGGGGTGGGTGGGCACGACCGCGGCGAGTTCGGCGAGGTGCTCACCCGGCACGTGCTCGTGGTCGAAGGTGACCACGTCGCAGCCAGCGGCGAAGGCCTTCAGGTCGGGCAGGAACCTGTAGTCCCCTACCATGGTGGCTGGACAGACCTGGGCGGCGCTGTCCTGCGCGGTGTCGGCGAGCACGCGGAACCCGATGCCCAGGCTGACCGCGGCCTGGCCGGTCATCCGGGCGAGCTGCCCAGCCCCCACCATGCCCACGGTGGGCACGGCCAAGTGCCCGCCGGGCTCAGCCGTCATGGCGGTGGCCGAAGCCGCGACCTGCGAATCCACGGGAGCCACCTTAGTGGCCCCTACAGGACGAGCGCCGAATCCTGCATGCTCTCGTCGGTGGCGGGCTCGATCAGCGCGGCCCGGAGCTGGTCCACCTGTTCGGGGCGCAGCCCAGCGTCCAGGGCAAACTGCCTTGCGCTGCTAAACCTCTCGCGCAGCAGCCGCAGGAACGCAAGCATGGCCTCGGGCACCGCGATCGCCTCATAGCCCGTGGGAGGCTGGCCGTTGGCGTACAGCGGGTTGGAGGCCAGCCGCAGGGCGACCTCGGCCGCGTGCCTGTTGCTCTCGGAGTAGTCCTGCGCGATGGCATCGTCGGTGACACCCAGCATGGACAGCAGCACGGCCATGATCACCCCGGTCCGGTCCCGGCCGGCCGCGCATCCGACGATGCAGGGTGTCCCCTTCGACAGGTGCTCAGCTAGGACTTCCAGGGTGGCGCGGACCGGCTCCTGGCCGTCTTCGAGGTTGGACATGTACAGTCGGCCCAGGTCCTCGGGCTGGCCGACCGGGAACGGCTCGGTGCCCATCTTCCGCTCGCTGATCAGCGGGAACTGGTAGTACTGGACCGAACCGTCCCGCCACGCGGCCGGGGCCACTTCGGGCCTGGTGCGGAGGTCGACCACCACGCCGATGCCGAGCTGGTGGAACAGGGTGTCCTGGTCGTGTGGGGAGATGGCATCGAGCGAGTCCCCCCGGTACAGCAGGCCGTAACGGGTCTGGCTGCCGCCCTCGGTCGGCAGTCCGCCGAGGTCCCGGACGTTGTAGGCGCCATCGAGTTCTATGGCGCTCATGTGATCCTCCGCATCCCGTATCCCCCCCGAAACCGTGTCTGACCGGCTGACACAGCATAAGCCAGGGGCGTCACCACCCCTGCGACACGGCAACTCAGGCGTGTCCACGGACGAGCGGGCGGGTCAGGCGGGCCCGCGAGTGGGCGCGACAGCTCAGGCGGGACCGCGGACGGGCGGCAACTCCGGCCCGTCCGCTGGCGCGTCGCGTGGCATGAACACGGCGAACACGGCTGGGCGCGGCCGGACGAGCACCACGCTGCCGCCATCCGCCGCGGCCATACTGCGGGCCAGGGCAAGCCCGAGTCCGGTGCCACCGGACTTGCCGCTGACGTTGCGTTCGAAGATCCGGGGGGCGATGTCGGCCGCCACCCCCTTGCCTTCGTCTCGTACCTCGACCACCACCGACTTCGGGGTCTTCGAGGTCCGGATCGTCACGGTACCGTCTCCATGGGCCAGGGCGTTGTCCAGCAGTGTGGCGACCACCTGGGCCATGGTGCCCGGCGTGGCGTAGGCCGTCAGGCCCTTCTTCCCGGAAACCTCCAGCTTGCGGTTGAGGCGCCGGAACGAGGGTTCCCACTCGATGACCAACTGGGCGACCATGTCGTCGACCTCGATCCGCTCCGGTGTCGCCCCTGCCGACCTCCGGGTCCGGCTCAGCAGGGCGCCCACGACCTCGGCCAGCCGCTCGGTCTGCTGGACCGCGGCCAGACCTTCCTCCCGGACCACATCAGGCTGGTCGGCGGCCGTGATCATCTCTTCCAGCCGCATGGACAGCGCGGTCAGCGGCGTACGGAGCTGGTGGGAGGCATCAGAGGAGAACTGGCGCTCCGCCGAGAGCAACTCGCCGATCCGCTGCGCCGAGACGTCCAGCCCCTCTGCCACCCGGTCGAGCTCGGGGATGCCGTAGCGGCGGCTGGCCGGCCCGGT
>DASYYE010000049.1:0-29821 GCA_035946955.1 Streptosporangiaceae bacterium | reverse complement strand
CTTATCACGGGTTTTGGCTTCGCAGACAGCTACAAACCACGCAAAACAACAGCCAGAACCCGTGATAAGTGTGCTTTGTGGCGTGCGCGGTGGGGCAACGGGGGTGGTTTGGGGTGGGTGTGGGCGGAGGGCCGTGGCGTGAGGTTGTGGTGGGGTTTGGGCTCTTTGGGGGAGGGCCGCCTCTTTCAGGTGAGCGTCTAACGGCTCAGAATGGAAGCGAGGCGATAACGCGGCCCGGTGTCCTGCGCTGGCGACGCGCTCCTGGCCGGTGGTGATGTAGACCGAATTGGTAGGTGCGATGCATTACATCGGATCTCTGGTGCTCGTTATCTGGCTGATCATCGGTGCTTTCGCTGCGGGCCAGCGTCACGACTACACGCGCCCTCCCAAGAACTGCAACCAGGTGGCCACGGCCGCCGTGACGGTCCTCGCGGGCCCATTGAACTACATCGGTGTCGACCCCAAGATCGCCTGTCACGTGCCGAAGCCCAGCAGGTAGGCCACTGTCACAGTGGGCCACGCCCGGAACTGCTCAGCCTTCGGGCCGTTGCTGCGGCACCGGCTGACGAGCTGAAACGGGCGGACCCGGCGTCGGCGTGGCTGGTGATGGCGGGCACCATGAGTGTCGTGGACAGCGACAAGGGCACCGAGGTAACCGCCCTGGCAATCAATGTGACCATCCCCGAAGCGATGCGGTGGACCGACACCCGGCGCGGTGAGACATTCACTCTGACCACGCTCAATGTGAGACTGCTCCCCGACGGCCACCTCGCGGCCAAGGCCTACGGCCGCCCGCTCGGCGGTGGCCGCGGTGCCTATGTCTCGTTTGCTGTCCCAGAGGATCCCGCGCTGGCCGCTCTTGTCGCCGACGCCGCCACCCGCGCCGGCTCCCTGTGGGCCGCCCATCGCGGCCTGCGCTGAGCGGTTGTGGCCCATGCCACACGAAACCGGGAGATTTTCCCCAACCACTGGACGGTCCCGCCCGTCGTAGGGGGTGGCAGCGCTGTCACCAACGGTCCTACGTCAAGCGGGAAAGGGAAGCCACGCATGACTTCAGCACAACGTCTGGCACTGACCGCGGTCACCGCCCTGGTGGCGATCGCCCTTGCCGCCTGCGGTGCCCCGCGAGGGGGAACGGGGGCGGCTTCGGCGGGCGGGCCGGCCACGACAGCGCCGGCGACATCTCCCGCCCCGGCCACACCGTCGGCCAGTCCCTCAGCCACACAACCCGGGACGCCACCAGCGGCTGTGACCACCACACCCGAGTGCGGCGCCGCCCAGCTCACGGTCTCCTACACCGACAACAGGCAGATCCGTGAGGGTGCCCTGGCTGGCATGAGCCACGCCGACAACGTGGTCACTTTCGTCAACAAGGGCTCCGCGTGCTGGATGCGGGGTTACCCAGGTGTCGCAGCGCTCAACGCGGCCGGGCAGCAGATCCAGCAGGCCACCCGTTCCAGCAACACACCCGACCCACTGGTTGTGCTCAAGCCCGGCCAGACGGCCTCCGCGCTCATCACGGGCAACACGGCGTCATGTACGAAGCAGACCACCGCGCAGGGGCTGCTCGTCACCGCGCCCGACCAGAGGATATCCACGCGCCTGGGCACTTACGGAACCCTGTGCCTGCAAAGCCTGGGCGTCCAGCAGGTCCAGCGGGGCAACGCCGGCGGGTTGCACCTCCGTTAGCCAGGCAGCCAGTGCCGGCGGCGGAGCCTGTGGCTGCGCCGCCGGCACTGCTATTGCCAGTCGAGGGTGGGAGGGAGCACTCCCTCGAAGGTCAGCAGCCAGCGTTTGACCTCGATCCCCGTGCCGCCGCTGAAACCGCCCAGCCCATCACTGGCCACCACCCGGTGGCAGGGCACGACGAGGGGGAAGGGGTTGGAGGCCATGATCTGGCCGACCGTCCGGGCGGGCAGCATCGTGCCGTCACCGCTCACGCGCGCCGCCTCGGCCAGCGCGCCGTAGGTGATGGTCTGGCCATAGCCCACTGACCCAGCCAGCACCTTGAGCACGCGGCGCCGTGTCTCGGCCATCTGGGACCAGTCCAGCGGCAGGTCGAAGACCCGCAGCCGGCCAGTGAAGTACTCGGCAAGCTGGCGCAATGCCGTTGCCACGACTGGTGCCGGGGCAGGGTCCGTCGGCATGGGCGGCGGGCCGAACCGGATACGGGCCACCCCGGTGGCAGCGCCCGCGACGGACACGTCTCCGAGTGGTGTCGCGACCGAGCCCCATGCAAGTCCTGGCACTTCACCATTGTCGCGCGGGGTTCTGACACTCTGGCCGCCCGCCTCGCTGCTGGGGTGTGCGACACGAATGTAGGTGATCCGAAGAAGCCGCAGCATGCCGGTGTAGTCTGGAAGTGTTAAGACTTCCAGACAGGAGCTGCTGGGTGACCGGGCCATCCCTTCCTGAGCTAGAGCAGCAGCGGGCGCAGTTGTATGAGCGGCTCGCCACAACCGGGGACTTCCGGCCGGGCAGCATCAACCCCACCTACCGTCGCTGTGGCAAGCCGGACTGTGCCTGCGCCGGGCTGGGTCATCCCGGTCATGGGCCGCGCTGGCTGTGGACCCGCTCGGCTGGCGGCAAGACACGCACCCGCCAGCTGGCGCAGGCTGAACTGGAGAAAGTCCGGGCGGAACTGGCGAACTACAAGGAGTTCACGGCGCTGACCGGGCAGATCGTGGAGGTGAGCGAGGCAATCTGTGAGGCCCGGCCGGTCATGCCAGCCGCTGGTGAGCCCCCGGCCGGGACGGCTGGGGAAAGGGGGGGCTCCGCGCGGCGCTCGCGGCGGAGGCCGCCGCCGAGGTAGAGCGCCTGGCCGCGGTGGCGGCGCGGTCGCTGGGCGCCGGCAGCGGCCTAGAGGCGGCAGGACTGGCGATCCGCACCGCCATGACCAAGCTTGGCGGAGGGCTGCTGGAGAAGCTCCTGGCAGCCGATCCCGGCTACCGCGGCCCGAGGGTGGACTGCGGGGCAGGCCACCAGGCGGCGTTTGTGTCCTACCGGGCCAAGACCATCGACACCGTGCCCGGCCCGGTCCGGGTGGACCGGGCCTGGTACCACTGCCACCAGTGCAGGCACGGCCTGGCGCCCAGGGACGCCGAACTCGGCACTGCCCGCGCGTCGATGTCCCCGGGCTTGGCCAAGATGACGGCCCAGGCGGCGACGGCGGTGCCGTTCGCCCAGGCCGCCGGCCTGCTCGCTGAGCTAGCCGGCATCGGCCTGACCACCAAGCGGGTCGAACGGTCCGCCGAAGCCACCGGGACCGCGGCAGCCAAGGCGGCCCGCACCCAGGCAGACGCCATCCGCTCGCGGCAGGTGGTGCCGTTGCCACCGCCCGCACCCCCACCCGACATGCTCTACATCGCTGTCGATGGCACCGGGGTTCCCATGACGGCAGCCGAGACCCAAGGCCGCCCCGGCAAAGGCGAAGACGGCAAGGCCCGCACCCGCGAGGTCAAGCTCGCCTGCCTGTTCACCCAGGCCACCACCGATGACGACGGCCACCCGGTCCGCGGCCGGGGTTCTTCCACCTACCTGGCCACCTTCGAGCCCGCCGCCCGGTTCGGCCAGCTCGTGGACGCCGAGGCCCGCCGCCGCGGCTCAGAGCACATCCGCCAGCTCGTGGTCCCCGGCGACGGCGCGGTGTGGATCTGGAACCTCGCCGATGAGCTGTCCCCCGCCGCCACCCAGATCGTGGACCTCTCTGCGCCACGAGGCGCTCTGCTGTATCCCCCGCGCAGCGGGGAGGGAATGGAGGTGATATGCGTCCCTGGGCCTGATGGCTTACCCGGACCCGAAAGGGGAAAGGGGACAATAGCATGCCAGGAAACCCGCGGCCGTGCCCAGGCGTATGGGACGGTGCGCTGGGGGGCCCGCGTGATATGGCGAAACCTGGATTGGCTGAACCCTAATCTCCAGAAGGCGCAAAACGACGCCCGCCGGAAAGACGCCTGAAACCGGCGCCGCCCCTGCGGCCGGGTGTAGACGGTACCGGCCGCAAGCCTCCGGGGAACGGAGCGATGCCCAGCGAGGGCATTGAAGGAGATGAGTGGGGCGCCTACGTCACGCTCGATACGTATGGCAGAGACGAACGTGGGATCGCCTACCGGGCGCGAGCCCCAGGGCGACACAGTGCCCGTAGTAGTCGCCGGAGTCACGACCGGCCAGGGAGGGCGGGAAGGCCGCCCGCAGGGCGAAGGGGCACAGGTGACCGGGCACTACCACGACCGGAGGTATGCGAAATGCAAGACGCCGAAACGGTGCTGGGTGTCCTCCGCGAGCGCGGCAGGAAGGGCCTGCCGTGCGAGGAACTGTACCGGCAAATGTATAACGTCCGGCTGTACCTGCTGGCCTACGGGCGCATCTACTCCAACCATGGGGCGATGACACCCGGGGCCACGCCAGAAACCGCGGACGGCATGTCCATGGAGAAAATCGGCGCCATCATCGAGGCGATGCGCAACGAGCGCTACCGGTTCTCCCCGGCCCAGCGGAAATACATCCCGAAAAAGAACGGGAAGCTGAGGCCGCTCGGGCTGCCGACCTGGTCAGACAAGCTGGTCGGCGAAGTGGTCCGCCTGCTTTTGGAGGCCTACTACGAGCCGCAGTTTTCTGACCGCTCGCACGGGTTCCGCCCCCGGCGTGGCTGTCACACCGCCCTGAGCGAGATAGCCACCAACTGGACCGGGACCACGTGGTTCATCGAGGGAGACATCTCCGACTGCTTTTCCAGCCTTGACCACGATGTCATGGTCAAGATCTTGGCGGAGAAGATCCACGACAACCGGTTCCTGCGGCTGGTGCGCAACATGCTGACGGCCGGGTACCTGGAGGACTGGCGGTGGAACGCCACGCTCAGCGGCTGTCCGCAAGGCGGGGTCGTTTCACCTGTCCTGTCGAGTATTTACCTGCACAAGCTGGACGAGTACGTCGAGACAGTCCTGATCCCGCAGCACACCCGGGGGCGCGCCGCCGGGAGAACCCGGCCTACGCCGAGGCGAGCAACGCACTGGCGCGGGCGCGCAGGCGCAATGACCGGGCGCAAGCCCGGGAACTGCGCCAGCAACAGCGCCGCCTGCCCCGGCGTGATCCATGTGACCCCGGCTACCGCCGGCTCCGGTACTCCCGCTATGCCGACGACCACCTTCTGGGTCTCACCGGGCCAAAGGCCGAAGCCGAGGCCATCAAAGATCAGCTGGCGGCGTTCCTGCGTGATGAACTCAAGCTGGAACTCAATCAGGAAAAGACGCTGATCACCCACGCCCGCACCCGGGCGGCGCGATACCTCGGCTACGAGATCACCACCCAGCACGGCGACAGCAAGATCACCCGGGGCCGCAGATCGGCCAACGGGAAGATCGGGCTGCGCGTGCCGCGTGATGTGATCGCGGCCAAATGTGCCCCCTACCGGCGTCACGGCAAACCGTGGCCCCGGGCGGCCATGCAGAACCTTGACAACTACGACATCGTCAAGACCTATGGGGCCGAGTACCGGGGCATCGTCCAGTACTACCTGCTCGCCGCCGACGTCGCGCGCCTCTACCGGCTCTGCTGGGAGGCCGAGACATCGATGCTGAAGACCCTGGCGGCAAAGCACCAGTCCTCGGTGGCCAAGACGGCGGCCAGGCACAAGGCCAAAATCGAAACACCCTACGGGCTGCGCACCTGCTTTGAGGCCAGGATCGAACGCGACGGCAAGCCGCCACTGGTCGCCCGGTTCGGCGGGATACCCCTCGTACGCAACAAGGACGCGGTCCTCACCGACCGCATCCCCCACCGGGTTCCCCACCCGCGTAAGGAGCTGGTCACCCGGCTCCTGGCGAAACGGTGCGAGCTGTGCGGCGACCCGGGCAAGGTGCTCGTGCACCAAGTCCGCAAACTCGCCAGCCTCGGCGAACCCGGGCCAGGCCAGCCCGCCTGGGCAGCGCACATGGCCAGGAAACGGCGCAAGACCCTCGTGGTCTGCCACCCCTGCCACGACGCCATCCACCACGGCCAGCCTGCCGCTGCCGCGGCGTAAGTCACCGGAGAGCCACGTGCGCTGAAAGGTGCCCGCGTGGTTCGGAGGGAAGCCACGCGGCAAAGGACCTGCCCAGCAGGCACCCCGCCGCGTGGCTCACCCTGTACCACGCCCGCGAGCACCTGCAGACCTGGCCACCCCCGCCACCAGGCTGCTGCGCAGCAGCCACCCCACCTGGCTGGCTGAACGCCTCACCGAACTCGACACCGGGAACATCCCCGCCCTGCTGGCCGCCGGCCGCGACCTGAAGTTCACCGGCTCCCTGGCCACCGAACGCGACAGGCAGCTCGGCTACTTCCAGGCCAACGCCCACCGGATGCGCTACAAGCACTTCCGCTCCCTGGGCATGTTCATCGGCTCCGGCGTGGTCGAGGCCGGATGCAAAGCAGTCATCGGACAGCGGCTGAAACTGTCCGGCATGCGCTGGACCGTCCCCGGCGCGGCCAGCATCGCCACCCTCCGCTGCCACGACGCCAGCAACCGCTGGAAAGAAATCTGGCAGCGTCCCCACTACCAGGCCAGCCCGGCCAGAACCGGCACCTGCCAGCAAGACCACACTCAGACAGCCACAGGCTGACCGCAGCTACCTACAAAATTGACGCACACCCCCGCTGCTGTGGGCAGATCTGCCCACAGCAGCAGGTACTGCCATTCGCGGCGGCCTTATCGCAGGCTGTGGGCATGGCTCAAGACGAGAGACCCCCGGCGTTCAGCGAGCGCGTGCGGGAGCAGCTACTCCTTCAGCGGATAGTCGTGCTGGACGGAGTGCTCGATGACGACAACGGGACGCTGCTCGCATCGCAGCTGCTCTCGCTCGCGGCAGAGGACCCCGGCACTGGCATCGCCCTGTGGATCCACTCACCTGGCGGGTCCGTGCCGTCCATGCTCGCCATCCGCGATGTCATGCGGCTCGTGCCGTGCGACGTCTCGACCCTGGCACTGGGGCTGGCTTGCAGCGCCGGGCAGTTCCTGCTCTCGGCCGGTGCCAAGGGCAAGCGGTTCGCATTGCCGCACGCACGCATTCTCATGCACCGCGGCTCGGCCGGTATCGGCGGCAGCGCTGTCGACATCGAAGTGCAAGCCGATGACCTGCGGCACACAGTCGATACCGTGCTCGGCCTCATCGCTGAGGACACCGGCCAGCCGGTCGAGCGCATCTTCGGTGACTCGCTGCATGACCACTGGTACACGGCGGCCGAGGCCAGGGACTACGGCTTCATCGACGAGATCGTCAGTTCGTTCAGTCAGGTCATGCCGACGAAAAAGCGCCCGATAGGACTGAAGAGTTCATGAGCAGCTACACGATCCCGAACGTCATCGCCCAGCATCCCCGCGGCGAGCGGATCATGGATGTCTACTCTCATCTGCTCACCGAACGCATCGTCTACCTGGGCACCGCGATCGACCCTGGCGTCGCCAACACGCTCATCGCCCAACTGCTGCACCTGGAGGCGGAGAGCCCCGAGCAGGAGATCAACTTGTACATCAACTGCGACGGTGGCGACCTGCCCTCGATGCTCGCGGTGTACGACACCATGCAGTACATCCAGGCGTCAGTTGCGACCACCTGTGTGGGCCAGGCGATCGGTGTGGGTGCCGTCCTGCTTGCGGCCGGGGCATCCGGCCGGCGGGCGGTGCTGCCACACGCGCGGGTGGTGCTGCATCAGCCAGCGGCGCGCGGCCAAGGGCCGATTCCGGACCTGATCCTGCAAGCGGACGAGGTCGTGCGCATGCGTGCCGAGATCGAAGCGATCCTGTCGGTGCACACCGGCCAGTCCGTGCAGGCACTGCGGACCGACACAGACCGGGACCGGGTTCTCACCGCACAGGCGGCGCTGGAGTACGGGATCGTCGACGAGGTCATAGGACGGCGGGAGACCAACGGAAGTGCGCCCGGTGCCGCCGCTGCTGGTCCCGAGCGTCTCACGCCGCAAGGGCGAGCATGACCGGGCCGGACGCGCCGGAGGCGGTGACACCCCGCTGGCGGCGCATCTCCCCGGCCACCTGCTCTGTCAGCCCGGTCAGCGTGGTCCCCAGCGCTCCCGCGAGCGCCGCGATCATCTCACTCGACGGGTCCTTGCGGCCGCGCTCGATCTCGGACAGGTACTGGGGCGAGATCCCAGCCCGGCCGGCCGTCTCCGAGAGTGTTTCGCGCTGATCGAGGCGAAGCGTCCGAAGACGCTGACCCAGCACCTCCCGCCACAGCGGTTCGGCAGGCCATGGTTCCTGGGACTGCGGCTGCTGAGGCTGTGATGCCGACGGCGCCTCCCGCCGCAGTGGAAACACATTCGCGCGCTCGGCCATAGTCCAGCGTACGAACGGGCAGCCGCCGCCAGCCCCGGTTTTCGCTCGCAGCAGACCCCTGGGCTCGCAGCAGATCCCTAGGCTCGCAGCAGACTAGATGAGTGATTCCTTAGGTGGTCAGTGGTCGTGGGCGGTCAGGGATCGTTTGGCTGGTGGCGCCCGTTACTCATGGCCGGCCCTGGGCGGGCCGTGCAGATTTGAGCACTGGTTACTCAGGCGTGGCCTGGTGGGGGTCCGCTTGGCTTGCTCTCAACCCGCGCAGGTCACCGCGATGCATGAGCGGCCTGCCGGCGGCATTCACCTAAGGAGCAGACCATGATGCCGAGACTTACCAACCTTTTCCGGCGCGGCAGCCGCGCCGCAGCGCCTGTCCTGGGGCTCGCGGCGCTGACGCTGGTGATCGGCGCCGGCGTCATCGCCCAGCCGGCCAGCGCGGGCGTCACGCCCGGCTGCCAGTGGCAGACACTGAACCTGATCAATGGCTGGCGGTCGGACCAGAGCCAGTACAACAGCGGGGATCCGTCCTACTGCGTCAGCAGCGGGACGGTGTACCTGTCCGGGTCCATGAGCCAGCCCGTCAATGGCAGTACAGAATTCGCGGTGCTCCCCCAGGAGGCCTGGCCCACCCGCCCCTTGTACCTCGACACCTACACCTTCAACGGCGCCAACGGGACCATCCGGATCGAACCTGACGGCGTCATGTTCGCCTACAACGGTGCCGCCAGCAGCTATACCTCACTGGCGGGCATCTCGTTTCTCCAGGCGGACGCCGCGACCCCGCTGATTCTGGACAACGGCTGGCAGTCGTCCCAGGGTGCCTACGGCACCGGAGATCCGTCCTTCTCCTACAGTTACGGGACGGTGTACCTGTCCGGCTCCCTGTTCCACAGCACCAGCGACTGGGGGCCGTTCGCGGTGCTCCCCCAGGGCGCCCGCCCGGCTGACGCCATGACTATCAAGGTGTACAGCTACTTCGGCGCGGCCGGCACGCTGTTCATCTACCCGGACGGCGAGATGTGGGCCGAGGGCGGCAGTACGGCGCAGTTCACCTCACTGGCCGGCATCTCGTTCCCCTCGGCCGCAGTCAACGCCCAGCAACTGACCCCGCTGAACAGCTGGACGCCACCGCAGACCTATGCGGCCACCGCGCCATCCTGGTACGTCAGCAACGGCGTGGTGCACCTGTTCGGGTCCCTCTACACCACCGGCACCAGCCCGGAGTTCGCCGTGCTCCCGCAGGCCCTCTGGCCGACACACACCCTCTACCTCATCGCGAACTATGACAACGCGCCGACCGCCTACCTGCAGATCAACCCGGACGGCACGATGTACGCCTTTGGCCTGCCACCGGGCCACTCCGCAGGCGACGTCTTCGAGATAGACGGCATCGCCTACCACGGCGGTTCCTGACGGCGCCCGGCCCCGGCCCGATGCACCTGCCGGCCACTCACGTCGGCAGGTGCCCACGCGCGCTCTTGGAGTCAGGCCAGTTCGGGTGGGAAGCCCCCGGTGGCGACGGGGCCCCAGCGCCGGGGCGTGATGCGCAGCAGCGACTTGCCCTGGCGCAGCATGGCTGCCCGGTACTCGGCCCAGTCTGGGTGTTCGCCTGCGATCGCCTGGTAGTAGGAGACCAGTGGCTCCACCGCCTCTGGCACGTCGATGACCTCGGCGTCGCCGTCGATCTGCACCCATGGGCCGCCGAAGTCGTCGGAGAGGACGACGACGCTGACACCAGGGTTCCGGCGGGCGTTGCGGGTCTTCGCGCGGGAGGGGTAGGTGGCGACGACGATACGTCCAGCCTGGTCGATGCCACATGTCACGGGCGAGGCCTGCGGGCTGCCATCAGAGCGTTGCGTGATGACGATCGCGTGGTGACGGGGCCGGACGAAGTCGAGCAGCTCATCTTTTGAGACCACGGTGCTGGTGGCGATCTGAGGGCTCACAAACTCACTATCCCATCCGGCCCACGTCGCCGGCCTGGCGCCGGAACGGCTCGGCCTAGACGATGCCCGGTGAATGTCGGTCCATGGTCTTCGCGCCGGGCGCTGGCATCCTTGGGGCATGCAGAGCGTGTATGAGGCCGCTGGCGGCAGGGAGGGCCTGCTCCGTCTGGCTGAGGCGTGGCATCAGCGGGTGATGGCCGATGAAATAGTCAGCCACGCGTTCAGCCATGGGTTCCATCCTCAGCACACCGAACGGCTGGCGGCGTACTGGGCCGAAGCCCTGGGCGGGCCCACCACCTACTCCGGTACCTACGGAGACGAGACGCATGTCGTGCGGCTCCACAGCGGCAATGGCCCGCACGAGGAGATGGACCGCCGGGCGATCGCCTGCTTCGACCAGGCCCTGGATGATGTGGGGCTGAACGCGGCGGAACCTGTCCGGCAGGTGTTGCACGACTACTTCGCCTGGGCCACCACGACGACAATGTCGCGCTACCACGAGTCCGCAGACGACGTCCCCGACGGCTTGAGCATCCCGCGGTGGTCATGGGACGGGCTACAGCGCTGAGTCAGAGACACCCGGCTGCACAGACCCTCGGCTGCCGCAGACCCGCTGGGTACTACTCACCTAGCCGAGGATCGCGGTGATGTCGGGCGGGTCGGGCAGGAGCTCCCGGACCTCTTGCGCACAGCGGCAGGCGGCGGCGGTCTTGGCAGCCCACTGCAGCGCCTCCTCGCGTGAGGGCACGTCGACGACACAGAACCCGCCGATGACCTCCTTGGTCTCCGGGTACGGGCCGTCGGTGACCGTCCCGTCGGTGGCCACGACACTCGCCCGCTGGCTTTCCAGCCCGGCGCCGTATACCCATACACCGGCGTTCACGGCCTCCTGGATCACCTCGCGCACGGCCTTGGCCACATCAGGCCCGTCCTCCTCGGAGAAGGTCATCGCGCTGTCATCGAACGAGATCAGGTACCGGGTCATCCCATGACTCCCTTGTCGCGGCGGCCTCCTCCGGCCGCCCCTCACCTCTTATACGAACGCCTCGTCCCGGATCGACACTATTGCCAGAAGAAAATCGCGGGTCAACCCGTCGTGGAGACGTTGGTCCACACCTTCGACGTGGTGCGCGGGCTGAACCCCGCGGATTCGTGGCGACCGCCGGCCGCGCTTGCCGCGCCGGTGATCGCCCGGCTGTTTCCGAACGCTCCCAGCGGCGACCCTGCCGATGTGCTGCTGTACTGCTGCGGCCGCGCCGCCTTGGGCGAGTTGCCGCGGCAGACGGAATGGCGGTGGGACGGGACGGTCAGGACCTGACCCGTTGCGGCTCGTTGTACGGCTCCAGGCCCAGGATGGTCAGCGTCCCGTTCGCCGTGCGCAGTTAGGATCGGCTGGTGAAGCGAGCGATCGATGTCGCGGCATTCGGTGAGCTGGCCGACCCGCGTGTGCTGGCCCGGCTGGCTGGCCGGGCCGAGGAGCAGGGCTGGGACGGCTTCTTCGTCTGGGACCACATCAACTACCGCGCGCCGGTGCGGGGCGTGGCCGACCCGTGGGTTTCGCTCGCCGCGGTGGCCTGTGCGACCTCCCGGGTGCGGATCGGTGCGCTGGTCACTCCGCTGTCGCGCCGCCGGGTGCACAAGGTGGCCAGAGAGACGGTCACGCTGGACTGGCTCAGCTCGGGCCGGCTGACCTTCGGGGCCGGGCTCGGCAGCTCACGGAACAACGAACTGGAGCCGTACGGCGAAGTGGTCGACCCGCGTGAGCGGGCGAACCTGCTCGACCAGGGCCTGGAGACGCTGGTCCGGTACTGGGCCGGGGAGTTCGAGCCGCTCCCGCTACAGCGGCCACGGCCCCCGGTGTGGGTGGCGGGGGAGTGGCCGAACCAGCGGCCGGTGCGGCGGGCGCTGCGCTGGGACGGTCTGTTCGTCATCAACCTGCCCGGCCCCGAGGCACTCGCCGAACTGGCCGCCATGGTCCAGGAGGCGCGCCCGGACGGCCCGTTCGACCTGGTCACTGAGCTCCCCCTGGAGACCGACCTCGGGCCATGGGAACAGGCGGGCCTGACCTGGGCGGTCACCGACTTTGGCCTGGAGCCCACCGAGGCTGACGTGCTGGCAGTGATCGAGGCGGGCCCGGGGTGGTAAGCCGCTGCTTTGCACCACAAAGTCAAGCCCGGGCCAGGCATGAGATGCTCGCTGCGCCGAACCCCGCTCTTCCCGGGGACTCGGCAGGCTGAGCCGGTGGCCTCCGGTCAGTGCGCTCGGAAGCTTCTTCCAGCGGTGGTCACTGGGGCAAGGTCTGCACCAGCGCTTCGAGCGCGGCAGTCCAGCTCTCCCAGTAGGGGCGGCTGGGGTCGGCGGCAATGGCCTTGATGAGCTGCTGCCGGAATGGTTCCCTGTCGCCGCCGAAGGCGTACTCGACGACAGCGGCCGCGAGCGCGAACACCGTGGACTGCCAGGGCGCGTCGAAGGCCAGTTCACCGTTGCGGCGGGGGAGGCCCATCTCCAGCAGGGTCAACGGTGTGCTCACAGACGGGCCACCCCAATCATCGAGTCCCGGGTGACCAGCCCCGCCAGTTGCTCCTCCGTCATGCCCTCCGTCCCGGGGGGACGCTGGGGCAGGACCAGGTAGCGGACCTCGGCGGAGGAATCCCACACCCGGACCTCCACCTCGCCGGGCAGTGGGCAGCCCATCTCGGCCAGCACTACGCGTGGCTCGCGGACCACCCGTGCCCGGTACGGAGGATCCTTGTACCAGCCCGGCGGCAACCCCAGCACCGGCCAGGGGTAGCACGAACACAGCGTGCACACGATCACGTTGTGGACGGCGTCGGTGTTCTCCACGACCACCATGTGGTGGCCCTCCGGCCCGCCGAAGCCAAGCTCGGCGATAGCGGCGGTCCCGTCGGCCAGCAGCCGCTGCTTGTACTGTGGGTCGGCCCAGGCCCGGGCCACCACCTTCGCCCCGTTCATCGGGCCGACCTCCGACTCATACCGTCGGGTGACCTCCTCGAGGAACCCCTCCGGCACCAGCCCCCGCTCGGTCAGCAGCGCCTCCAGCGCCGCGACCCGCCGCTCCACCGGCGACACAGGAGCGGGGTGGTGGCTCTGCCCGCTCACGCTGGCTCCAGGTAGCTGTCCCACAGGTCCACATGCACCGCCACGCCATCTTGGCCGTCCTGCCACAGGTCGGCCGCGTCAAACCGGACAGAATAGGTCGGCTCCTGGCGGACGGCGCCATGGACTTCGGCATCTGGCACCGAATAGGTGCCGTCCACCCGTACCACGGTCCCGGCCTTGCCCCGCACATACCGCGGGCAGCGAGTGTGGCCGGGCGGATGCCACTCCCGCACCCGGACCCGGTCCCCGACCCCGAAGCCCGGCCGGCCGGCGTCCGGGCCAGCATCAGCTACGGGCGGCCCGAGTACCGGACCGCTCAGCGGGAACCGCCCACCCGCGCGTGCCTCCAGCTCGGCACCGGTCACCAGCCCGTGCTCGACCGCCAGGGTCGCTGCTGCCGTGAGCCAGTGCTCGTAATAGCTCGACGTCAGGTAGTGGCCCGGCGCCATCCGCTCGATCGCATGCCGGAACTCACCCCCGCGTGCCTTCACCGCGCTGGCTACGACCACCGTCAGCGCGCGGGTCACCGCCTCCCACGGCTCGTGGAAGACCGGCTCCGCTGGCGAATGGTCAACCGGTCCAAACCCCTGCATGCCGCCCAGGTCATGGATGCCGTCCACCAGCAAGACTCTACGCGCCAACGCGGCCGCAGTCCCGCCACGCCCGCCCATGGCACCCCCGGGTCAGTGCACTCGGAAGGCTTCTTCCAGCCACCAGGAGCCAGCCGCCGAGCTGACCTTCGCGTCGATCACCAGTGGGCGGTCCCGTGGCCCGGCCAGCCAGGTCCGTACCGGGTCCAGGTCGTGAGGCTGACGTACGGTCATTCCTTCACAGCCGTACCCCCTGCCGATCGCGGCCAGGTCGGTGGGCGGGAACCTGACCGTGTCGAGCGGGTGCCCCTCCGGCCCGAAGTGGTGTACCTCGGCGCCGTAGGCCTCGTCGTCGTAGATGACGACCATCATCGGAAGCCGCAGCCGGACTGCCGTCTCCAGCTCGCTGATGCCCATCAGCGCGCCGCCGTCGCCGAGCGCGGCGACCGGCAGCAGGTCGGGCCGTGCGAGAGCAGCGCCTATCGCCGAGGCGAGCCCGAGTCCCACCGATTGGTAGGCCTGGGTGAAGCAGAAGGCGCTTGCGTCCGGCACGGACAGGAACATGCTGGGGTAGCCCATGAAGTTCCCCGAGTCCACTGCGACCATCCGGTCAGCGGGCAGCAGGTCATCCAGGGCAATGCTGAGGGTACGGGGGTCGATCCGGCCGTCCGTGCCGCTGACCCCCTGGTCCGCGTAGGGGACGTCGCGCCACCTGCCTTCGCGGGCGATCCGCTCCCGCAGCTGGGCGCAACGGTAACCCGGCCTGCTGTGCCCGCCCAGTTCGGCGAGCACCGCCCGGGCGGTCTGGGCGGCATCGCCGAGCACCCCGATGCTGACCGGGCGGTGTGCGCCGATCGCGGCCGTCTCATGGTCTACCTGGGCAACGGTGGCGTCAGGGCCGATCAGCCTGCCATGGCGGGTGGTCCAGATGTTCAGCGAGCATCCCCAGGCGACGACCAGGTCGGCGCCGGCGATCAGCTCCGCGGCGAGCGGGGTGGCGAACCCCCCGCTCACATCCAGGTCCCACGGGCTGCCACGGAACAGGCCGCGGGCCGCCGCCGATGTGGCCAGCAGCGCGCCGCAGGCATCCGCGAGCCGTTCCAGGTCGGCCCGGGCCCCAGCCACCCGCGCACCGCGGCCGGCCACGAACACCGGCCGGGCCGCGGCGGCCAGTGCCCCGGCGAGTTCCGCGGCGGCAGCCTGGGCGGGGGCTGACGGCTGGGGCGGCGGGAGCGGCGGAATGACCGGTGGCTCGCACCGTGCCGCCTGCACGTCCAGCGGCATGGCGAGGACCACCGTGCGCCGTTCCCGCTGCGCGGTGCGGTAGGCACGGGCGGTGTCGGCGACGGCGGAGACGGGGGAGTGGAGCCGTTCCGGTACCGCGCCGACAGCAGTGGCTAGGGCCGCGACGTCGATCCGGAAGTTGGAGCGCACCGCCGCACCGGCAACGTCGGCGGCCAGCACCAGCAGCGGGGTGCGGCTCTTGGCCGCCTCGGTGATGCCGGTCAGCGCATTGGTCAGGCCGGGCCCCTGGTGGACGGCGAGGATCCCGGTCCGGTCGGCGGTGCGAGCCCAGCCGTCAGCCATGCAGGCGGCGCCGTTCTCGTGCCTGGCCGCCACGAACCGGGCGCCGTGGGCGACCAGGGCGTTGGTGACGTGGAAGTTCCCGCTGCCGACCAGGCCGAAGACGGTGTCTGCGCCAAGCCCCGCGAGGGTGGCTCCGACGGCCTCACTCACCAGCATGGGTGGGCTGCTCATGCCCGTTCGACGAGGGCGAGGGCGCGGCAGGGGCTCCCCGAGCCGCTGACGATCGGCAGCGGTGTGGTGACCAGGACCGCGCCCTGCGCGGGCAGCAGCGCCAGGTTCTGGAGCTGGGTGAGCCCGTACTTGCCCGCCCCGAGCATGGCCGCGTGGCACGGGAAGGGAGGGTCGAACGAGTGCGCCGCGCCAGCGTCGGTGCCCACCGTCTCCACACCGATCCCGATCACCGGTGCCTCCTCGGCCAGCCAGCGGGCACACTCGACCGAGACGCCCGGGGTGTGCGGGCCGGTCTCGTTCGCGTTCAGGAACCGCTGCTGGTCGTCCGACCGTGCGTCCCACCCGGTCCGGTAGAGCAGCCAGCCGCCGTCCGGCAGTGACCCGTGGGCGGTCTCCCACTCCTTGATGTGGTCCACCTCCAGCAGGAAGTCCGGGTTCGCAGCCGCCTGCGCGCTGAAGTCCAGTACCGCGGCGCGCGCGATCATCCTGTTCGGTGGCACCTGCGACACGTCCTCGCCGCTGCTTCCCGTCACCCAGTGCACCGGTGCGTCGAAGTGGGTGCCGGTGTGCTCGCCGGTGGTGATGTCGTTCCAGTACCACGCCGGACCGCGGTCGTCATAGTGGCTGATCTCCCGCAGCGAGAACGGCACGGTGTTCCCGAACGGCTCCGGCAGCATGATCACTGGTGTCGAAGCCGACAGCGGCGCAGTCAGGTCGACGATGTCGACCGTGCCGCTGCGGAGTGCCTCCGTGAGGGCGCTGAGCACGGACATGTGCGGCTCCAGGGCTGGGTTCCGGGACGGACGGCTGGTGCTGCCGTTCTATCAGTGGCGCCGTTCACGGTGCCACCGTCGCCTCCCCGCGGTCCTCAGCCGCCGCGCTCTTCGGGCCCCAGGCCGAGCGCCCGGACCAGTTCGGCCAGGCTCTCGTAGCGCTGCCCTTCCGGGAGGGAGGCCACCATTTCGACCAGCCTGTCTCCGGCGTCGCTGTCGGTCAGGATCTTGACCAGCCGTCCCCGGGTCACCGGCCAGACGGTGCGGTCGAGGTGGCGCGCCAGGTCGCTGCGCAGTTCGACCGATGTCCAGTCCGCCGGGGCTGGCGAGGAGGCCAGCCTGGCCGCCGGGGCCCAGATTGCCTCCTGCTCCGTCCCGTCTTCGGGCTCCTGTTCAGGTTCGGGCCATTCCCCGGCGTACTCCCGCGCCTCGGCTTCGTCCTGCCGCTTGATGGCCTCATCACGGACGGGGCCGTGAGTGCCGCTGGCCTGTTCGCTCACTGGCGTGCCTCGCTTACTTCGCTGACCCTGCTCACCTTGCTCGGTCTGGCCGCCCGGGACGCCGCCGAAGAGCCCGGCGACACCCCTTCCCCTTGCCACCACCGGTACGCGGAAACGTCCTGGGCGCGGGAAACCCGGCAGCGCGTGACACCGGTGGCGGGGCCGATGCCTGGTTTGCCTGATTGCGTGTGCCAGGGGGTGCTCGATAGGTTCGCTCTGACGACTCGGGGCCGGCGAGGAAGGTGGCCAGCCGTGGGGTGGCAGACGCCCGGGCGCTTTGTTTCCCGTCTTGGCGCGGCTCCTCCTCCCGGCACGGCCGGGGGGCCGGCCCCGCTCTGGCCGTGGCTGCGCTCGCCCAGAGCCGCCGACGCCTGCCTGGCAATCGGGGTCGCTGTGGTGGGAGTGGCCAGCGCTCTCGGTGCGCGGCACCACCATGAATACGTCCCGCTCGCCGCGGTGGCGATCCTGGCGGCGATGGGCCTCGTGCTCGCCGCCCGCAGGCGGTACCCCGGTTCGGTCCTTGCGGCCGAGGCCGCGCTCGTGGCCAGCCTGGCCGGGCTGGGCACCACGCTGGAGGCGGGGTTCCTCGCCGTGCTGATCGCCTCATACAGCGCGGTCGTCTACGCGGCACGCCGGGTGTCGGCGTCCCTCACCGTGGCCGCGGTGGCGGTGCTCGCCGGAACCCCGGTCGCGCTCGCCGTGCACGGCCTGCCCGCCTCAGGGCTGCACCCGCCGCTCACCACGGTCCTCGCCGCGGCGGGGGCGGTGGTCGTCGGGTGGTTCGTCCGGCGCCAGTTCTCGCTCCGCGCGGCGCAACTCGCGCTGCTTGCCGAACGGGCCGACCTGGCGGCTGAGCACCAGCGCACGCAGACGCAGCGGGCCCGGCTCGCCGAGCGGCTGCGCATCGCCCGGGAACTGCACGACATCGTCGCGCACCACATCAGTGTCGCGGTGATCCAGGCCCAGGGTGCGCAGCGGGTCGCCGGCCATGACCTGCCCAGGGCACTGGAGGCCATGGCGGAGGTGGAGCGCACCGGCCGGACCGCGCTGGAGGAGATGCGCAGGCTGGTGGGCCTGCTGCGCTCCGGCGAGCCGGCCGGCGACGGGTCAGCGGCGGACGGGGCAGCGCGCGCCCAGGGCGCCGAGGACGCCGGGCGTACGGCACCGCCCGGCCTCTCCGACATCGGGGAGCTCGCCGAGCGGATGCGGTCGGCAGGCCTTGACCTCACGGTCAGCACCACGGGCGAGCCGTGTGAGGTGCCAGGCCACGTCGGCCTGGCCGGGTACCGGATCGTGCAGGAGGCGCTGACCAACGCGCTCAAGCATGCGGGGCCCGCGCACGTGACGGTAGGGCTGGACTTCGGAGAAGACCTGGAGATCCTCGTGGCCGACGACGGGCGAGGCGCTGCCGCGGCACTCGGCGGGACCGGGCTACCCGGTGGGGGCAGGGGGCTCGCCGGGATGGCGGAACGGGCCGCCGCGGCCGGCGGCACCCTTGTGGCCGGCCCGCGCCCCGGTGGCGGGTTCCGCGTGCACGCCACGATCCCGTTGGCACAGCCGTGATCCGGGTCCTGCTCGCCGACGACCAGCCCCTGGTCCGGACCGGGTTCCGGATGATCCTGGACGCCGAACCGGACATCGAGGTGGTCGGCGAGGCGTGCGACGGAGCCGACGCGGTCAGGCAGGCGGCCAGGCTCAGGCCGGACGTGGTGATCATGGACATCCAGATGCCGGTCGAGGACGGCATCTCGGCAACCGCGAGGATCCGCGCGAACGGCACCGGGCGGGTGCTCGTGCTCACCACGTTCCACCTGGACCAGAACGTGGTGGGCGCGCTGCGGGCCGGAGCCAGCGGATTCCTGCTGAAGGATACCGAGGCGGTGAAGCTGATCGAGGCGATCCGGGTGGTCCACGCCGGAGACGCGATCGTCGCGCCAGCAGTCACCAGGCGTCTGCTCGACCGGTTCGCCACGCGCCTGCCCACCGGGGACCCCGGCACCAGTGCCAGCGGCCGGCGTGACCGGACTCAGCTGTCCTGCCTGACCGAACGGGAGACCGAGGTGCTCGCCCTCGTCGCCCGCGGGTTGTCCAACGCCGAGATCGCCGCGGAACTGGTCGTCACCGAAACCACGGTCAAGACCCACGTCCATCACCTGCTTGCCAAGCTGGGCGCCCGCGACCGCGTGCAACTCGTGGTGCTGGCCTACGACACCGGCCTGGCCGGCCGCGAGCCTCCATCCTGAGATCGACTCAGCGCGCGGGTACATCCTGGGGTGGAGAAGAGAAACGGATCGCAGGGCTGATTCCCGCTTCGCCTGGCCGGATCTACCTTTCGGGTGGTCAGGCAGAGCGAGAGGAATGGCCATGCATGCGACATCGGCCGCGGGCGCCGCCCGCGTGGAGAACCTGGTAAAGCGGTACGGGACCGGCCATGCTGCGGTCACGGCGCTGGACGGTGTGAGTCTCAGCGTCGCCGCTGGGTCGTTCGTGGCTGTGATGGGGCCGTCTGGCTCGGGCAAGTCCACGCTGATGCACTGCATGGCGGGGCTTGACACGCCCGACTCGGGTTCGGTGTGGATCGGCGACCAGGAGATCACCTCGATGCGCGACCGGCAGCTCACCACGCTGCGCCGGGACCGGGTCGGCTTCATCTTCCAGGCGTTCAACCTGCTGCCCGCGCTGTCAGCGGCGGGGAACATCACGCTGCCCGCCGACATCGCCGGGCGTAAGCCGGACAAGGAGTGGCTGGCCACCGTGGTCGCGACGGTCGGGCTGGCCGACCGCCTCACGCACCGGCCGAGCGAGCTGTCCGGCGGCCAGCAGCAGCGGGTCGCGATCGCCCGCGCCCTGGCCGGGCGCCCGGCGATCATCTTCGCTGACGAGCCGACCGGCAACCTGGACTCCCGGGCCAGTGCTGAAGTCCTCGACCTGCTCCGCCGCTGCGTCGCCGACTTCGGCCAGGCGGTGGTCATGGTGACCCACGATCCAGTGGCTGCCTCATACTCGCAGCGCGTGGTGTTCCTGGCCGACGGCCGGCCCGTCGGGACGCTCGAGAGGCCGACGCCAGACGACGTGCTCGACCGGATGCGCTCGCTGGGTGAAACCAGCCCGCCCTCCGCGGGCGTCCGGCGCGACCCGGCGGGGAGGTGAGCCCGGTGTTCAACGCCACCTTCCACGGCCTGGTCGCACATCGCGTCAGGCTTGCCCTGACAGCGCTCGCCGTCGCGCTCGGCACCGGGTTCATGGCCGCCAGTTTCGTCTTCACCGCGACGCTCACGCACAGCCTCGGCGCGCTGTTCGCTCAGAGCGCCCGCGGCACCGACGTGATCGTCCAGCATGTCGCGCCGACGGGCGCCGGGCTCGGCGCGGGAAGCGGCGGGAACAAGCCGCTGCCCGCCTCCCTGGTGACCGCCGTCAGGCAGGTGCCCGGGGTCGCCGCGGCAGACGGGGTCGTTACCGGGCGCGTGGTGCTGCTCGGGCGGAACGGCAGGGCGCTGCCCGCCCCGTTCAGCGTGGCGCTGAGCTGGCCCCCCGATGCCCCCTTCCAGGGCAACTTCACCAACCGCGCGGGCAGCCCGCCTGCTGGCCCCGGTCAGGTGATGATCGACCGGGCCTCGGCGCGCAAAGGCGGCTTTGACACCGGCGACCGGATCGGCATCTCGGTCGGCGGGCAGGCCAGGCCGTTCACGGTGACCGGGATCACCGGGTACGGCTCAGCCGACAGCATCGCCGGCGGCTCCATGGCAGTCTTCAGCACGGCCACCGCTCAGCGGCTCTTCGGGCTGACCGGCCGTTACGACCAGATCGACGTCAAGGCTGGTGCCGGGGTCACCGCCGCGGTGCTGCGCAACCGGGTGTCCAGGGTGCTGCCGGCCAGCACTGAAGCGGTGACGGCGGCAACCGCCGCCGCCAGCCAGGCGCAGCAGCTCAACAGCCAGCTCGGGTTCCTCACCTACTTCTTTACTGGCTTCGCCGGAGTATCCCTGTTTGTCGGCGCGTTCGTGATCTGGAACACCTTCTCGATCATGGTTGGCCAGCGCGTCAGGGAACTCGCGCTGCTGCGTACCCTGGGCGCCCGGCGCGGCCAGGTCTTCGCGAGCGTGCTCGGCGAGGCCGTGATGCTCGGGATCCTGGCGTCTGTGATCGGGGTGTTGCTCGGCGTCGGCCTGGCTAGGGCACTGGCCGCCCTGCTGGCCAGTTTCGGGCTGTCCGTGCCGGTCACCGGCCTCGCCGTGCCTGCGGGCGGCATCGCCGTGGCGCTGGCGGCGGGAATCGCGATAACCCTGGCCGCCGCCCTGCCGCCCGCCTGGCGGGCTACCCAGGTCGCGCCCGTCCAGGCGCTGCGCGACGCCGCTCCCGGCCAGGCCGTGTTCTCCTCCCGGCGGCTGCTTGCCGGGGTGGCCCTGACAGCGGCCGGCTTCGCGCTGGTGGTTGCGGGACTGTTCTCCGGCGCGCCGATCGTGGCGGCTGGCGCGGGGGCACTTGCCTGCTTCGTCGGCGTCGCGGTCCTGGGGCCCCTGTTCGCTCGCCCACTGGCTTGGGCCGTGGGCCTGCCGCTCGCTGTGCTGCCCGCGCGCGCCGGCGAGCTGGCCAGGAGCAACGCGATGCACAACCCGAAACGGACCAGCGCCACGGCGGCCGCGCTGATGATCGGGCTGGCGCTGATCGTGGCCGTGTCGGTGCTGGTGGCATCGGCCAGGTCCTTGATCACCGGGCAGATCACGGCGGACCGGAAGACCAGCTTCTACGTGCAGGCGACCAGCGCCGACACCGGGCTGACCCCCAGCCTGGCCTCGGCGCTCGCGCGGGTGCCAGGGGTCCGCCAGGTCACCGAGGTGCGCACCACCGACGCCACCGTGGCTGGGACGGCGCACCAGAACGTCGATGGTGTCGACCCGGCCGCCATCGGCGCGTTCACCGACCTCGGGCTGGCATCGGGCTCGGTGTCCTCGCTCGGCACGGGCGCGCTGCTGGTCAGCCAGTCGGCGGCCAGCAGCCATCACTGGCGGACCGGCGACCGCGTAGCGATAGGTTTCGGTTCCTACGGCAACGCGCGGCTGCGCATCGGCGGGATCTTCACCAACATCGGCCCGCTGTCGCCGTACCTGGTGTCGAACGCCACCTTCACCGCCGACACGGGGGTCCACGATGACGCGGTGGACCTGGTCCGCGCTCCGGCATCCGCCCGGCACCCGCTGCTGCGGGCGCTGGCGGGGTACCCGGGTGCGCAACTGCTCGACCAGTCCGGCTACGCGAAGAGCCGGTCAGCCATCCTGGGCACGATACTCAACCTGATAACCGCGCTGCTGGTCCTCGCCGTGGTCATCGCACTGCTCGGCATCGTCAATACGCTCACGCTGTCGGTCGTCGAGCGAACCCGCGAGCTTGGCACGCTCCGGGCGATCGGCATGCGCCGCGCGCAACTCGGCTCGATGATCGCGGCCGAGTCCGTGATCATCGCCGTGATCGGGGCACTGCTCGGGACCACGCTCGGGCTGGGCCTTGGTGCTGCCCTGGCGGCTGCGCTCACCAGATCACAGGGGCTGACCGTGGTTGTCTCCCCGGGTCTGATCGCGGTCTACGTGGCCGCCGCCGCATTCGCCGGGCTGGCCGCCGCGATCGCCCCGGCCAGACGGGCGGCACGGATGAACATAATCGCAGCGATCGCCGCCGAATGAGCCTGGCCCGGCTGCGCGAGGAACACGGCATGACAGTCGTGCTGGCCTCGCACGACCCGCAGATCGCCGCCCGCAGCGACCGGCTGGTCCGGCTCCGCGACAGCGCTGTCGTGGATGACACCGGCCTGGTCGGCGGCTACCCGGTCGAGAAAGTGATACGCCGGGCCGGCCAGCTCGGCTGAGCGCGTGCTGCCCTTCCTATGCGGTGGGTGAGTGCGGGACAATCACCGCATTGGGTACGCGGAGGCGCTTCTCGGGGCGATTCTGGTGCGCGGGGGTGGTGCAAGCGTTAAAGAGTCCCAAGGTAGCTTTGGATCTCGCGGGCCTGATCATCGCTGCTGGCCTGCTTGCGGTTGGGAGCCAGCTGTCGTCGCCTGCGCGTGACGTATTCCTGGGCATTGCGACGTCGTTCGTGTTCATTACGGCGCTAGACCTTCTGATCTCAGCCCAGCGGGCCGTGCTCAACCACGCCGCGGCAGAGTTCTTTGGAGGGGAACTCGTCCGCCGCAATGTGACTTTCGTCTATCCCGACTTCGAGCCGCACCAAGAGGTAACGGACGCACTCAAGGCCGCGGGCATACGGATGCGGTACCAGCGGCCAACCTCCAAGATAAGAGGGTTTGCCGACTTTTGGATAGACGCCCCTTTCACTACGGCGTCAAACGACATCGAAGCCATCCTGCACATGGCCACCTGCCTCGATGGCCTCGGTGCCGGCAGTTCTCTCATGACTGACCGCAAGCTTCTTGACCAATGCGACTGCAGCTTCCTCAGTTTCGGGCTGTGGAGCAGCGCATGCACCTACCTGTACCTTGAGCGCGTCGGCCAGGCCAGGCTCTTTGAACTCCTGCCTGAGCCCGCCGCAGGTGAGGCGCGAATGTATGCCCGGACCCGCAACGGACGGGAGTTCCATTCCAGCCCAGACCACCAGTTCGCCATGATCCTCCGCTACGCCCCTGACCGTCTCCATCAGCCACAGCGACGTTGGTGGCTCATTGGCGGTCTCGGGCCGGAGGGAACAATCGGCGCTGCGTGGTACCTGTCCCAGAAGTGGCGGTACCTCGCGGGCCTCGTCCCAGCAACCCAGGATTTCGTGGCTTTCGTCTGTGTGCCAACCATCGCTCCCACCACCGCATACTTCGACGAAGACAACGACTTGTTTACGAGCTGACCTGCGCCGTTTTGCGCCAGCGGGTTCCGTGGTGTCAGCCGCCAGCGGTGACGCTGAGGGCGTAGTTGGTCATGGCGAAGGTCTCGGTGATGCCGCCGGTGTTGCCGATCTCCCACCCGTCCTGGACCTGTGTCACGGGGTCCGAGGCGGGCACCAGGCCGTTGGCGGTGAGCCACTTCAGGGCACTCAGGAGGTCCACCTGGCCGGCGGCTTCGTTCTGGGTCAGCCGGAAGGCGTAGTACGGGTGGCCGACGCACGCACTCGTCGGGCACTCATACACGTTGAACGTCTGGCCACCGATCGTCGCCCTCGCGGTCAAGGTGCCGGCCGGCCTCGTGCGGTGGGTGTCTGTCCAGACCATGACCTCGATCATGTGAGCTGTGTTCGAGGTTCCCGGGGCGCCGTTGACCCAGATGTCGAACGCGGCTTCTTCCCGGCCGCCGGTTGGCATGGTCTCTGCGAACGTGGCCTCGATCGTGGTGTAGGCGCTGATCGGCTGACCAAGGTTCTCGGTGACATTCGGGTACGACCGCACGGCCACACCGGGTGGCTGGTAAGTGGACACCTTCCACTGCGCCGCCGACTTCGCCGTCAGCGTCGACTTGCTGCCGGCTGCCGGGCGCCACATGTCCTGGTTGACCGTGTACGGCGGGTATGAGCACGTGCCGTACTGTGCCGAGGTGGTGCAAGGCCCGCCGGATGCCGACAAAACGCCAGCGACCACCCCGCACGCGGCCAGCAGTGGCGTGGCAAGCGCCAGCGGCATGATCCTCGCAAGGGCCGGGAGCATCGAAGTCCCTCTTCTGATGACAAGGTGACCGTTTAGAGCATAAGTCACCATCAGGCTAGTGGCCTTGCCACGGTGTCTGGTGACGCATCCGGAGCATGACCAGCCCAGGCCGCGCCGCCACACCACGGGCTCACGTCCGGCACGCCCGGCGGTGAACGAGGTCCTCATCCGCCCCACCGAGCAAGAACGCTGACCGCTCCTGGCACCGCGGGTGTCGCCGCGGCAGTTTGCATCGCCCTCGAACGGTTGCGGGAGGCGCTGATCGTAACTTGCGGATATCTGCGGCAGAACATCATCGAGGATGTGTGGGCCGACATCTTCAGCGTCGCCCAATCGACAATATCGCGGTACATCACGCTCCTCACGCCATTTGTTGAGAAAGCAGCGGAAGAGGACCGACCAACGGCAGAGGGCGGGGCCGAGGCCACCCGGGACGCGATCACGCTGGCAGACGGCACGCTATGGCCGTGCTGGTCCTGGGGCGGCGAGAGAAAGCTGTGGTCCGGAAAGTACAAGACCACGGACACGGCTCCCTGATCGCCGCGAATCTTCAAGGCCGCATAACGTTCGTTTCCGAGCCTGTTACCGGTAACCGGCACGACATGGCATAACTGGAGGGGTCAGATGTCGAGAAGATCCTGAAGAAGGCAGGCGGGGTGTTCGGCGACAAAGGATTCATCGGAACCAATTACATAACTACTCCTATCCGCAAGCCACAATGCCGCAAGTTCCTGCAATGGGAACACGAATGGAGCGCTCAGGTGAGTTCCTTCCGCGCACTGGTCGAGCGGGCCGTCGCCACCCTGAAGACATGGCGGATTCTCTTCACCGATTATCGCCGGCCGCTCAAGACCTTCAAGTCCTCATTCCGCGCCGCAATAGGGCTTTACTTCTTCAAAGAGAGTTTTATAACCTTCGAAGGGCATGCCTGCCACGGCCTGCCCGGCTGAAGGAAGCCTCTACCTCAGGTGAGGTAGGCAGGGATCAGCCTGTTGGCGTGCTCAGAATCCCGCTAGTTGTACGACGATTTCGGTGAAGCAACTTTCCTAGCTTCTTGAGGGAATGCCCCAACTAGCCGGAGGCTTTAAATGAGGCTTTCCCTGAAAACCGCTTACAGGAATCGTCGCAAGGCGGAGAGCGACCCGGCGATACGGAGCAAGCGGGAGCCTCGCCGACGCTTGCCGCTCCTTCGGACGCTGTCTGCGTGGCGCATACCACTCGGGATAGCAGCCCTGGCAGCCGGTGCAGCCACCGGTGCCGGCTTCGGCATCGCGGCCGCGTCGGATTCTACGTCGGCTTCGGTACCGGCGGCAACTGCCACCGCGGCAACTGCCACCGGCGCTGCACCGCAGCTGCACGTATCCGGCAACGAGCTGGTCAATGCCGGCGGGCGGCCCGTCATGCTTCACGGTGTCGATCGGTCGGGCACCGAGTACGAATGCGTACAGGGCAACGGAATCTTCGATGGCCCCAGCGGCCTGTCGTCCATCCGTGAGATGAGGGCATACGGCGTCAACGCGGTCAGGATTCCGCTCAACGAGGCTTGCTGGAACGGCGAGTCCTACGTGAACCTGGCCTATTCCGGAGCCCGTTACCAGCAGGCCATCGCCACCTACGTGCGGCGACTGAACGCTAGTGGCATCGTCGCTATCCTCGATCTGCACTGGACCGATGGGGCCTATACGGGCGGCGCCTCGGCGTGTTCGTCGGCCACTGCCACCTGCCAGAAGCCCATGCCGGACGCGGTCGGCGCTATTCGGTTCTGGACGTCTGTGGCTAAGACGTTCAAAGGCAACGACTCTGTGATCTTCGACCTGTTCAACGAGCCCTACCCCGAAAAAGCCGTCGCCAATGGCAACGGGGCCGAGGGCTGGCAATGCTGGCTGCACGGCGGTCACTGTCCCGGCATCTCCTACCGTGTGGCCGGAATGCAGTCTATGGTCGACGCGGTGCGATCCGTCGGTGCGAACAATGTGCTCATGCTTGGCGGACTGGAGTGGTCGAACGACCTGACCGGATGGCTGGCCCACAAGCCTGCCGATCCAGACCATAACCTCGCCGCGTCCTGGCATTCGTACAACTTCAACGCCTGCAGTACGAAGTCCTGCTGGAGCAGCCAGATCGCGCCAGTCATGGCCAGGGTGCCGCTCATCGCGGGGGAAATCGGCGAGAACGACTGCGCTGGTGCGTATGTGTCACCTCTGACCGCGTGGCTGGATTCGAGGTCGGGCAGCTACCTGGCCTGGGCCTGGAACGCAGACTTCAACTGCGCTAGCGGTCCAGGGCTGATCACCAGCTACAACGGGCATCCGACCGCCTATGGAGCCGGATACGAGGCCATCTTGCGCTCCGACCGGCACAAATAGAGCGACCCGCGCCCTACCCCCGAGGGCGCAGGAACCGAGGGCATGACGGTCCTGCCAGTAGCGCCTTATCGAGGCCACGATCAAGCCAGCGCCCGGTGCGTCCTGCACCGGGCGCTGGTCTCTGACGCTCGGCGTGCAGCGGAGCCTTGGTTCCTCAACGCTGACGGGTTCGCGTCGCTGTACCCGAAGTACAAGGGCGGGCGGCCGCCGAAGTTCACCCTGGGCCAGCGGCGGGAGGTCAAGAAGGCCGCCAAGTCCCACCCCTGCGGACCACGGCCTGCCGTTCTCGACCTGGAGCCTGTCCAAGCTGGCGGAGTTCCTGGTCGCTGAGGGGGTGGTCGAAGACATCAGCCACGAGGGGCTGCGCGCCCTGCTGCAGGAGGAGGGGGTCAGCTTTCAGTGGTTAAAGACCCGATGCCCGGCCCGAACACCGCGGCTGCGTCGATTTCGAGGACGATGCTCAGCACGTTCATGCCGTCCAGGGAGCTGGCGGCTTCCGGCCGGGACGCCAGCTTCCCCGTCGCCCCTGTGGCCCCACGCCAGCGAAGTCGATGTAGAACGGCCCGAGCCGCGTCCCGGCGAAGACCCGCAGCCCGGGCACCTGCGCGGGCTCGTCGCCGACCAGGAACGAGACCTGTCGGCCGCCGGGCGCGGTGCACTTCCCGGCCTGCGCCCAGATGACGCTGCTGCTGCCCGGGACGGGAGCGGTGAAGGTGAAGGTGAAGGTGAAGGTGAACGCATAATCGTCCTCGCCGACCGCGAGCGCCGGCGCGGCACCGGCCGCGGCGGGTATGACGGGGCGGATGCGGAAGTGGTGGCTGATCGCGTCAGAAAACAGCGCCGTCGGGGCGGCGGCGGGAAACCCGTTGAGGACGAGCACCAGGTGACCGGGCCGTTCAGGGCTGGGGAACGCGTACAGATCGGTGATGTCGGCTGCGGGCGATGAACTGCGGGTCGAAGAAGCGGTCTGACATGGGAAAGCTCTCTGATCTCAGGAGGAGACTCGTGACATGGTCGAGACGGTACGTCACCGGAGTCGTATGACTCGGTGAGGTTCAGGCTCGCTTCGGGGGGGTGAGCTGTCATCACATGCGCTTGGTGAAAAATCGTCAGCCGGCGTGAGATGCCCAAACGTGACGTCCAGCCTGATCTGCCCTGTCGGCGGCGCCTACGCGGCTACTTGCGCGTAGGTGAGCCGTGCTGAATACCGTCATCGGTGGTACTGACCGCGTTCGATACTGTGCAGGCGTCAGCGCGACGAGAGCAGCCCCAGGGCGCTGGCACGCTCCACGACGTCACGGCGGCGATGCGTGTGAAGCTTGTCGTAGATGTGGCGCATGTGTGTCCGGACGGTGTTCACCGACAGTGATAGCTGGCGGGCGATCTCCGGCACGGTCAGGTCGCTGGGCAAGTAGCGTAGGACACGGATCTCAGCGTCACTTACTGATGGTGTACTACCCCCCCGGGATGACTCCCCGTGCTCCCCTGGAGCTTGCGTGAGCATGTCCAGGATGGTGGCGATCAGGGCGGCGTGTGCAGAGCAGTGCCGAGCGTGGCGCTTGAGCAGTTCGGGTGCGCGGTGCAGGAGAAACGGCACGAGGACGTCGCCGGAATCGGCGAAGCTGAGCGCCCGCTCGGCGGCGTATTCCGCGGCCGCGGTGTCGCCGAGCGCCTTGCAGGCGACCGACTCGGCCAGCCACGCCTGAACCACCCAGCCGAGGGCGTCGGCCGTGTCGCCGAACCCGCCGACGGCGATCGCCTGCACCGGGGAGGCGTGGGTCGCCGAGCCCTGTGAATCCGTTCCGGGAGCAGAGCTGCCGAGGATGGGCGCGAGCGCGGCGGTCGCCGCCTCCGGGTTGCCCTGGGCGAGCCGCAGCTCGGCCAGGACGATGCGCATTTCCAAGCTTTCCCGGTCGCGGGGGTCCATTCCGGCCAGCGCGGCGTCGGCACGTGCGGTATCTCCCAGCCGCAGTTGGGCGTGCACCATGCGTGCCCGCATCTGGGCGGCCAGCGGGCACGGGGTGGCCAGCAGGTCGGTCAGTGGCATCGCCGCCTGGAAGACAGCCAGCGCTTCAGCGTCGTGGCCGAGGGCCATTTCGAGCTCGCCGCGCAAGAGATGCTGCAGCATCCCGGCTGCTGGTTCGAGCTCGGCGCGGAGGGCTTGCTCGGCACGCTTGAACCACAGGTCTGCCTCGTGCAGATCTCCCGGCCAGAACGTCGCGGCGCCGAGCACCATGTAGGCGATCGCGACGGCCGGATCATCGGTGCAACCGTGCCGCCTGGCCAGCTCGATCACCTGCCTGCTCTGCTTCGCGCTGAGCGGGAGCGACCGGAAGTGCGTGACCAGGGCCAGATGCGCTCGACCGTTGATCTCCAGATAATGCTCCCCGATCCGGCGTGCCAGCGCGGCGCCTTGTTCCAGGTGGCCCTGAGCGTCTTCGAGCCGGGCACTCCACAGCTCGGCAGCGCCGAGGCTGATCAGCGCCAGCGCTCGCAGGTTCATCCTGCTCTCCCCCGCTTCGCAGGGGGAGAGCAGCCTCTGGGCCTCCTCCATTACTGCCGGAAGGTCGCCGCCTTGCCGGGCCAGCCGGAGCCGCAGCACCGCCCGCATGACCTCCAAGAGTTCGCGCCGTTCCTCAGGAACCGACACCGATCGATGGCCGGTCAGCGCCAGGTACCGTTCGGCTTGTTCCAGTGATCCTCTGTTCAGTTCATCTGCTGCGCGCAGTGCGGTGAGTTCCGCGTCAGCGGCGGCATCGGCGGGGAGTCCCTCCAGCAACTCGTGCACGGTGGCTGCCTGCCCGTC